>NZ_CBTK010000112.1 GCF_000531125.1 Candidatus Contendobacter odensis Run_B_J11 | reverse complement strand
GCGAGATCGTGGTGGCAGTGTTCGGCGAGATCAGCGCGGGCAAGTCCTCGTTGATCCGCTCCCTGTTGCCGGGTACCGAGATCGCCGTTGACGTGCGCGGTGGCACCACCCGCAGCGTGAACTACTACATCTGGACCAGTTCCGCCGGTGACCGCTTGATTTTGGCGGATCTGCCGGGGTTGAATGAAGCGGATGGAACCATGGATCCCTTGGCCCGTGACGAGGCATTACGCGCTCATGTCGTCCTCTACGTTTGTGAGGGCGACCTGACCCGCGATCAGTACCAGGCGCTGCGCACTCTGGTCGATCTGGGCAGCCCGCTGATCGTGGCGCTGAACAAGATGGATCGCTATACCAGGCGGGAACTGGAACTGGTGCGCGAACGACTGGCTGAGAGGGTCGGCGAGCGCCTGGAAGTGGCGCCAGTGCAATGCGGCGGGATGGAGGAAGTCACCCGCATTTATCACGACGGTCGCGAGGAAACCAGTGTGCGTGAACGCCCGGCGCAGACTGATGAGTTGCGCCGCGCCCTGCAACGCTATCTCGACAGCGATCCGCAGGTGCTGGATGCGCTGCGTGACACCGCCGTGTTCGTGCTGGCGCAGCAGAAGCTGGATACCGCTGTCGCCCAGCACCGCCGCGAAAAAGCCGATGCCATTGTCCAAGGTTATTCGCGCAAGGCCGTGTTCGGCGCACTGGCCGCAGTCAGTCCCGGTACCGACGTGCTGATTCAGGGCTATCTGGGCTTTAATCTGATGAAGGAATTATGCGCACTGTACGAAGTGCCGGCGCGTGAGGTGGATATGCAGCGCTTCCTGGATTTGGCCGGCAACCAGCTCAAGCGCAGCCTCAACCTGTTGCTGGCTCTGGTCGGCAACGTGTTCAAGGCTTTTCCCGGCATGGGCACCGTGGTAGGTGGCATGATGCACGCTGTGGTCTATGGGCTGATCTTCGAGAGTCTGGGCAAAGCGGTCGCCCGCTCTCTGGAAAGCCGTGGCGATCTGGCAAGCGGCCCCGCCTTGCGGATGTTCGAGGATAACCTGAGTGAAGATTTGGAAGCGCGTGCAAAACGATTGGCCCAACTGGTTTGGGCGCGGCAACGGGAGGGTGACAGTGCCGGAACCCCTCCCGGTTAACGGCGATGCCCACTTGGCGCTGGCTCGCGACAGCCTGCGGGAACTGCTGGACGACAAACGGGTACCGCCGCCGGTGCGGGCGGCGCTGGCTGAGGAGTACCAGCAACTGCAAGTGCTGCTGGACAAGATTGAACACGGCCATGTTCACATCGCGGTGTTCGGGCGGGTCAGCGTCGGCAAGTCGGCACTGCTGAACGCCTTGCTAGGCGCAATGCGGTTCTCGACCAGCCCGTTACACGGCGAGACCACCCGCGCCGACCACGCCCGCTGGCAGGAGTACGACGCCGGCGGCGTATTCCTGATTGATACGCCCGGCATCAACGAAGTGGCGGGCGAAGCGCGGGAACAACTGGCGCACGATGTAGCCACCCGCAGCGATCTGGTCATGTTTGTGGTGGACGGCGACATCACCGACACCGAGCTAAAGGCGTTGCGGCAGGTCAAGGGCGTGGCGCAGCGGCTGGTGTTGGTGCTGAACAAAATCGACCGCTACACCCGCGCCGACCGCGAATTGTTGTTGCAGACGCTGCGCGAGCGCACTGAGGGGCTGATTCAACCCCAGGATATTGTGATCGCCGCCGCCCAGCCGACCGAGCGCATCGTGATTCTGGTGGACGCTGACGGCAATGAAACTGAAACCCGCCGCTGTCCTCCCGCCGACGTCACCGCCTTGCGCGAGCGGATTTGGGACATCCTCAAAGCTGAAGGCAAAACCATGGCGGCGCTCAACGCGGGACTGTTTGCCGGGCGCTTTTCCGACCGGCTGAGCCGCGAGATCATCACCATCCGCCATGATGTCGCGGATAAGATAGTACGTAATTATTGCCTGGGGAAAGGCGTGGCGGTGGCGCTGAACCCGATTCCGGTGGCCGACATTCTGGCGGCGGTCGCCACCGACGCCGCAATGATTCTGCATCTGAGCCGGGTGTACGGCCTGCCGATCAGCCGCACCGAAGCCGGTTCGCTGCTCAAAACCATCTTCACCCAACTGGTGTTTCTGATGGGCACGGTGTGGGGAATGAACCTGGTGGCGTCAGCGCTCAAAGGCATCAGTCTGGGGCTGTCTACGGTAGTAACAGCCGGAGCGCAAGGCGCGGTAGCCTGGTACGGCACCTATGTGGTAGGGCGCGCCGCCGAGCAGTATTTCGCTCAGGGCAAATCCTGGGGCGAGGGCGGGCCGAAGCGGGCGGTGCAGGACATTCTTGACAGCCTGGATCGGGAATCGCTGCTGGCCCAGGCGCGGGATGACATCCTGGCCCGATTGAAACCGCTGCTATGAGCTTTTCCTTCCTGCTCGGATTTTTCGCTTTATCCGGCATCGGCTTATGGTTCTGGCGCGACAGCCTCGGCGCCCGTGAACACGCCTGTGCCGCCAGCGCCAGAGCCTGCCAGCAGAGCCAGGTGCAACTGCTGGACGATACCGTAGCGCTGGAACGGCTGTGGTGGCGGCGCGACCGCGATGGGCGATTGAAGCTGGAGCGATTGTATCTGTTCGAGTTTAGCGACACCGGGCAACATCGCCGGATCGGCAGCGTACTGCTGGTGGGCTGGCGGGTGGAAGTGCTGCATATGGAAGGCGGCGATCTGCTGGTGCCGTAATCCCGCTCACACCCGCAACCCTCGCCATGCCACCCACCAGCCCAGCGCGCCTAACGCCGTTGCCAAATCGAACATCGCCACCGCTCCCAATCCTTGCCACAGATAACCCGCAGCCAGACTCCCCACCGCATTGCCCGCACCGAAACTCAAACTGCTGTACAACGCCTGGCCGCGTCCTTGGAGCGATCCGGGAAAGAATTGGTGAATCAGATGCATGGACACCGCATGGAACACCCCGAAACTGAAGGCGTGCAGGGTCTGGGCGAACAACAGGATCGGCAGCTCACCGGCAAAATGACCGATGAGCCACCAACGCAGCGTGGCCAGCGCCAGTGCCGCCAACATCAACCGACGCGGCCCGAAGCGCGGCAGCAACCGGTGCATCAGCAGGAACATTCCCACCTCGACCGTCACCCCCAGCCCCCACAACAGGCCAATGAATTCGCGGGAATAACCGTAGCCTTCCAGATACAACGAGAAGAAGCCGTAATACGCGCCGTGGGCGGCCTGATTGAGAAAGCAGGCAGTAAAAAAAGCGATCACCGCAGGCTGGCGCAGCACCTGGGCAAGCGGTGGCGCAGCCTGAGTCAGTGGTGCGGCGGGTCGATCCGGCACCAGCAAGCTGTTCAACCATATTGCAATAAATAACCCCAGCATCAGCGCCGGCACGAGGCTAATACCCCAGTCCCGCACCAAAAAGCCCACCCCAACTGCGGCTACGACAAAACCCACCGATCCCCACAACCGCACCTGGCTGTAATGGTGGGTGTGTTGGCCGAGATGATTGAGGGTGACCGCCTCAAACTGGGGCAGCGCAGCATTCCAGAAGAAGCTGAACAGCAGTCCCACCAACGCCAGTCCGAGATAGGAATTCCCCGCTGCATAGACCCCGGCGAAGCTCAGCGCCGTCGCCAGACAGGCCCAACGCACCATCCGCATCCGCCAGCCGCTGCGATCCGCCAGCCAGCCCCACAGATTGGGCGCGACCAGCTTGGTGGCTTGCGGGATTGCGGTTAATTCGCCGATCCGCGCCGGATCAAAACCCAGCGCTTGCAGATACAAACCCCAATACGGTAGCAACACTCCCAAGGCGGCGAAGTAGAACAGATAAAAACCGGACAGACGGGCGTAGAGACCGAGAGTGAGCATGGGAGATCGGGTGAAAATTCAGTGCAGCTTGCCGACAACAGCGAGCGGAACTTCTACAATGCGCCCTGATAACGACAAACTGATTGCTACAGGGGGAATTCTCATGTCCGAGCCCATTTTTTCACGCCGTGATTTTTTGCGGCTGTCCAGCATGGCCACCTTGGGCGCCACCGTAGCCGCCTGTGCCGGTTACCCGGCGCTGGCGGAACAGGACATGCCACCGCAAATACCCAAGACACCCGGCGGCGCTACGGTCGATCCGCCCACCGAGACCGGACACAGCACCACTGAAGCGGCGATGACTTCGCCGCAGCAAGCCTTGCAGCGGTTGATGGATGGCAACCAGCGCTTCGTCGCCAACCGTCTTACTGACCCCAATCGTTCGCTCCAGCGGCGCGCTGAAATCGCCAAGTCGCAGCAACCTTTCGCCACCATTCTCGGCTGCGTGGATTCGCGAGTGCCGCCAGAGCTGGTTTTCGACCGTGGTCTGGGCGATCTGTTTGTGATTCGCACTGCCGGTCAGGTGATCGATGAAGCGGTGCTGGGCAGCATCGAGTTTGGCAGCTTTGAACTCAAGATTCCGCTGATTATGGTGCTGGGGCATGAACGCTGCGGGGCGATCAAGGCCAGCATCGAAGTGCTGGAACACGGTGGCGGCGAGCATCGGCGCGGTAAGGGCGAACCCGCCGCCGTGCCGGGTGAGATCGGCTACCTGGTCAAAAGCCTGAAACCCGCTATTGACAAAGCCCACGCCTGGGGGATGGGCGATCTGGCCGAAAACGCCATGCGGGCCAACGTTTCACTCACCGTGCAGCGCCTGAAAAAATCACCGGTGCTGGCCGCCGCTGAAGAGAGCGGGCGATTGAAAATCGTCGGCGCCCGCTACGATCTGGACAGCGGCATGGTAGAGATGCTGTTCAATTGATCCAGGCAGGGTCAGAGGCTGCGGATCGCGCCGGGAATCGTCGGCGTAGCCGTGCGCACATCCAGATTCTGGGCCCGATGACGCAGGGCGTGATCCATCAGCACCAGCGCCAGCATCGCCTCAGCAATCGGGGTGGCGCGGATCCCGACGCAGGGATCGTGGCGACCCTGGGTCACCACCTCCACCGCCTCGCCCTGGAGATTGATGGTGCGCCCCGGCAAGCGGATGCTGGAGGTCGGTTTCAGCGCCATGCTGGCAACAATATCCTGACCGGTGGAAATTCCACCCACAACCCCACCCGCGTTATTGCTCAGAAAACCTTCCGGGCTGAGTTCATCGCGATGTTCGGTGCCGCGCTGTTCCACGCTGGCAAAACCCGCGCCGATCTCGACACCCTTGACCGCGTTAATACTCATTAGCGCGTGGGCAATATCGGCATCCAATCGGTCGAAAACCGGCTCGCCCCAGCCCACCGGCGCCCCAGTAGCGACTACCGTTACCCGTGCGCCGATGGAATCGCCGGATTTGCGCAGCGCGTCCATAAACTGCTCCAATTCCGCCACCTTATCCGGGTCTGGGCAGAAGAACGGGTTATTGTCCACTTCTTCCCAGACCAGTCTGACCGGTCGAATCGGCCCCAATTGGGCCAGATAGCCGCGAATCTCCACCCCGTAGCGTTCGCGCAGATATTTTTTAGCAATGGCGCCTGCCGCGACCCGCAGTGCGGTTTCCCGCGCCGAGGAGCGACCACCGCCGCGATAATCACGCCGGCCATATTTTTGCTGGTAGGGATAATCAGCGTGGCCGGGCCGGAATCGATCCATAATCTTGCCGTAATCCTTGGATCGCTGATCCACATTCTCAACCAACAACCCAATCGGCACCCCGGTGGTTCGGCCTTCAAACACCCCGGACAGGATGCGCACCTGGTCCGGCTCGCGGCGCTGAGTAGTATGGCGGTTCTTGCCTGGCCGACGGCGATCCAGATCATATTGTAAATCGGCCTCGGCCAACGCCAACCCCGGTGGGCAGCCGTCCACGATGGCGCCCAGCGCCGGGCCGTGGCTCTCGCCAAAGGTGGTGACGGTAAACAGCTTGCCAAAGGTATTACCGGACATGCGCAAAGACTCCTCGCACGAAGGCGGTGGCAGATCGCGCCACCGGTTGTAAAATGGGAGGCACATTATTTGCTTGGTTCAAATTTTATCGTTTTTGCCGCAACCCAACCGACGACTTACACTTTGTGGAACTATCATACCGTGCTAAACCTGCGCCGTATCTTGTTCTCCGCCCACCGGCACCGACTCACCCCGTGCGACGCCCATAGCAACAGGACCTGAACATGCATATTCCAGGCTATCAGATCGAGCGCGAACTCGGTCAAGGCGGCATGGCGATTGTCTATCTCGCCCTGCAGGAGTCGCTGCACCGCCATGTCGCGCTGAAAGTCATCAAGCCCGTTCTCACCACCGACGAAGAATTCGCCCAGCGCTTCCTGCGGGAAGGCCGCATCATCGCCCAGCTCAGCGATCCGCATATCGTCACGGTCTACGACATCGCGTCCTACGAGGGTAACTATTACCTGTCCATGGAGTACCTGCCGGGCGATACCCTGCAACAGCGGATCCGCGATGGCCTGCCGCTGAAAGAGGCGCTGGCCGTCGCCCGGTCCATCGCCGGTGCCCTGCACTACGCCCATCATCGCGGCATTATTCACCGCGACATCAAACCGCAGAATATTCTGTTCCGCGAAAACGGCAGCCCGGTACTCACCGACTTCGGCATCGCCAAAACCCTGGGCAGCAGCACGATTATGACTCGTACCGGGTTGTCCATCGGCACCCCGCGTTACATGAGTCCAGAGCAGATACGCGGTCAGGATGTGGACGCCCGCGCCGATCTGTACAGCTTTGGCGTCCTGCTTTATGAGATGCTCACCGGCGCAGTGCCTTACAACGCGAATGACAGCTTTGCGCTGGCGATGATGCATGTGACTGCACCGATTCCCGAACTGCCGCCAGAACTGTGCCGCTTTCAACCCCTGCTGAACAAATTGCTTGATAAGGATCCGAACCAGCGTTTCCAAAGCGGTCAGGAGTTCATCGCCGCCCTGGATAACCCAGATGCGATCCCGGTAGGTCCGCTTAATATCGCCGATCTGACCCGGAGGAGCGCCACCCCCACCCAACCTCGCCGGGGTTGGAAAGCCGAGGCAGTGGCCGTGCTTCTGGCGGGGGTGACGCTGGCCGGCGGTTCCTGGTTCTGGTTCCTGCGCACCCCGCCAACCCCGCCGCTGGTGGTCGCTACACCCACGACGACGCCTGCTGCCGACCCGGCGGTTCAGCGGCGCGCTGAAGTTGAGCAACGGCTCGCCCAAGCCCACCAGCGCCAGCAGGAGGGCGCACTGGAGGACAGTCTCGGCCTGATCGGACAGGGTTTACAACTCGCACCCGACCATCCCGAACTGCTGGCGCTGCGCGAGCAGGTCAACCGGCAAATCACCGATGTCCAAACCCGTAAAATATGGGAAGAGCAGCGACAACAGGCGAAATTGCAGGCGGATCAGTTTTTGGAACAAGCCCAGCGTGCCCAACAGGAAGGTGCGCTGGATCGGAGCCTGGTCCATATCGAACAGGGCTTGCAGGCCCTGCCCGATCATCCCGGTCTGCTGACCCTCAAACGAGAGGTGCAGGCGCGATTCACCAAAAACCAAGGTCAGTCCGAGGCGGCGCGCCAGCAGGCGGCGGCGGAAGAACGGCGTAAAGCGGAACAGGCTCGCCTGCAAGCTGACGCCGAGCAGCACCGGAAGAAAGCCGATGAGTCGTTGGCGCGGGCGCTGGATGCTCAGCGCAACCGCGCCTACGAGACCAGCCTGGTGCAGATCGAGCAGGGCTTGCAGCAGGCTCCCGACCACTCCCGGCTGCTGGCGCTGCGCGATGAAGTGCGCAGGCAATTACGCGATGCCAAGGCCGCACCACTGCCAGTTCAAACACCGGTCGAGCCAGTTGATCGGGTGGCTGCCCTGCTCCGGGAATGCACTGGTTATTTGCAAGCCAACCGGCTGACTTCGGGCAAGGGCGGCAATGCCGCTGACTGTTATAGCAACGTACTTCAGCGCGATCCAGGTAACGCCGAAGCGCGCGCGGGTCTGGCTCAAATCGCCGATCACTATGCGGACCTGGCGGCGGCGGCGGTGCGGCGTGGCGATATCAAGGCGGCACAGAGTTCGCTCGACAAACTGGAGCGGCTTAACCGCAGCGATTCCCGGATCACCGGTTTACGCGAACAATTGACGGCCCGGACGCAAGCCGTCGTTAAAACCCCGTCACCTCCGACCGACCAGGCTGAAACCGAAATCGCAGCGCCTTCAGCTCCGATCCGAACCGAGCGACCCGCAGACGTGAAAGCGCCGCCGCTCGATCTGGTCTCCGTCCCCCAGCCCCAGGATCGCTCCTCACCGGCGTCAACCTCCAACGATACCGAAACCCGGATCATTGCTCAGGATCGCCATGCCCGACTGTCCAAGACCGAAACTGCGGATAGCGTCAGCATGCAGGTGACGGTAGCCCCACAGGGCATTCTCGATGGTCGCTCGCCAGAACCGTCCGATGCGACAGCCAAGCCGCGTACCGCCGATCAAGCCTGGGCAGCGGTCAGGAACAGTACCGATCCCACCGAGATTGAACAGTTCCTTTCCGCTTACCCCAAGAGTCGGCAAGTCTCATCGGCTCGCGCCAAATTGAAGCAGTTGCAACAACAACCTTCCGCTCCGGGGCTGCTGAAAATCCGGGCGAACCTGGACGACGCTGAAGTCTGGATTAACGGACGCAATGTAGGCACCGCGCCGCTGGAAGTAGAACTGAAGCCGGGTTCCTACAAAGTGCGCGTCCGCCAAGAAGGCTATACCGACTGGAATGGACAGGTTGATCTGCGTGCCGGTGACGAAAGTACCCTCTCAGCCGTCCTTCCCCGGAAATCGGAGGTCGCTACTGCCAAACTTGCTACACCGCCGTCGGTATCGGAACCGGAATCCCCGAAACCGCATGTCCCAGACACTCAAACCGTGGCCAAGGCGACCCAGCCCGGACAGTCCGCCAATTGCCTGCGTGGCAATTGCGAGAATGGCGAAGGGACTTACCGCTATCCAGACGGCAGTGAATACTCGGGGCAGTTCCGCGACGCCAAGATGCATGGACAAGGCACTTATGTCTATGCGGGCCGTGGGGAGAAATACACCGGTGAGTGGCGCAACGGTGTGATCAGCGGCCAAGGTACTTATTATTACCGCAGTGGCAACCGCTATAACGGCGAATGGCGCAATGGACGCAAGCACGGTCAAGGCACCTATCTCTACGCCGACCGTGGCGATAAATATGTCGGTGATTTCGCCAACGACCAGCCCAATGGTCAGGGTGTGTACTATTACAGCAGCGGTGACCGCTACGAGGGCGAGTGGCGTAATGGGCGCAAGAATGGACAGGGCATACTTTACGAGGGTGGGCAGAAAATCGTTGGCGAGTGGCAGAACGACCAGAAAATCCGGGTGAAGGTGGAGCCGTGATCAGGCGCTTAGGGTAGGGCATTGCCGCCTACCCTTGACCGGAATGACACGCCTGATTGGCACCCAAGGCTGTATTAACGAGGTTGTAGAGGGTGCATCATCCGGCGCGGCACTCCCGGCCAGCCATACGGAATGAAGTCCGTATTGTTCTCTTCCAGGCACCTGACCGAGTGCAACTGGCTACCTTTAATGGGTGCATCCCCACCGTAACCACCGCAATAACTACCGCCACTGGCACTGACACAAGAGGTTGTGCCGCGATATGGACAGCTATGCTTGTCCGCTGGCATCAATCCTTCGCTACCATAACGCTTGGCTTTCACCGGACGGGTAATGTCGTTTTTCATTTTGAATTCCTCGCTTTGGTAGTCAGTGGCGCCACCGCTGGCCCTCCCTGAGCGCCATTTTTTGATTTTTTATACGATGTTATCGTTTCAGCCTTGTCTCTAGCACGGGTAATATCAAGATTCGTAACCTTAGAGTAAATCAGGAATTTCGCGAGTGCTATCGTGGTTTTCCCTGATACCTGTCAGGGTACCAGCCCAGCACATTTCGCAGCCCCACCTATCCATCCTCTATGACGATTCCAGGGTTCCAGTCATGAAAACCAGTGTCAGTTTCAGCG
Source organism: Candidatus Contendobacter odensis Run_B_J11 (assembly GCF_000531125.1). Lineage (GTDB taxonomy): Bacteria > Pseudomonadota > Gammaproteobacteria > Competibacterales > Competibacteraceae > Contendibacter > Contendibacter odensensis. Next base: position 45,907 of record NZ_CBTK010000112.1, on the reverse strand, counting down.
GGTTGCTCATCGCCGCCGGCGTTTTGGGCTGCTGGGTTACGCTGGCCGGTTTCGCTGGAAATTTCTGGTGGGTCTTTGAACTCACTACGCATTTCCGGGTGCAGTATGCGCTCGCCCTGGGCACATTCGTGATCCTTCTACTGCTGATGCGTCAATGGTACTGGGCAACGCTATTCGGAATCTTTGCCCTGCTCAACGCAGCAGTCATCGCGCCGGCATTCTGGAGCGATAACCCCACGGCGCGGGCTGCTCGTGATGGATTACCTGTGTTACGGGCCTTGCTCGCCAATGTCAATATCGACAACCGCGACCACGAACGCATCCGGCAAGCCATCATGGAGTTCGATCCCGATGTAGTGGTGCTACTGGAAGCAACCCCATGGCTGCTCGACCGTCTGCGTGATCTAAACGAACACTATCCACATCGTATGGCCGAGCCGCGAGATGACCCCTTTGGCATCGCCCTCCTCAGTCGCCATCCCTTCTCCTCAGCTCGCGTCATTCACTTCGGCGATGCAGGTCCACCGGCTATTGTGGCTGTTATCGCCGCCAGCGGACATCCGTTTACCGTAATCGGGGTTCACCCGTGGCCACCGGTCAGCGCCGCGTTTGCCCAAGGCCGCAACGAACAACTGCATCAACTGGCGACACTGATACGCCAGACTCCGCCACCGCTGCTGGTACTGGGCGATCTCAACACCTCACCGTGGTCGCCGTATTTCACTCGCTTGCTGGCCGATTCCGGTCTGCACAACAGCCTGCAAGGGCGCGGCATTCAGCCGTCCTGGCCTGCCGACTGGCCGTTGCTGTGGACGCCGATTGACCATGCGCTGTTCTCCGAAGGAATCCAGACTCTGCAACGGAAAGCTGGATCGGCCATCGGCTCCGATCATTATCCGGTCATGGTCGAATTCCAGGTCATCGGCCCATAATAACCGTTCAATCTCACTCCATCCTGCTGGAGACCGCCTAACCATGAGTTCTCGCCGCACCTCTTTAACTTCACTCATCGAATCTGACTCTGACGCGGTTGCCATGGCTTCCAGGCGCACGTTTCTCACTCGATTGACGACCCTGTTCGCAACCGCCGGCCTCGGGATTCTGCCGCAATCCAGCACTGCGGCCCGGTGGATAGAGCCACCGCCTGTGGCCCACCCAAACGGGCCGGTGCGCTACTTTCAACCTTCGACCCCACTCAGGATTCAGCGCCTAGAATCCACTGATCTTAATCTCACGATCCAACGCTATCTGATGCAGTTGCGCCAGGCGGGTCGACTCGCGGCCAATGAAAGCACGGCCTGGTTGGTCCATGATTTCACCAGCCGACGATTCCTGGTCACCATCAACGCCGCTACGCCCTATCAAAGCGCCAGCATGATCAAGCCGTTCATTGCGCTGGCCTTTTTCCACAAGGTGCAGGAAGGCAAACTCAGTTATACCCCGTTCCATCGCCAGCGCATGGAGGCCATGATCCAGCACAGCGACAACCGCGCCACCAACTATTTCATTGAGTTACTGAGCCGGACCAGCCACCGCTCCGGTCCCGCCGAGGCGGAACTTACTCTCAAGCAGCGTTATCCCGGCGTTTTCCGCCAAACCCGGATCGTTGAACGCATCCCCGGCGATGGACGGAGTTACCGCAACCGGGCCTCTGCGCTCGACTACCATCGCTTCCTGCAAGCACTCTGGTACGACCAACTTCCTTATTCCGGTGAACTCAGGCGGCTGATGTATCTCCCGAACCGGGATCGGATTTACACCGACGCGGTGGGGGTAGCGCGACAGACACAGGTTCTCGACAAGACTGGCACTACGGCGCGGCTGTGCGGCGATATGGGCATTCTGGTAGCTCGAGGTCGCGATGGACGAAGTTACCCCTATACTTTCATCGGCATCATCGAAAAGGCCCAACCAGCCCAGAACTATCCGGCCTGGCAGCAGGCGCGTGGCGATGTGATCAGGGAAATATCCGGCATGGTATATGAGCAGTTGCAACACACTTACCCTCTGGTGTGATTCAGGCCGTCACGGTTTCCGCCGGTGTTGCAATACCCACCTGCTGAAGTTACGGGTTCAATCCTCGTCGTGGTCCGCGAGCAAATCATCCTCGTCGCTCACATCGTCTTCGTCCTTCGCTGCATCTTCCTCTTTTTCGTAGCCCAGATCGTCCGATTCCATTTCATCGAAGGGACCGGACCAGTCCTCCGGGGCTTCGATGGACTCAATCGGCAGCTCGTACCAGGCGTCCAAATCCAGATCTTCCAATTCGCCATCAAAGTATTGAATTTCGATGGTCTGGGCATCCTCATCCAGGGCGACAACCTCGAAATCGTTGCCGGTTTCCTGGTTGCGATACCAATTACCAATGATGGGATCAACGTCGCTCATACCGGTCTCCTGTTGAGGCGGGGGGTGGGGCGCCGGCAGGCCTACCGGCTTGGCTTTTAATTGTTACGGTCAATTTTGAACAATTCCCCGCCTACAATTCAACCTTGGGATCAACAGAAATTCAACAACCGAGCGCTAAAAAAACCGGCCCTTCAGGGAAGGACCGGGTTCATGGTACAGGTTCAACCAGCCACAGCCTGGGCTGCGGCCAATCACTCAGCGCTACTTGACGGCGCGGTTATCCACCAGATCGCTGACCACATTCGGATCGGCCAGCGTCGAGGTATCCCCCAGGGCATCCACTTCATTGGCCGCGATCTTGCGCAGGATACGGCGCATGATCTTGCCGGAACGGGTCTTGGGCAGACCGGGCGCCCATTGCAATTCGTCGGGTGAAGCAATCGGACCGATTTCCTTGCGGACGTGGGCGATCAGTTCCTTACGTAACGCCTCGGTCGGTTCGATGCCCAGTTTCAAAGTGACATAGGCGTAGATGCCCTGCCCCTTGATGTCATGCGGATAGCCGACCACGGCAGCCTCAGCGACCGCTGGATGCAACACCAGCGCCGATTCAACTTCAGCGGTGCCCATGCGGTGACCAGAAACATTGATCACGTCGTCCACCCGACCGGTGATCCAGTAATAGCCATCCTCGTCGCGACGAGCGCCGTCACCAGTGAAGTACAGTCCCTTATACATCGAGAAATAGGTGTCGACGAAGCGCTGATGGTCGCCGTACAAGGTGCGCATGATCCCCGGCCATGGCCGGGTGATGACCAGATTACCGTCGGTGGCGCCTTCCAGAAATTGGCCCTCGGCATCTACTATCGCCGGGCATACCCCAAAAAACGGGCGGGTAGCGGAACCGGGCTTCAGCGCGGTAGCGCCGGGCAGCGGGGTGATCAAAATGCCACCAGTCTCGGTCTGCCACCAGGTGTCCACAATCGGGCAGCGGCCATCGCCGATATGGTTGTAGTACCACTCCCAAGCTTCGGGATTGATCGGCTCACCCACCGAACCCAGCAGCCGCAGCGACTTACGTGAGGTGCGCTTGACCGGTTCCTCGCCCTCACGCATCAGCGAGCGGATCGCGGTCGGCGCGGTGTAGAAGATATTAACCTGATGCTTGTCCACCACCTCCCAGAACCGGCTCACGTTCGGGTAGGTCGGGATGCCTTCAAACATCAGCGTGGTAGCGCCATTGGCCAATGGGCCGTAGACGATGTAGGAGTGGCCGGTGACCCAACCCACGTCAGCGGTACACCAGTAAATATCGCCGTCATGATAGTCGAAGATATATTTGTGGGTGATCGCGCTATGCAGCAGATAGCCGCCCGTGGTATGCAGCACGCCTTTGGGCTTGCCGGTGGAGCCGGAGGTGTACAGGATAAACAGCGGATCCTCGGCGTCCATGTGTTCGGGCGGGCAGTCGGCGGACGCCGTAGCCATCAGCTCGTGATACCACACGTCGCGGCCTTCGACCCAAGCAACGTCGCCACCGGTACGCTTGACCACCACAGTCTTCTGTACGCTCGGCGTACTCTGCACCGCTTTGTCGATATTGGCCTTCATCGGCACCTTGCGCCCGCCGCGCATCCCCTCGTCAGAGGTAATGACCAGGGTGCAGGTCGCATCGAGGATGCGATCTTTTAGCGAATCGGGCGAGAAGCCGCCGAATACGATGGAGTGAATGGCACCGATGCGGGTGCAAGCCAGCATGGCGACCGCAGTTTCGGGGATCATCGGCATGTAAATGCAGATTCGATCCCCTTTCTTGGCGCCCAGCCCCTTCAGCACATTGGCGAACTTGCACACATCGGTATGCAGTTGTTTATAGGTGACTTTCCGGTCTTCGTTGGGGCTGTCGCCTTCCCAGATGATGGCGACCTGATCGCCGCGTGTCGCCAGATGGCGATCCAGACAGTTGTAACTGACATTGAGCGTGCCCCCCTCGAACCAGCGAATGTGGCCCTTGGTGAAATCCCAGTCCAGCACCTTGTCCCAAGGTTTGAACCAAGTGACGAATTGCTTGGCTTGCTCCGCCCAAAACCCGTCTGGGTCATCCACCGAGCGCTGATACATTTCCTGATATTGCGCGTCGTTGATCCAGGCGTGGGCGGCGACTTCGGCGGGTACCGGATAAATTTTGCTGTCAGACATTATCGTATGTCTCCTTTAGCGGTGGTGGTGATATGCGTAGTGCATTCAGCGCAGGCGGCGGTGGAAGCTATTTCCGCGCCTATTTGGGACTCATTATTTTTAGTCTACGACCTAAGCCTTGTCTACACGGTCGGGATTTACGGGCAGGCGAAAAAAGCGCGATGACAGGACCGGATCGCAGGCACCCGATCCAACCGCCAATGGGCCAGCGCCCAGTCCAGGATGATCGTTGGCGGTTCCCGCACCAAATCAGACGGCGGTTGTTGCCCCAGAAAATCCAGCGCAGCCCACAACGCGGAACCAAGATTGCGTTCGTCCAACGGCGGCGCCCCGGTTTGTTTGCTCAACTTGTCGCCACCGGAGTTCACCGCCACCGGTAGATGTGCGTAATCGGGAGTGGGTAGTTTGAGTAGACGCTGCAAATAAATCTGCCGGGGTGTGGAATCCAGCAGATCGCTGCCACGCACCACCTGGCTAATACCTTGGTCAGCGTCATCCACCACTACCGCCAGTTGATAGGCAAACAAACCATCAGCGCGGCGGATGATAAAATCGCCAACCTCGCTTTCCAATCGTTGTTGATAGCTGCCTTGCAACGCATCCTGGAACAGGATCGGCGCGTCATTCACCCGCAGGCGAATGGCGCAAGGTCGATCCGGCTGGCGCACACCGCAGCGACACGTTCCTGGGTAGATTGGGCTGCCGTCGCGGGCACGAGGATTGCTCGCCAATTGCCGTCGGGTACAGGTGCAGGGATAGGCTCGTCCGGCGCGCAACAGCCACTCCAGCGCTGCTTGATAGCGTTCCGTCCGCTGACTTTGATAGCACACCGGCCCATCCCAGTGCAGCCCACACTGTTCGAGGGTACGCAAGATGGCATCCGCCGCTCCCGGCACGGTGCGCGGACTATCTACATCCTCGATGCGCAGCAACCATTCACCACCACACCGCCGCGCCTCCAGAAAACTGCCCAGCGCGGCAATCAGCGAACCCAAATGCAGCAAGCCGGTTGGGGACGGCGCAAACCGACCGCGTACCTTACATGCCGAGATTAGCCACCCCGCTTTTCGCGCACTTCTTCCAACATCTTGCAATCAATACACCGCGTGGCGGTCGGTCTGGCTCGCATCCGTGGCAGCCCAATCGCGATGCCACAGGTTTCGCAATAACCGTAGTCGCCGCTTTCAATCTGAGCCAAGGATTCACTGATCTTCTTTAGTAGCTTGCGTTCCCGGTCACGGGTGCGTAGTTCAAGGCTGAACTCCTCCTCCTGAGTCGCACGGTCGTTGGGGTCAGGGAACGCAGTAGCCTCGTCCTGCATGTGGTTCACCGTGCGGCCCACATCGTCCAGCAGACTTTGTTTCCACTCCAGCAGCACTTGGCGAAAATCAGCCAACTGCGCATCATTCATGTACTCCCCGTTGTCGGCGGACGAGTAGGACACGGGCATCCTCTGCGCAAGCGGATGGGTAGCGACCATGGCGATTTGCTCCTGCATTTGCAGCCAAGCCAGCGTGGCGGAACAAGTCGTCAACTCGTCCACCACGACACTGACATCAGCAAGGGGTGATGCCATCAGCAAAATGTACCGCAACCGTTTTTCCGTGGCAAAAATAGGCAACCGAAACTTCGCGCTGCCCTTGCAAGACCGCAGGGAATGACCTGTCAGGACGCCACGCTAGAACTGCTCGGCAGTCAACGCCATGATTGAGACCCCGCCGTTCCGTATTGAGATCAGCAGAGCGGCTGTCTTGGGCAACACATGTTCAGCGTAGAAGCGAGCGCTCACCAGTTTGGCTTCGTGGAACAAGAGATCCTCGCCGACCCTCAACTTTCGCTGCGCTGCCTGCGCCGCCCGCGCCATTTGCCAGCCGCCGCAGACCGTACCCGCCAGCATCAGATAATCCACCGAGACCGCCATGACGGCGTTAGCGTCGCGAGTATCGAGTATCCACTGAGTCGCCTCGGCCAATGCCCGCACTCCCTCGCCCAAACCGGTGCGGATCGCAGCCATATCATCACCGGGCGCTTGACCCAACTGTTCAGCAACCTCTCCCATCTCGGTAATCAGCGCCCGCATCGCCGCGCCCTGATCCATGCTTAACTTGCGGCCCGCCAGATCGGCGGCCTGAATCCCGGTTGTCCCTTCATAAATGGTGGTGATGCGGGAATCGCGCAGATGCTGGCAAGCGCCGGTTTCCTCGATGAAACCCATGCCGCCGTGAACCTGGACCCCCAGCGACGCGATTTCGATACCAATCTCGGTGAACCAGCCCTTGACCACCGGAATCAGCAAATCCACTCGCGCCTGATGGATTTTACGGATCGCGGCATCGGGATGATAACGCGCCAGATCCATATATCCGGCCACCACGTAGGCCAGCGCCCGCATCGCCTCGTTCTGGGATTTCATCAGCATCAGCATCCGCCGCACGTCGGGATGATGAATGATGGTCACCCGCTCACCACTCTTAGCGCCCACCGGCCGACCCTGCACCCGATCCCTGGCGTATTCCCGCGCCGCCTGATAGGCGCGTTTAGCGATGGCCAGCCCTTGTAACCCGACCTTGAAGCGGGCCTCGTTCATCATGATGAACATGTAGACCAAGCCCTTGTTCTCCTCGCCGACCCGATAGCCCACCGCACCGTCCTGGTCGCCGAAAGCCATCACACAGGTCGGGCTGGCATGGATACCCAACTTATGCTCGATGGACACGGCATTAACATCATTACGGGCACCCAGCGAACCGTCCGGGTTGATCAGGAACTTGGGCACAATGAACAGCGAGATACCCTTGACTCCCTCCGGCGCATCCGGGGTACGGGCGAGTACCAGATGAACGGTATTCGGGGTCATGTTGTGCTCACCCCAGGTAATGAAGATTTTCTGGCCGAAGAGGCGGTAATGATCGCCCTCCGGTACAGCGCGGGTGCGCACCGCCGATAAATCAGAACCGGCCTGCGACTCGGTCAGGTTCATAGTGCCGGTCCATTCGCCACTGATCATTTTCGGCAGGTACAGCGCCTTCTGTTCAGCGGATCCGGCGTGACGGATCGCTTCAATCGCGCCGGCGTTGAGCAACGGACACAGCGCGAAGGACATGTTGGCGGAGTTCCACATCTCCTGGGTGGCTGTGTTAATGATCTCCGGCAGCCCTTGCCCGCCAAATTCGGTAGAACAGCCGATGCCGTTCCAGCCACCTTCGACAAACTGCTGGTAAGCCTCGGCAAAACCATCGGCGGGAATCACCCCCTGCGGCGACATCCGTGCGCCCTGGATATCACCGACTTTATTGAGGGGTGCCAGCACCTCTGTCGCCAGCTTGGCGGCCTCCTCCAGCACCGCTTCCAAGAGTCCGGGGCCGATCTCCTGTTCGGCGAACGCGGGCAGCGCAGCGACTTCCGCTAAACCGGCCAATTCATTGATGACAAACTGCATATCGCGGGTTGGCGCAGAATAGGTGGTCATAAACGTCTCCTCTGGGGGGAGTTACGATAAGGGATTAGGGGAATGAGCGCCGCTGGAACAGCGGCGCGGGATCAGAATGGGAATGTTTAACCAGCGGCTTTCAGCTTGTCCAATTCCTTGGACAGTTCGGGGATGGCAGTGAACAGGTCCGCCACCAGACCGTAGTCAGCCACTTGGAAAATCGGCGCTTCCTCATCCTTGTTGATGGCAACGATCACCTTGCTATCCTTCATTCCGGCCAAGTGCTGGATAGCGCCGGAGATACCCACCGCGACGTAAAGTTCGGGTGCGACCACCTTGCCGGTTTGGCCCACCTGGTAATCATTAGGCACAAAACCGGCGTCTACGGCAGCGCGGGAGGCGCCTACCGCTGCGCCCATCTTGTCAGCTACATCCTCCAGCAATTTGAAATTGTCGCCGTTGCCCATGCCACGCCCACCAGAGACGATAACGCGGGCGGCGGTCAATTCGGGCCGGTCGGATTGGGTCAATTGCTGACCAACGAAGCGGGAAATACCGGCATCGGCAGCGGGGGCTGCGGCTTCAATACTGGCGGATCCGCCGACCGCTACGGCGGCGGGAAACGCCGTACCGCGCACCGTCATCACCTTGACCGAATCTTTGGATTGCACCGTCGCCAGCACGTTGCCCGCGTAGATCGGGCGCACGAAGGTGTCGGCGCTCTCCACCTTGATCACGTCGGAAATCTGCGCCACATCCAGCAGCGCCGCGACCCGTGGTAGCGTGTTTTTGCCGCCAGCGGTCGAAGGCGCCAGGATGTGGCTGTAACCGCCCGCTAAGCTGACTACCAGCGCCGCCATATTCTCGGCCAGTTGATAGGCATAGTGCGGCGCGTCGGCCAGCAGCACTTTTTTGACGCCCGCAACTTGGGCGGCAGCCTCAGCGACTGCGCCGCAACCGTGACCGGCCACCAGCACGGCGATATCGCTGCCGAGTTGCGTAGCGGCGGTAATGGTGTTCAGAGTGGCCGCCTTGAGGACGGCGTTGTCGTGTTCGGCAATAACCAGGATGCTCATGATTCGTTACCTGAGGCGTTAGATGGCGTGCGCTTCGTTGTGGAGTTTATCGACCAGAGTGGCGACACTGTCAACTTTAATCCCTGCCTGCCGTTTGGGTGGTTCCTGCACTTTCAAAGTGATCAAACGCGGCGCGACATCCACGCCCAAATCTGCCGGTTTGAATACGGCCAGCGGCTTTTTCTTGGCTTTCATGATGTTGGGCAGCTTGACGAAACGCGGCTCGTTCAAGCGCAGGTCGGTGGTGACCACCGCCGGCAACTTCAGCGCCACCGTTTCCAGCCCGCCATCCACTTCGCGGGTGACATTGACTGTGCCCGCCCCAACCTCGACCTTGGAGGCAAAAGTGCCTTGCGGCCAACCCAGCAGCGCCGCCAGCATTTGGCCGGTCTGGTTGGCATCGTCATCAATAGCCTGCTTGCCGAGGATAACCAGATCGGGTTTTTCCTGATCGACCACCGCCTGGAGCAGCTTGGCGACTGCCAGTGGTTGCAGTTCAACCTCGGTTTCCACCAGGATGCCCCGGTCGGCGCCCATCGCCAGCGCAGTGCGGATCGTATCCTGACAGGCGGCGATCCCCAGCGAGATCGCCACAATTTCCTTGGCTGTGCCCGCTTCCTGCAAGCGGATCGCTTCCTCCACCGCAATCTCATCGAACGGATTCATCGACATTTTGACGTTGGTGGTTTCTACCCCGGAACCGTCCGCCTTGGCTCGAACCTTGACGTTATAATCAACCACCCGTTTTACCGCGACTAGAATTTTCATTGTTCACCTTTTGGTTGTGAGTCTCTGCGTTCTGAAATTCTGGAATGGCGCTAAACCCTACTGAAGCATGGTATTTAGTCCCCCTTGGCGATGCAATGCATTTATTGGCTACACCACGGTCAGTGGGAAGTTTCACTCCGTTCCTGCCGCTCGTGTAGGCTATGCGCCTGAACATCCCCCTAATCTGGAGAAACGCATGTACTCGACTCACGAAGGCTATAACGACAGTATCCACGGCTACTATCTGGAAGATCTGGAAGTCGGCATGAGCGCCTCTCACGCCAAGACCGTCACCGAAACCGATGTAGTGATGTTTGCAGGACTGACCGGTGACAACAACCCGGTGCATTGCAACGAAGTATTTGCCGCGAAGACACCATTTGAGAGCCGCATCGTCCACGGCATGTTCTGCGCCGGACTGATTTCCTGCGTATTGGGCACTCGGTTGCCCGGACCGGGCTGCATTTATTCGGATCAGCAATTACGTTTCAAGGCCCCGGTGCGGATCGGCGATACCGTCACCGCTGTTTGCACCATTCAGGAGATCATCCCGGAGCGGCGGCGGGTGATCATCAACACTATTTGTACGGTGCGGGACAAAATTGTGGTTGAGGGCAATGCCACGATCATGGTCAGTCGCCGCAACAAACCCTGAGTCCGCAGCCAGAGCCGACGACGCTGGGTCAAGGTTCCAGCTCAGCATCGGCTTACTCTTCCATAATGACCCGGAAACCGGTCATGGCATCCTGATAGCTGGGTTTGCGGGGCAGACGCCGGGCTGATCGCAACTCGCCAGCACCGCTGCTCCAGGAACCGCCACGAACCACCCGTTGGCCTTCGTTGGAGCGCCGGGTTGAGCAGCGTTGTTCAGCGCCACTGTAGTTCGGATCGTATTCCGAGCAGGTCCATTCCCAGACATTACCGGCCATATCGCGCACATCCAAAGCATTCGACGGATAACTGCCGACCGGCGCGGTGATGGCTTGTCCATCATCCAGACTACCAATGGACGCGCCGGTTGGGTCGTTACGGTCGGAAAAATTGGCGTAACGCGGGTCAATGTCGTTACCCCAGTAATAGCGGGTCGTTGTGCCCGCCCGGGCGGCGCGTTCCCACTCGGCTTCGGTGGGTAGCCGGAAACGCTTGCCGGCGCCGGCTTCCCACGACAGCCACTCGGCGAAAGCGATGGTATCGTTCCAGTTCAAATTGACTGCGGGCTGAGTATCGCCATTCAGGGAAAGCCCTTGGAAGACACCGCTGTTATGGCCAGGTTTGAAGCGCCGATATTGACTGTTGGTGATTTCAGTCTTGCCGATCCAGAACCCTTTGACGCATACCTGGTGCGACGTTTCATCGCTATTGCGATCCCGTTCGGTGGCGGGACTACCCATACTAAAGCAACCGCCTTCGACCCAACTGAGTTCCAATCCCGTGATGGGATCAGTGCGGGTTTTGGTGTTGGCGCTGGGCTGCTGGGCCACCAGCAGTTCGGTACGGACGGTGGCTATAGCCAAATGACCGGGATTCAGGGTCGCCGCCCGATTCAGATAGTGATCCGCCAGCGCCCAGTTTTTATTGGTGATGGCCCGGCGAGCCTGGTCAATGTGACCGGCAATTTCCGCCTCGCGGCGCTGGGTTTCTTCCTCGCCCCGCTGCGCTGTTTCCTGTTGCTGCTGAGCGGCCGTTGCCTGCTGATGCTGCTCCTGGAACGTTTTGAAATACTCATAGGCGAGAATTCCCGTTCCCGACAACCCTGAGATGGCGAAGACGGTGAGCAGCACCCGCGTCCAGTGAATGGATCGAACCGTACCCCCCGAATCCACCACCGGCGAGCGCGGTGCAGAAGTCGGTTCGCTACGGTCTACGGGAATTGGAGTGGAAGCGGGCGCGTCCGGCAGATGCACGCTGGGGACGCTGTTTCGCCGGGACGGCGCGGCTTTTTTCAGGTAGGCCACCGCTGATTGCGGCGAGCGATTGAGCAGAGAAGCTGAGGGTTGCGACCGGGGTTGCGACCGGGGTTGCGACTGAGGTTGGGACGATACTTCGATCTCAGCCGCGTTGGGTTGACTGGGGGCTGAGGGCAGCGTGAACTCGTCCAGATGATCCCATACATTTTCCAGTAACGGTAACGCTGCATCGGCAGGCGTCGTTAGTGGAGTCACCGAGCGCATTTCGATCCGCTCGGGTTGGGACAGGGGCGGTACACGGTCAGAGAGAGTCCAGTCAGGCGAGCTGGCGCCGCCGGTGGCTGGGCGGGAATCTGGCCGAGGGGAAGGCCGTGAACGGTCAAGCGCTGGAGGACGATCCGGCAGTGAGTTGACACCCCCTAGCCAATTTTCGCGGGTGGATGGCGCTGACGATTCCGAACGGGCCACGGCGGAACCAAAGCGTGCGGCGCTCATCGGCGAGGGCAAATCCAGGAATGCGGAGTCGATAGGCGGAAGTTGGGAAAAATCGGCCAAGGCATTGGCCGAATCGGTAGTCTGCAACGACTCCCGCATGGCGGCTACGCTCTGGAAGCGATCTTCGGGGCGGACCGCCAGCGCTTGATCAACCGTGTACAGCAAGCCGCGTGAATACAGTCCAGCGCCAACCTCAATCGCCGGATGTACTGGATCCTTGAGTACCCGACCGGGCGCTTCGATAGGCGGCGCGCCGGTGATGCAGCGATACAACACCGCACCGAGCGCGTAGAGGTCGGTCCAGGGGCCGTAATCATCGCCGACCGTCACGTATTGCTCGATAGGAGAGTAGCCCGGCGTGACCACACTGGTGACGCTGCGGGTGCGCCGCCCCAGCGCCTGGCGGGCGGCACCGAAGTCAATCAGGATGACCCGATTGTCGTTTTTACGGACGTAAAGGTTGCTGGGTTTGAGATCGCGGTGCAGGTAGCCTTGGGCGTGGACCGCCTCCAGCGCGGGCAACACGTCGCCCAACAGCCGTATTAAATCGGGCTCCGGCAAAATACCGCCGCGCTGCAATGAAGTACTCAGCGATTCGCCCTCTTCGTATTCCATCACGATGTAGGCGCTACCGTTCATAGTGAAATAATCTCGCACCCGCACCACGCCGGGGTGATTGATCTGCACCAGAATCTTGGCTTCGTCGAGGAACCGTTGCAGTCCCCATTCGTAACACGGCGGCTCGCCGCTCCGGGCCGGAATCTGGCCTTGGGAATTGGCGCGCACGGTAGTGCCATTGTGATCGCGATAGGCCCACTCGGCCGGGAAATACTCCTTAATAGCGACTTCGTTTTCCAGCGCTTCGTGCATTGCTTTGTAGGTGATGCCGAAACCGCCGGCGCCTAACACCCCTTCGATCTGGTAACGGTGCAGGCTATAACCGGTGGGCAGCGCGTTGGTTTCCTCAGCCATCGGTCTTCCCTTTCAGTAAGTGAGGGTGCAGGGCAGCGACAGGGGAAGACAGGGCAGCGCTAACGACCGAACCAGGAGGCGAACCCTACCGACAAGCGTTGCAACCAGCCTGATGAGTCGCCGGCATCATGCGAATCCGCACGCAACAAAACCAGGGTCGCATTGTCTGCCGCCGCGCCGCCGCGCCGGGTAGCCTGCTCAGTCAACAACCGGGCGGCAGCGTCGGGGCCGCTGGCAAGGGTAGCGCTCCACAATTCGGATTCAGTCACATGTTCCCAAATCCCATCGGAACACAGTGCCAGCAGATCACCAGGGCGGATCGAAACTCGGCCCAAGTCAGGTTTAGGCGCATCATCACCGCCCATGGAGCGGTAGAGCCGGTTTTGCGCGGGATGAGTCGCCATCTCGGATTCGTTGATTTCACCCAAATCCATAAGCAACTGCACCGCAGAGTGATCGCGGGTGCGCATCAGGCGCTGCCCATCGCGGAAATGATAGAGCCGACTGTCGCCGATGTTCAGCCAATGGGCCTGATTACGGTCAATCCAGACCATCACCACCGTACTGCGGGCGGTCTCCGACTGACGGTTAATGGCCTCGTGCATTCGTCGGCAGAGGCGTTCAAGTTCGGCGGATGGATCGGTACGCAGCACTGCGGGCGGGTTCTGGATGAACTCGCGGGCGATGTCAATCACGATTTGCGCACCCAAAGCGCCTCCTACATGACCGCCCATCCCATCTGCCAGGATTGCCAGCAGGCCGCTCTTGCCGGGCGGCTCGAAAACGGCCCAACGATCCTGCTGTTCATGGCGTCCGCCTTGCTGGCTGGCGCCGCCCCACTGCCATCGGTGGGGAAGGTTCAAGGTGTGGAGGGTCATGGTGGCATCTTCAGCAGCGTGGCAGCTCAACAGCAGGTGGTTGGAAGAGGGATCGCGTGGAAGCTGATGCGGATTCACAGCGATCCCCTGCACTCTGACGGCAATGCCCTTATGTTACCCGACGATCAGGGATAAACCACCCAAAATGTCGGATCGCATGGGAATGATGCCGGTGTGCGCTGATCCTACAACAGCTTGAGGACTTCTTCGGCGTGGTGGGCGCAATCGGGCTTATCAATGATGTGGGCGATATGGCCGTTTTCGTCAATGATGAAGGTAATGCGGCTGGCCATACCCATCAGATTCATCGCCGCACCCAGGAAGCCGTCGCCCATAGCGCCATAGGCTTTACCAATTGCGCCGTCGCTATCAACTATCAACGGAAAATTGAGCTGATATTTGGCGGTGAAGCGCTGGTGGGAAGCCGCATCCTGAGTGGACACGCCGAGAACGGCAGCCCCGCAGTCACGGATTTCACCGTGGTGATCGCGCAACGAGCACGCCTGCTTGGTGCAGCCGGGGGTGTCATCCATCGGGTAGAAGTACAGCACCACTTTCTTGCCCAGATAATCAGCCAGATGGACGGTGCTGCCATCGGTCGTAGTGGCGGTGAACATGGGGGCGGGATCGCCAATTTTCAGTTTCATGGTTTAACTCTCACGGGCAGGTTTTAGGGGTTCAGGAATCGAAAGGTGTGGTGGTTCCGGCGCGCGGACTCGCCGAAACCCACCGGGATAGCCGCCTCGCAAGGCGACTGCGTGGAACGATCCACGCCAGCCTTTGACCCAGCGGTTGCAAAAAGCTCCCCAACCGCGCACTACCGATAATGGAGCAGTGCGCAATGGGTCAGTACTACCAATAAATACCCCGGGTGAACTGGGCGAAGGATATTTGCTCCAGTGACGGTTCCTGGGCGTCGCTGGGCTGTTGGCCCTTGGCGGCAGTGGATTCCGGGAATAGCCGGAACGCAGTATTCATAATCACGGCGTACAGCTTGGGCGCCACGGCGTGCAGCACTTGGGCGAAAATTCCAATCCGGGTAGCGATACGCTCCGGCTTGTAAATGATCGCCTGCACGATCAAATCAGCAGCCTCTTCCGGACTGAGCGTAGGGATGTGCTGGTAAAGCTTGGTAGGCGCGATCATCGGCGTGCGCACCAGCGGCATGTTGATGGTGGTGAACTCAATACCGCTGTCGGAGAACTCGGCGACCGCGCAGCGCGAGAAAGCGTCCAGCGCTGCCTTGGACGAAACGTAGGCTGAAAAGCGCGGGGCGTTACTCAGGACACCGATGGAGGAAATGTTGATAACGTGGCCGCGCTTCCTATTCAACATGGTGGGAATAAAACCCATGATCAGCCGTAGCGCGCCGAAATAGTTGAGCTGCATGGTGCGCTCGTAGTCGTGGAAACGATCCAGCGAGTGTTCAATTGAACGGCGGATGGAACGCCCCGCGTTGTTGATAAGAATGTCCACTCCACCGTGATCCTCCAATACTCGGCGAATCAGGGCGTCACAGGAATGAATATCCGCCACATCAGCGGTATAGATAAAAGCGGAACCGCCCAGCACCTGAATCTCCTGTTGCGTTTCCCGCAATTTTTCTTCAGTGCGGGCGACGATGAGAACCTTGGCACCAGCCTCGGCAATCTTGAGCGCGGCAGCTTTACCAATACCGGACGAGGCGCCAGTGATCAGGACCACCTTATTTTTCACCGCACCGTTCAGGCTGCGGTCAATGAACAGTTCCGGATCAAGATGGCGTTCCCAGTAATCCCACAGCTTCCAGGCGTAGCTTTCCAGCGGTGGCACCGCGATGTCGGTGCCTTTCAGCGCCTTTAGCGTCTCCCGACAGTCGAAGCGGGTGGGATAGTTGACGAAGCGCATCACATCCCCCGGCATCCCCAGATCCTTGAGTACCTGATCACGCATCCGCTGCACCGGCTTGATGTGCGCCAGCCCGGTTTTGATGATCTCCGGCACAAAAGCGAACATCAGGGCGTTAACCCGCAGACTCATTTCCGGAGCATGGGCGGCACGGGCGAAGAGATTCAGAATGTCGCCGACCCGGTGCGGATGGGGATCAACCAGATGGAAACACTGTCCATCCAGATTCGGCTGATGGGCAATATGATCCATCGCGTCCACGATAAAATTGACCGGCACCAGATTCTGCCGACCGCCCTCGATGCCGATGACTGGCATCCACGGCGGTAATAACTTGCGCAACTTCTGAATCAGCTTGAAGAAATAGTAAGGACCGTCAATTTTGTCCATCTCGCCAGTGCGCGAATCACCGACTACTATACCGGGCCGGTAGACTCGCCACGGGCGCGAACATTCACGGCGAACGATGCCTTCCGATTCATGTTTGGTGCGGTAGTAGGGATGATCCAGTTCTTCGGCTTCCTCGAACATATCTTCGCGGAACACGCCTTCGTACAAGCCGGCGGCGGCGATGGAGCTGGTCAGATGAAAGCAGCCGACTTCGACCGCTTCGGCGAAAGCGACCACATTGCGAGTACCAGCGACATTAACCTTTTCCTGAATCTCGGCGCTGGCTTTGAGATCGTAGATTGCGGCCAGATGAAACAGGTGCTGGATTTGGCCCTTGAGCCGGGCGAGATCAATTTCCGCTACGCCCAGGCGCGGCAGCGTCAAATCGCCGATGATCGGGATCGTGCGGTCGGCAGCGGCGCCCCAACGCAGCCGCAACGTCTCCACTATCGGTAATTCACGTTCCAGAATCAGGTAGTACACCGTGGTATCGGGACGTTGCAGCAGCTTTTCGACGAGACGCCGGCCAATGAAGCCGGTAGCGCCGGTGACGAAATAGTTCATGTTATTTTGGCTCCTGACTTTAATTAGTTAACAATTGTTAATTATAGAAGTGACTGCCCTGAAAATCCTTGCTACGACAAGCCATCCGCAGCATCAGCGGAGTGAGAAAGTGATCAATGAACAGCACACAACTCCTGATAATGATCGTCGTTACCGCGCTGGCGTCGAGCCTGTGTACCCTGACCCTGGGACTGGTGGTGTTTCAGCGCTGGCTGCGGCCACGGCTGGAGACCCGGCTGGAAGCGTTCGCCGAGGTGCTGGAAGCACGGGTGAAAGCGGGCGCGGGCGCAGCCGGTCAGGAACTGCTGGAACCGCTGCGCACCCAGGTACGGGGCGGTCTGGAGGATGCGGCCAGCGAGTGGCTGCCACAGGCCCGCACGGAATTGACGGCGGGATTGCGGGAGGCGGCGGTAGCGACACTGCCGGCGTTCCGGGAGGAAGTGCGCAAGGGATTCGCCGACGCCATTACTTCATTGGCCACCAGCGAATTGCTGGATCGAACCGCCCGGAAGGTAGTTCGCACCGGTTCGTCGCTGATGGAAAGTGGATTAAGCCTGTTGCGGGGCACCCGCCCGGACAGCCCGGATGAACCGCCGCGCTAACGCCGCTGGAAAGCCGAACTATGCTGTATTCAAGCGGACTTGAGTGATTCGATCAGATCGATGTACTGCTGCATTGCTGTTTCCTGAGGCGTCCCCTTCAGCTTGGCCCAAGCGTCGTACTTGGCGCGGCCCACCAAGTCAGTAAAACCGGGACGCTTGCCTTCAATATCACCGTGTTCGCCTTGTTTGAAGCAGGCATACAACTTCAACAGCGTATCGTTGTCGGGTCGCTGGCCCAATTTCTTGCTGTCTTCAGCGGCGGTTTGGAAGCAGCGGATTAGATCGGACATGGTGGATTTTCTCCAGTGGTGAGGGTTTGCGAAATTGGCGCTCAGTGTAGATCAACCCGCGTAGGGGTTCATTGCATCTAATGGTTATGTGCAAAATGATGTAAAAGTGCGGCGGCCAATTCGACAAAGTGCCTTAATAATCCGACAGCTTAGAATGACAATAATCATGATTCTGGATTTCTTTATGCCCAAGAAAAAAGACAGCGAGCGCATATCGGGGATCGATACCGCCTGGTTGCGCATGGAACGCCCCACCAATTTGATGATGATCACCGGCGTGATGATTTGCGCCGAGCCGCTAACCTATGCGCGGTTGCAAGAGGTCATCGAAACCCGCTTTCTGAAATATCATCGCTTCACCCAGCGCGTGGTCCAGAAAACTGCGGGTGCGTTCTGGGAAAGCGATCCTCACTTTGATATTCGTCGGCATCTGTTGCGTACCGCGCTGCCGGGTCGAGCCGACAAGACCGAGCTGCAAAATCTGGCCAGCGATCTGATGAGTGCGCCGCTGGATTTTTCCAAGCCGCTGTGGCAATTCCACCTGATTGAAAACTATCAGAGCGGCAGCGCGCTGATCCTGCGCATTCATCACTGTTACGCCGACGGCATCGCGCTAATTCATGTCCTGTTGTCGCTTACCGACTCCTCCGCTTCCGTCGTGTCCTCTCTCACCGCAGCGGCGGTGGAACCGGCGGCTTATGGCGGCGTATTCCGGCGTTTTTTCGAGCCGATGGACAAGGTAGCGCGCACGACGTTCAAGCTGGGTCGGGATCTGGTTGAGGAAGGTGCCGACATCGTCATGCATCCGTCCCACATTCTCGACTATGCCCGCAATGGCGCTCGGCTGGCAGCGGAGATCGCCCAGTTGGCGCTGATGAAAGACGATTCCAAAACCCGCTACAAGGGGGCACCGGGGGTGTCCAAGCGGGTCGCTTGGGCCGAACCGCTGCCGCTGACCGAAGTGAAAGCCGTCGGCAAGGCACTGGGTGGCTCAGTCAATGACGTGCTGCTGGCGGCGGTGGCCGGTGCGCTGCGGGCCTATCTGGTCGAAAAGGAGGATCCAGTGCCCGCCGATTTGGAGGTGCGGGCGGTGATTCCGGTCAATCTGCGGCCACCGGAGCAAGCAACTCGGCTGGGCAATTTCTTCGGCCTGGTGTTCCTGGCACTGCCGGTGGGCATCGCTAATCCGCTGGAGCGCGTGCGCGAAGTCCGGCGGCGGATGAACGAACTCAAGGAATCCTATCAGCCGATCCTGGCGCTGGGTTTGCTGGGCGCGGTCGGCATGGGTCCCAACCTGTTGCAACAACCGCTGCTGGATCTGTTGAGCAATAAAGCCTCGGCGGTGATGACCAATGTGCCCGGCCCGCGCGATCCGCTCTATTTGGGTGGGGCGCGGGTGGCCGAGATGATGTTCTGGGTGCCGCAGTCGGGTTCAGTCGGCATCGGCGTCAGTATTCTCAGCTACAACGACCGGGTCCATTTCGGCCTGGTAGCGGATAGCCGGATCGTGACTGATCCCGAAGCGATCATCGGCCGCTTTGCCAGCGAATTTGAAAAATTGCTATTGATCACGCTGATGAGTCCTTGGGGCGAAGCCATGGACGCGCAACGGATCGAGCAGTCGTTCAAAGCGCATATCAATTTGGACCCCTAGCCGCGTTTATTTAGGGTGTTTGTTCTAAGTTATGGTCACAGAATAAGCATAAGAACTCATCAATTGGAGCAGCGTTATGGTTAAAAAAGTCCTGGATAATGTTGATAGTCCGTGGTCCCAATCGGTACAGGAATCTGCGCATTTGATCTGGCTGGCCGGATTGGGCGCATCCGCCAAGGTGAGCACAGAAGGTGGCAAGCTGTTCGAGGCGCTGGTTGCGGAAGGCGCAAAAATTGAGGAGCAAACCCGCGCTGCCCGCGTTGGCACGCTGGAAACGGTACGCGAAAAAACCGATGAAACCCGTAGCAAAATGACCGATGCCTGGGACAAGATTGAGCAGATTTTCGAGGATCGGCTGGCGCGAGTGTTGGGGCAGATCGGAGTGCCCAATCGCGATGATCTGCTGGAACTGACCCAGCGGTTAAACGCACTGAACGCCCAGCTTGACGCCTTGCGCCAAGCACGGGAAGACCATCCGTAACCCGCTCATTTAATGGCGTATTACGGATGGTTTAATAAAGGATTGACGGAGGATTTATGCTCGTTACCCAGCCCGAAAGCATTCAGCGCCAAGCCAGTGGTCCCCGGATTGGCTTGGCGGTCGCCGGTGGCGGGCCAGTCGGACTGGTCTACGAGATCGGCGCGTTGCGGGCGCTCGACGAGGCGCTCGACGGAGTTCATTTCAATCATCTTCATGTGTACGTAGGCGTCAGCTCCGGCGCGGTGATCGCGGCGTTGCTGGCCAACCGGCTCGACACCGGGCGGATTTGTCACACCTTCATTAGCAACGAATCCGAGGAACATCCGCTCGACCCGCGCATTTTTCTGACCCCGGCCTTCGCTGAGTATTGGCGGCGGCTGGCGACGCTGCCTCGGCTGACATGGGAAGCGTGCTGGCGCTATCTGCAAAACCCGCTGGATTTGAGTCTGCTGCAATCACTGACCCGGCGGCTGGGGCGGGCCTTGCCGACCGGATTTTTCGACAACGAGCCGATTCATGAGTATCTGGCCCGCATGTGGAGCGACCCTGGCCGGAGTAATGATTTCCGCCAGTTGGCGAACAAGCTGTATGTGGTCGCCGTGGATCTGGATACCGGCGAGTCGGTGGAATTCGGCGCGCCGGGTTACGACCATGTGCCTATTTCGCGGGCGGTCCAAGCCAGCAGCGCGTTACCGGGACTCTATCCGCCGGTGGAGATTGATGGCCGCTGCTATGTGGATGGCGCGCTGCGTAAAACCATGCATGCCTCGGTGGCGCTGCGGGAAGGACTGGATCTGTTGCTGTGCATCAATTCGCTGGTGCCCTTCGACGCCCGCCTGAGCGCTGCGACCGGCACCCCGACCCCAGTAAGCCGGTTGGTAGAGGGTGGCCTGCCGGTGGTGTTGTCGCAGACATTTCGGGCGCTGATTCACTCCCGGTTGCAAGTCGGAATGAAAACCTATGACAGCGAGTTCGAGCATACCGACGTGGTGCTGTTCGAGCCGAATCGTGACGACGCCAAGATGTTCTTCACCAACGTCTTCAGTTTTTCAGGGCGACACTGGGTCTGCGAACATGCGTATCAAACCACTCGCCGCGACTTGCTCACCCGACGGGCGGAACTGGAACCGATTTTTGCCCGCCATGGAGTGCGGATGCGGCTGGACGTGCTGCAAGATCCCGAGCGGCATTACTACACCGGCCTACGCCACCCGCACGATCTGGCCGCGCCCGTCAAACAGCGCAGTCGGCTGACGGGCGATCTGCATTCGGCACTGGATCAATTGCAGGATTGGGTAGCCTCGACGCCCACCGGAAGTGTACGCTAATTGCCGGGATCAGGTCAGATATTCGCGGCTGATTTGTTGCAGCAGTCGTCGTGCTTCACCGGTCAGGAACGGCGCAACCAGCGATAACACCTGGTAAACCCCCAGCGCGAGATGGTCGCTATCGTTGCCGGGGGTGGGACTGCCGCGAATGCGTTGGAAGTTCAGCCAATAAGTAGCCACCACCGCAATGTTGCGGGCGAGCGCCGCGATCTCTTCGTCGGTGGCGTTCATGACGCCTGCGCTGGTCAAGCCGTTGCAGATAGCCACTGCGGTGCTAACCTTGCGTTCCAGGATGCGGCGGAAATGAGTCCGCAGCTTCTTGTTCCGGCTGAGAATATTGTCGAGATCGCGATAGAGGAAGCGGTATTCCCAGATGTTCTCGAACACCAGATGCAGATATAGCCACATGTCTTCCATGTCCGGCACCCGGCGTTCCGGCGTTTGCAGCACCGTATCCATTTGCCGCTCGAACTGCTGGAACAACAGCCCGATAATCTCGTCCTTACTGCGAAAATGGTAATACAAATTTCCGGGGCTGATGTCCATTTCATCGGCAATATGGTTGGTAGTGATACGCGGCTCGCCCTGTTCGTTGAACAGTTGCAAGCTGGTGTGCAGAATGCGGTCACGGGTTTTCATAGCGGGCGCAGGTCCATGCGGAAGAGTGAAATCGAAGTGCAAATCGGGATCATTTTTTAATTGTGGGCGGTTTCGGGCCGTTTTCCAATGAATCGGCTTAATCGGAATAACGAAAATGAGGAGAGCGGCATGGAAAAAATTTGGTTGCGCGAATATCCACCGGGCGTACCGGCTGACATCGACCTGAACGAATTCACGTCGATCAAGGATATTTTGGAGAAAAGCTGCCTGCACTTCGCCGATCTGCCGGCCTATTCCAACATGGGCGTGAGTTTGCGCTATCGGGATATGGATCGGCTTAGCCGCGATTTTGGCGCGTATCTGCAAGGGTTGGGGCTGGGCAAGGGTGAACGGGTTGCCCTGATGATGCCCAACCTTCTGCAATATCCAGTCGCTCTATTCGGTATTCTGCGCGCCGGTTTGATTGCGGTGAACGTCAACCCACTCTATACCCCGCGTGAGTTGGAGCATCAACTGAAGGATTCCGGCGCATCCGCCATTATCATCCTCGAAAATTTCGCCCGAACCTTGCAGGAAGTGATCGATCAGACGGCGGTAAAGACCGTGATCACCACTCAATTGGGCGATTTATTCCCGTTTCCCAAGCGCCCATTGATCAATTTTGTGGTGAAGCGGGTCAAGAAACTGGTACCGACCTGGAATATCCCTGGGGCGGTACCATTTCGCCAAGCATTGAACATCGGCGCGGCGCGACCCTTGGCCGATGTACCATTGAATCATGACGACCTTGCCTTTCTGCAATACACCGGCGGCACCACCGGCGTCTCCAAGGGCGCGATGCTGACCCATGGCAATATGGTAGCCAATTTGCAGCAGGCGTCGGCGTGGTTGAGTCCGTTTTCCCGGCCTGCCGAAGACACCATCATTACCGCCCTACCGCTCTATCATATCTTCTCGCTAACCGCCAACTGCCTGACCTTTATGAAAGTCGGCGGTCACAACATTCTGATTACCAATCCCCGCGATATGCCCGGCTTTGTCAAAGAACTGGGCAAGATCAAATTCACGGTCATCACTGGAGTGAATACCCTGTTTAATGGACTGTTGCACACGCCGGGTTTTGATCAACTGGATTTCAGCACGCTCAAAATCAGTCTGGGCGGCGGCATGGCGGTACAGCGGGCGGTAGCGGAACGCTGGCAAAAAGTGACCGGAACACCATTGATTGAAGCCTATGGCCTGACCGAGACCTCCCCGGCGGCCTGCATCAATCCTCTAACTCTTAAGGAATATAATGGCAGTATCGGCCTGCCGATTTCGTCTACCGAACTGTCAATCCGCGATGACCAGGATCGGGAACTGGGGATCGGGGAGACGGGCGAAATCTGTATTCGCGGGCCGCAGGTGATGCGCGGCTACTGGAACCGACCGGAAGAGACGGCTCAGGTCATTAACCGTGACGGCTATTTGCGCACCGGAGACATCGGCATCATCGATGAGCGAGGTTATACCCGGATTGTGGACCGCAAAAAGGATTTGATTCTGGTGTCCGGCTTCAATGTCTATCCCAACGAAATCGAGGATGTGGTGGTGCTGCATCCGGGCGTACTCGAAGCGGCGGCGGTAGGGGTGCCGGATGAAAAATCGGGCGAGGCGGTCAAACTGGTTGTAGTGCGCAAAGATCCGGCACTAACCGCCGAGGCGCTGATTGAGCATTGCCGCCAACATCTGACCGCCTACAAAGTGCCGCGTCGGATTGAGTTCCGCACCGAGTTACCCAAGACCAACGTCGGTAAAATCCTGCGGCGATTGTTGCGCGATGGATAGCGAAAATGCCCGCTTCCGCTGGGCAGTGCTTCCGAAACCATGACTCACTTCCTGGAAACTGCCCCGGAATAAACCGGAATCGGGTCGGTCTGCTGTCAATATAAAAAGTTATGCTATCGTACTGCGCTCTGGTTTTAGGGCGGAAAAAGTGCCGCAATCGTCGCTATTAATCACCTCCTTGTCATCATTCAAGACCGGCTGGAACGCATAACCCACGCATCCGGCTGGCGATGCTGTGTAGCGCAATTTACTTTGAACTGTTTGAAAATTGGGAAATCACCGTGATCGCCGAGTCTTACAACCCGCAAGCTCTTGAAGCGGAAGCACAACGCCATTGGGATGAGCAACGAACTTTCGCCGTGCGTGAGGAGCCGGGGCGTGAAAAATTCTATTGCCTGTCCATGTTCCCCTATCCCAGCGGGCGGCTGCACATGGGCCATGTGCGCAACTACACCATCGGCGATGTGATCACCCGCTATCAGCGCATGTTAGGCAAAAACGTGCTGCAACCGATGGGCTGGGACGCCTTCGGCCTGCCGGCGGAAAATGCGGCGATGGCAGGTGGGGTTGCTCCAGCGCAATGGACTGACAACAACATTGCCTACATGAAACAGCAACTCCGGTCGCTGGGTTTTGCAGTGGACTGGGATCGGGAAGTGGCGACCTGTCGGCCTGACTACTACCGCTGGAATCAATGGCTGTTCTTGCAGATGTTAGAACGCGGGATCGTCTACCAGAAGACGGGCTTGGTAAATTGGGATCCTATCGATCAAACCGTGCTGGCTAATGAGCAGGTCATTGACGGACGCGGCTGGCGCACCGGCGCAGTGGTCGAGAAACGTGAAATCCCGATGTATTACCTGGCGATCACCCAATACGCCGAGGAACTGCTGGCGGAATTGGACCAGTTGCCCGACTGGCCGGAACAGGTTCGGCTGATGCAGAAAAACTGGATCGGCAAGAGTTACGGGGTGCGAATTGGCTTTCCCTATCAACTCCCCTCGCCCGTAACCGGGAGAGGGGCTGGGGGTGAGGGCGAAAGCGGCGTCCTCTGGGTTTTCACTACCCGCGCCGATACGCTGATGGGCGCAACCTATGTAGCAGTGGCCGCTGAACATCCTTTGGCGCTCTATGCCGCGCAAAGCAATCCCGCACTGGCAGCCTTTATTGATGAATGTCGCCAGGGTGGCGTCACCGAGGCGGAGTTGGCGACCCAGGAGAAAAAAGGTTTCGCTACAGGTCTTACAGTGACTCATCCGCTCACAGGGGAACCATTACCCCTGTGGGTCGCCAACTATGTCCTCATGGCTTATGGCGAAGGCGCGGTGATGGCGGTGCCGGCTCACGACGAGCGCGATTTCGCCTTCGCTCACCAATATGGCTTAGCAATTAAGCCGGTGATCCGCACTCGCGCCGGCGATGAAACCCCTGCGCCATGGCAAGAGGCTTATGCGGATTACGGCATCTGTATTCATTCCGGCCAATATAACGGCCTCGATTTTGAGCAGGCCGTAGACGCGATTGCCGCTGATTTGAATGCCAGGCAGTTGGGTGAGAAAAAGGTGATTTGGCGGCTGCGCGACTGGGGCATTTCCCGCCAGCGTTATTGGGGAACGCCAATTCCGATCATTCATTGCGATGATTGCGGCACAGTCCCGGTGCCCGATGATCAATTGCCAGTGATCCTGCCCGATTATCTGGTACCGGATGGTTCGGGTAATCCGCTCAATAAATATGCCGAATTCCTGAATTGCGCCTGTCCAAAATGCGGCCGCCCCGCCCGGCGTGAGACCGATACCATGGATACCTTTGTGGATTCGTCCTGGTACTTCTTCCGCTACTGCACACCCGGCGCGAGTGCGATGGTGGATGCGCGAGCCGATTACTGGATGCCGGTGGATCAATATGTCGGCGGCATTGAACATGCCATTTTGCACCTGCTTTATTCCCGGTTCTGGACCAAGATCATGCGCGATCTGGGTCTGACTACGGTGTCCGAGCCTTTCACCAGGTTACTGACGCAAGGCATGGTGATCGCGCCCACTTTCTACCGGGAAAGCGCAGAGGGCCGCAAACAATGGATTAACCCCGCTGACGTATCCGTACAGACGGATGACAAGGGCCGCCCAGTCGCTGCTACTCTCAAATCTGATGATCAATCCGTGGTGATTGGCGGCATCGAAAAGATGGCCAAGTCCAAGAATAACGGCGTTGATCCGCAAGCCTTGATTGGGCAATACGGCGCGGATACCGCCCGGTTATTCATCATGTTTGCTGCGCCGCCGGAACAGGCGTTGGAATGGTCAGATTCGGGAGTTGCGGGAGCCTACCGTTTCTTGCGCCGACTGTGGATTTACGCCGCCGAACACCAGGAAACGATTCGCGCCGCTGGCGACTTGGACGCCGCAACGCTCTCCGAACCCTTGCGCGAAATTCGCCATGAACTGCATGAGGCATTGCGGCAGGCGCTCAATGACTTCGGTCGTCACCAATTTAATACTGTGGTTTCTGGCGGCATGAAAATCTTGAATGCGCTGGGTCGGATTGAAACCGGTAAAGAACCGTCCGCCGCTGCGGTTCGGCGCGAAGGATTAAGTGTTCTATTGCGGCTGCTGTCGCCGATTGTTCCTCACATCACCCATGAGTTATGGCGAGAACTCGGATACGGCGATGATGTATTAAATGCCGCTTGGCCGACTCCCGACGAAGCAGCGCTGGCGCGGTCCTTCGTGGCGATGGTGGTACAGGTCAATGGCAAATTACGCGGTCAGATTGAAGTGCCGGTCGATGCGGAACATGGGGTTATTGAGCAGGCGGCACAGACTGAACCTAATGTTCAGCGTTTCATTGAGGGCAAGCCGATCCGCAAAATCGTGGTAGTGCCCGGTAAGCTGGTTAACCTGGTCTGCTGAGTCGCCGCCATGCACGAGAGGATTCGGAGTGGGCTAGGACTGGTGATATTGCTGCTGGCCGGCTGTGGTTTCCAGTTACGGGGTCAGGCGCAATTACCGCCGGAAATGGCCGTGACCTATGTGCAAAGCCAGCAGGCTATCGGAGTACCGCCCGGCGTCCTGAGCCGCAGGCTCCAGACCTTACTGGCGAGCAACGGCGTGACCGTGACCCGCGATCCGGATCAAGCGACGGCAACCCTTACTATTTTACGCGAGGGCAGCAGCCGGCGCACGGTGGCTGCCGACCGCTTCGATGTCAAACGTGCGTATTGGCTGGCCTATGACGCCAGTTATCAGGTCACGCTCCGCAATGGTAAAACCCTGGTTCCTGCTGAGAGCATCAGCGCCAATCGCAGCCTGCTGTTCGACGAGAACCGGGTACTCGGTTTCGAGGCCGCGCAAGAATCGCTGGTAGACAGCATGGCGGAGGATATGGCTTGGCAAATTATCCGCCGCTTGCAGGCGATTAAATCTTGAGACAGCGCCCCGACCAGCTTGCCGCGCATTTGCGCAAGACGTTATCGCCGCTGTATTTGGTCTATGGCGAGGAGCCGTTGCAAGCGCAGGAAGCCGCCGATGCCATCCGTGCTGCCGCCCGTGAGCGTGGCTACAGTGAGCGGGAATGCTTGACTGTGGAGACCGGTTTCGATTGGGATACGCTGCGGCAGCAAGCGGCCAGCCTGTCCCTGTTCGCCGGTCGGCGGCTGCTTGAACTGCGCTTGGGCAACGCCAAGCCGGGTGATGCCGGCGCCAAGGCGCTGAGCGAGTACGCGACGCGACCGGCGGAGGATACCGTATTGCTGATCACTGCTGGCAAATTGGACTGGAGCGCGCAAAAAACCCGCTGGTTCACTGCCTTGGATAGCGCCGGGGTCGTGGTGGTGTGTGCGCCGTTGGATTTGCGGCAATTGCCGGCCTGGATTGAAAAGCGCTTGCGGGCGCGGGGCCTGAATCCTACGCCGGAAGCGGTGATGCTGCTCAGCGAACGGGTCGAAGGCAATCTGTTGGCCGCTGCCCAGGAAATCGAAAAACTGGTCTTGACGGTCGCGGATCGGCAACTCACCGCCGAGGCGGTGCTGGCGGCGGTAGGCGACAGTTCCCGCTACAGCATCTATGATTTAGTTGACGCCGCTCTGCTCGGACAACCGCAACGGGTGGCGCGAGTTCTGAATGGGCTGCGTGGCGAGGACGTGGAGCCGGTGCTGATCAACTGGGTTTTGCACCAGGAGATTCGGGTATTGACCGCGCTGGCCTTTGCCCGTAGTCAGCGTCAGCCGCTGGAGGCGATATTCGCCGCCCACAAGGTTTGGGACAAGCGCAAACCGCTCCTGAACCAAGCCCTGCAACGATTGACGCTGGCGGATTGTCGGCAACTGTTGCGGACTTGTTCCTGGATTGATCGGGCGATTAAGGGGGCTGAAACCGGCTCGCCGTGGGATGCGCTGCTGGCAAGCAGTCTGCGGTTGGCGGGTTTGGAGTTGTTGCCAAAATGATTTAGCTTTCAGGAATGAATCCGGTGCGTATTTCCTCCAAATTAAAAGTGTGGCCGCTCTGTCAAGGGCATCTGTGCAGAGGATGCGAGTCAGATTTTCACTCGATGGATTACGACTCGGTTCATTTCTGGCTGCAAAGCTTTAAGACTGATCCTTTGGCGATGGCCGATTTGCAGCGGATCGTGCATCAGCATGGGGAGGTTCAAGGGCTTTTCCGGCTGGATGATGAAAGCATTATCAAGCAGGTTGCCCGGATGATTGCTATCGGTCGGGTGCGGGTCTGCGGCCAAATTCACGGTCGTGAAAACGCGGCGGCGACCGGAAGCCCGGTCAATCAACAGCGAGTGGCTGAGGAGCGAGTGCTTCGTGCGTTACGCATGATGGCTGGGAGTTTTCTGTTTGAAGGGCGCAGGTTTCAGATCATCCGGGCTTCGCAATGGCTTAAAGAATATTCCGATGAGCAATATGAGATCATTCCGCACGACGAGGCGCGGAGACTTCTCGAAAAAATGGTGGCGGCACCGACACTATCCCAAGCTGAAAAAACAGCGCTGCAAGAAGCCATTGCTCTGGTTCCCGACCTTCGTTACCATCGAAAACTCCACAGCGGTCTGTTGTTGTTACGAACGATTCCCATGCGCCATATTTCCATGCGCAGTGAAGAGTCGGCAGCCACCCCGTCGCAGCTCGCCAAAAAACTGCGAGAGGAAAAGGAACAGCACTGGATTGAAATAGAACTGGTCGATGAAGACGGCGTAGGGATTCCTAATGAAGCTTATTTGATCGTGACTCCCGATAAGCAGGAGTTCAAGGGTAAGACCGATGGCGATGGTTGGGCGCGGCTGGATAAGATTGTCGAGGGGCAATGCAAAATTAGCTTCCCAAATTTGGACAAAGATGCTTGGCATTCGGCCTAATATTTGTGGCCTATTATTAAACGTGGTTGATCCTGCTCCACGATGAGTGACGGTGATCAAAAATGAGTGATTATACCGCTATGGGCCTACAATGCGGTACGCTCTTCATCATAGCGTCGCTAACTTCTTGGTCAACCTTGTTGCCGGGCTGATCACGATCAGCCTAAAAAACTTTCCCTGAATTAGCCCCAAACTAAGTTGTACCAATTAAATTCTCTACTAGAAACCCCGTTTTGACTTAAACGAAACTCACCTTAAAAAGGTATAACAGTAATGAGCGATAATCAAAAAGATTACTTAAATGATGATAAAGTGGGTCAAGGTAAACATGTCGTTCAATACGGTGAGTGTCTTGACTCTATTTCTTTGAAGTATGGATTTTTCTGGGAAACCCTTTGGAATCACGGGGAGAATTCTGATTTAAGAAGTGTCCGTAAGGATCCATTTGTACTACTGAAAGGTGACAAAGTTTGCATCCCCGACCTTCGTCCCAAACAGGAAAATCGACCAGTTGATGCACACCATCGATTCATCCGAAAAGGTATGCCAAGTCGCTTAAAAGTTCAATTACTTGAAGAAGATATTCCTTTGGCAGATGAACGCTATACCTTGGACGTCGAAGGCTCCGTATTGATAAGTGGGGTAACCGATGCAAACGGATGGCTGGATGAGCGGATAAAGCCGAATGCCCGTCACGCGATTCTTCGTCTGGAGAGCGGAGCCGAGTACCGGCTTGACCTCGGCGGATTGGACCCAGTGACTACCCTCAGTGGGCTACAGGCACGCCTACATAATTTGGGCTTCGAGTGTTCCGCAGAGAAGGGGAAACTTGGCCCCTTAACAGAAGGGGCCATTCGTGCATTTCAGGGTAAGCATGGACTGGAAACATCCGGTGATCCAGATGAACAGATGCTAAGTAAACTTATAGAGATCCACGGTTGTTGATCCCGAGGCCCGCAAAAAATGTCTTTGCCACAAAAAATAGCACGACGGAATGAAAATGTATTTAATTCACTCCCTGCGTTAGCGGTTGATTTGCATATTAACCCCGACGCGCCGCAGGCTAAGGATGATCACTACCGGTTGCTCAATGAGGACGGTTCTTTGCACCAAGAGCGAACTGTAATAGATGACGCAATACCCGGTGATGGCTACCTGACACTCATTTTTACCGGCTTGATACCAGGCTGTAAGTATTCACTTGAAGTCGATCTTGGCGCGGAAGGACGCTACCTGTCGTTCTACAAAGTTCTTCTGGAAGATCTATTGGAAACGGCAAGTAACCCTTCGGCGACCGTTCAGAGCGAAGAAGAATCCGCATTACCTAATTCCTTTGAGGAAGCGGAGCGTGAATCTGATATTCCTGATTCAAAACCAGAGGCGCAGTTAATTCGAATTGCCTTAAGGGAACAGAAGGATGGTGAACCGAATTCACCTTGGAAAGAAGGTAGTACACTAATCCTTTAACTAGATACCACGTGAGTTTTTGAAAAATGACGCAAAACAGCAAAGTAAAAAATATTAAGCGTATTGCTAGAAAAGTGCCGGTCCGGGTAATCCAGAAAGACATGGTTTCTTTTTCATCATGGCTTCCTTTTTCATCATGGGACTATTCACGTTTGCTTGGGAGCTGTTTCTTCACCGACAAAGTCCTTTGGGGTGAGATATGGTTGAAGGATCTCAGCAAGCGCCAAACCGTTTGGCGAGGCTATGTCCTCGATGGTGAATTGTACTTGGACGAAACTACTCGTCGAGGTTTGAACGCTGTCACCGTACCCAATACCGGTAAAGTGCCTTCTCTCCTGCCCGCAGGTAAATACAAGGTTTGGCTGGACGCCTTTGTGCGACGCGACGAATTTCCTAACATATATGGTGATGATGTACTAACTAACGACGATCACCACGATCAGTGGATCGCAGCGCCCGTACCTCATTCAAGCTATTGGCCAATGATCGAAGTGGCGGTTCCACCACAAGGTGAGAAGGCGCGAATGGTCGTTCCCAGCAGCCGTTTTCACTTCCTGTATCGGGTTTCGCGCCTCGTCGATACGTTGGACGAGCTAATCCATACACATGAATTCCAAGTTGCCAGAGTCTCAAACGTAAGCGAGATAGCGTCTCATAT
The DNA here is from genome assembly GCF_000531125.1 of Candidatus Contendobacter odensis Run_B_J11. Classification (GTDB taxonomy): domain Bacteria; phylum Pseudomonadota; class Gammaproteobacteria; order Competibacterales; family Competibacteraceae; genus Contendibacter; species Contendibacter odensensis. Next base: position 14,724 of record NZ_CBTK010000112.1, on the reverse strand, counting down.
CTCCGCGTTCATGGACGTGATTTTCCAAGCCGGCAGAAATATGCGTATTAACGTGCAGTCAATGGATGACTATAGGTATATGCAGGGAACCCTTCGAAATATCGTGATCGAATCCCTCAATTTAATTAATTACGGCTATCCCAACGACTCCATCGTTTTATTTCGGAAACATGTCAATAATATTGCAGAACTGCTCTGGCAGCTTGTGCAAGATGATCGTTATCAAGATCATATTCATAAAGCGGATGCTGTAATGGCGGAGGAACATCGCATCATGCTGGCGCGCTTGGGTCTTGTGTTTAACAAGATTCCCAAAACCTGTGATTTCGTTCGAGAGGATCCTAACGCGCTTTACGGCGAGTCTTTTAACTATGGGCAAAATTACGCTCAGGGTTTTGTCATGCCTTACCTGAACATGGTAGCGGGTAAGACCCATTTCACCACTGAAAAACCCCGTGGTGCCATCAAGTGGATGGACAGCACACGCAAATATGTAATAACCATGGTGAACTATTTATCAATCGAATGGGTCACAAAGCGTATACCATTAGAAAAGATCGAAGGTTTATATCAAAAAATTGGAGAGTACGCAGGACAACGCTCCTCGCTCATTATGCCTGAGAAGGCTTTGCTACAAAAAATCGACCAAAGGAGCAGAGAGCTTGAGGATCTGGCAAAATCGTATGCCCGTGAAGGATGTAAGGAATCTGAGCGCCTTGCCAGTAGGTTTGCTGGAGGCAAAATGCGTGAGCGCAAAATTGTTGAAGATATGATCCGCTCTAACAATGAAGTTAATAAAATTAACCAAGAAATTAAGAAACTAGGGGCAGAAATCAACAAGCTTAAGGAAGAGACTCCGGCAAAAATTACTGACCGACTAAAGGAAGGTGACGGAAAAAGTGCTTACAAAGCTGTGTATTGGATTCAAGGTTTAGAAATCTTTCTCAAGGGTGCTGTTGCAATTGCCGCATGGGATGCGTTTGCCGAAGCTTGGGAAAAGAATGGGGAGGGAAAAAAGAGTACTAGCTATAAGTTCGCCGACGCTTTTTTCAAAACGAGTACTCTCATGTCATCGGTATTTCAATTTTCCGGCCTTGCGGCACTAGGCCACGTTACCCCGTGGTATACAAAAATTGTAACTAAACAAGGCGAAGATGCCGCCAAGAAGCTACTAGCTGATAAAATTGGTAAATGGGGCAAAGTTGGGAAGGGACTTGGGGCGCTAGCAGACGTAGGTTCTGCAGGGCTAACAACTTATGAGTACTTCTATGATAAGACTTATGGTAAGGATTTACTGGAACGATACACACCTGACGATGCATGTGGAATGCACAAATGGCATCTGGTAATTTGGGGAGGCAAATGGTTTACTGGTATCGGGAGTACATTAGGTAGTTTTTCTGCAAATCCTATCAGCGTAAAACTACAGGGGATTGGATATCTGATACAGGGTTTTGGCGAATTTGGCGAAGCCGTCTATAAAATTGGGCTTTCTGAGAAAGCTCATTGCATCAAACTTCTGGAAGAAATGCGCACTTGGAATAATATCAGCAAGGCAGGATTGCAAAACGCAGGCTTCGAGATCACCGATCTTTTGACTGAACCTGAATATGAGAAAATGAAAGCAACAATGGAACGCTTCGAGTGGCGCGACATTGATCCTGTTGCTCTCGAAAATTTACTTGGTGTTTCTGTCCAACGTTCCTAAAGCAGACCAAGTAGTTTAATTATGAGTAGTCGCAAAATAGCGTGAAGTTTTCCTTATCGGCTTGTCGGAGAAATACCAAAGGCTAACTTGCTATATTACCGATACTGATAGGGTATCAATGAGGAAATTTTTAATGAACACAAATGTAGAAACGACCAACGCTATTAGCCACTACATGACCACGGTTGGTCAGTGCGCCCGCGCCGCTTCCCGTATCATCGGTCGCGCCGAAACGCGAGTTAAAGACGCTGCGCTGCTGGCGATTGCCGAGGCACTGGAAGCTGCGACGGAAGCCCTATTAGCTGCCAACCGGCTGGATATGGACGCAGGCCAAACGAACGGGTTGGAACCGGCCTTGCTGGATCGGTTGGAGCTGACGCCCAAAGGGATCAAGACGATGGCGCAAGGCTTGCGCGAAATCGCCGCCCAAACCGATCCCGTCGGCGAAATCACCGATCTGAAATATCGCCCATCGGGAATTCAGGTTGGGCGGATGCGGGTGCCGCTGGGGGTGATTGGCATCATCTATGAATCGCGCCCGAACGTGACCGCCGACGCCGCCGCGCTGTGTTTGAAATCGGGCAACGCCGCCATTCTGCGCGGCGGTTCCGAGGCGCTGCATTCCAACCAGGCGATTGCCGCCTGCATCCAGCACGGTCTAGCCGCCGCCGGTCTGCCTGCCGACGCAGTGCAAGTGATCGAGACTGCCGACCGCGCCGCCGTCGGCGAACTGATCCGCATGGCCGAATATGTCGATGTGATCGTGCCACGCGGCGGCAAGAGTCTGATTGAGCGGATCAGCCGTGAAGCGCGGGTGCCGGTGATCAAGCATCTGGACGGCGTTTGCCACGTTTATATTGATGACCGCGCCGACATGGACAAGGCCGTTACCGTCGCCTACAACGCCAAAACTCAGCGTTACGGCACCTGCAATACCATGGAAACCCTGCTGGTGGCTGATGGGATCGCCGAGCGGGTGTTACCGGTGCTGGGCGAAAGGTATCGGGCAGCCGGGGTCGAGTTGCGCGGCTGCTCCAAAACCCGCGATCTACTGCCCGAAGTCAAAATCGCGACCGAAGAGGACTGGTACGCTGAATATCTGGCGCCCATTCTCGCTATTCGGGTGGTGAAGGACATGGACGAGGCCATGGATCACATTGCGACTTACGGTTCCGCCCACACCGACGCCATCATCACCGAGGATTACAGTCGGGCGCGGCGGTTTTTGCGCGAGGTGGATTCCAGTTCGGTGATGGTGAACGCCTCGACCCGCTTCGCCGATGGTGGCGAGTACGGTTTGGGCGCGGAAGTCGGCATCAGCACTGACAAGCTGCACGCGCGCGGCCCGGTCGGGGTGGAAGGGCTGACCACCCAGAAGTTTGTGGTGCTGGGCGATGGTCATATCCGCCAATAACTTGGTTATCTACACCCTCCTCAGCCCGCCCGCGCCGAGACCGGATTCATGGGCCTCGCTCCCCGTCCGATAGGGATTTTGGGCGGCACCTTTGATCCGATCCATTACGGCCATTTGCGTCCGGCGCTGGAACTGCTGGAAACGCTGGAGCTGGCCGAAGTCCGCTTCATTCCCTGCCGGATTCCCGCCCATCGCGCCACGCCACTGATCACCGCTGAACAGCGGCTCACGCTGGCGCAATTGGCGACAGCGGGACAACCCGGCTTTGTGGTTGACGACCGGGAACTGCGTCGGGAAGGGCCGTCCTATATGGTGGATACCCTGGTCTCGCTGCGCGCCGATTTTGGCGCTGACATTCCGCTGTGTCTGATTCTCGGTACCGACGCCTTCCGGGAACTGCTAACTTGGCATCGCTGGCAAAATCTGAGCGATCTCGCTCATATTGTGGTGATGCAACGGCCTGACGTTTTGCCGGCCTTGCCACCGATGCTGGAGAAATTCATGGCACCGCGCCTAATCCAAGATACTCTTGCGCTGCGTCGAAAACCGGCGGGCAGTATCCTGTTCCATGCGGTCACTCAGTTGAGCATTTCTGCAACCCGGATTCGCACCCTGCTGGCGCACGGCCAATCGCCCCGTTACCTGTTGCCGGAGGCGGCGCTGGCCTACATCCACGACCGGGCGCTGTACCGGGCGCCGCCTGTTAAAATCACGATTTCTGAATGAGGATGACCCGAACTTTATGCCACTTGAAGCGCTGAAAAAGATTGTTGTTAATGCCCTGGAAGACCTGAAAGCTCAGGACATCAAGGTGCTGGATGTGCGCGACATCGCCAATTTTACCGATCTGATGGTCGTTGCCAGCGGTAGTTCTACCCGCCAGGTTAAAGCCCTTGCCGATAAAGTGGTGGAAAATTGCCTCACCGCTGGTGTCCGCCCGCTGGGCGTTGAGGGTCAACAGGAAGCGGAATGGGTGCTGGTCGATCTGGCCGACATCGTAGTCCATGTCATGCTGCCGCAGACCCGCGATTTCTATAACCTGGAAAAGCTGTGGTCAGTGGACCATCGCGCCAGTGCCCACCGGGCGGCGCGTGGCTAAAGCCCTGCGCTTACATCAATGAAAATTCACCTGCTCGCCATTGGTACCCGGATGCCAAGTTGGGTTAAGGCGGGCTACTCAGAATACGCTGAACGGCTGACCCGGGAATGTATGCTGAACCTGGTTGAAATTCCTGCGGGCAAGCGCGGCGCTCATCCTGATCTGGCCCGCATCGTCCATGACGAAGGCGAACGCCTGTTGACCGCAGCGCCAGCCGGTTCCCGGATCGTTGCTCTGGACGAGCGCGGCCAGCCGTGGAGTACCGCCGAATTGGCTGAACAGTTAGCCGGCTGGCTACGCGATGGACGCGAGATCAGCTTGCTGGTGGGCGGCCCGGATGGACTTGATCCCGCCTGCCGCGCCCGCGCCGATGGGCTGTGGTCGCTATCGCGATTGACCTTGCCGCATCCGCTGGTACGGGTCGTGGTCGCTGAACAGATTTACCGGGCGTGGAGCCTGTTGCATCATCATCCTTATCACCGCGCCTGACATGCCGGCTATCCAGATCTATCTCGCCTCAGCCTCGCCGCGTCGTCGCGCATTGCTGCGTCAGATGGGCGTTGCTTACCGTTTGATCCCGGTAGCAGTGGACGAAACGCCGTTGCCCGACGAGAATCCTCCAGCCTATGTCGCCCGGCTGGCGCGGACTAAGGCGCAGGTGGGTGTACAAGCGCTGGGTCGCCGTAAACCCTGTCCGGTACTGGGTGCGGATACCGCAGTCGTCGTGGATGGCGTCATTCTCGGCAAGCCTGGCGACCGACAGCAAGGGTTGGCGATGCTGGCCTTATTGTCTGGCCGTGAGCATCAAGTGCTGAGCGCAGTGGCGCTGGCAACCTCGACCGGCGCGGCGGTCAAAGTGCAGGAGAGCCGGGTTCGGTTCCGCGAACTGACGCCGCTGGAATGCGCAGACTATTGGGACAGCCGCGAACCGCTGGATAAAGCCGGCGGTTACGGTATTCAGGGCCGGGCCGCCGCCTTCATCAGCGAGCTTCACGGCAGCTACTCCGGCGTCATGGGTTTGCCACTGTTTGAAACCGCTGAGCTGCTGCGGGAGTTCGGTATCCACTTTTAGCGATTTTCTACTTCCCCCGATGGATTGAAACCGTATGGCCACACGCACCGAAGGCGGCACGGGCGACGAAATCCTGATTAACGTCACGCCCCGCGAAACCCGGGTCGCCGTGGTCGAAAACGGCGTCTTGCAGGAAATTTTGATTGAGCGCGCCGGCAAGCGCGGCTTGGTCGGCAACATCTACAAAGGCCGGGCCTGCCGAGTGCTGCCCGGCATGGAAGCGGCGTTTGTGGACATCGGCCTGGAGCGGGCGGCCTTCCTGCATGTCTCCGATATTCGTCCGGAGTCTTTGCCCGAAAGCGGCGCGAGCGCCACCCACAGTGATCGGGCGGCGCTCGCCATCACCGATCTGGTGCGTGAAGGCCAGGAACTGGTGGTGCAGGTCATCAAAGATCCCATCGGCACCAAGGGCGCGCGGCTGACCACGCATATCACCCTGCCCTCGCGGTTCCTGGTGTTCCTGGCCGACTCTGACGTAGCCGGGGTATCGGTCAAAATCGACGGCGAGCGCGAGCGGCAACGGCTGAAAGAAGTGGTCAACGCCTTCCGCGCCGAATTCGGCGGCGGCTATATCGTCCGCACGGCGGCGGAAGGCGCGGAATCCGAGGCGCTGCAAGCCGACATGCAGTTTTTGCAACGGTTATGGAGTTCGATCCGGGAGCGGATAAAGGAAACCAGCGGCATTCTCACTCTGTACGAGGACTTGCCGCTGGTGTTGCGGGTGTTGCGCGATTTTATCGGCGACAACGTGGAGAAGGTTCGCATTGACTCCCGCGAAACCTGCCAACGGATGCTGGAGTTCGCTGACAAGTTCGTGCCGGAAATGGGACCACGCCTGGAACATTATCCGGGGGAGCGACCCATTTTCGAGTTGTACGGCATTGAAGATGAGTTGCAGAAGGCGCTGGGCAAGAAGGTTCCGCTTAAATCCGGCGGCTATCTGATCGTGGATCAGACTGAAGCTATGGCCACGATTGATGTTAATACCGGCGCTTATGTCGGGCATCGCAATCTGGAAGAAACCATCTTCAAGACCAACCTGGAAGCCGCCGCCGCCATCGCCCGGCAATTACGACTGCGCAATCTGGGCGGGATCATCATTCTCGATTTCATTGACATGGTCAGCGAGGAACATCGGCAGGCGGTGTTGAAAGCGCTGGAGAAGCATCTGGAGAAGGATCGGGCCAAGAGCCATATTTCCCAGGTGTCGCCGCTGGGCCTGGTGGAAATGACCCGCAAGCGCACCCGTGAAAGTCTGGAGCAGATTCTATGCGAGCCCTGCCCCTTGTGCGACGGGCGCGGCTCCATCAAGACCGCCGAAACGGTGTGTTACGAAATCTTCCGCGAGCTGCTGCGCGAAACCCGCCAATATTCGCCGCGCCAGTTTGTGGTGCTGGCCGCGCCGGATGTGGTGGATGCGATGCAGGATCAGGAATCCACCAGCGTGGCGCAACTGGAAGCATTTATCGGCATTCCCATCAAGTTCCAGGCCGAGGCGCTCTACACCCGCGAACAATATGACGTGGTGTTGATGTGAGACGGGTTTGGGGCGCAGCCCGCCAACCGTTGCGGTGGGCGCGCCGGCTGGTTCTGGCGCTGCTGTTGCCGTTGCTGCTGCTGGCGGCGTTCGGGCAATGGTGGCTGTTGCCACGTTTGAACGACTATCGTGAAGCCCTGGCTACCGCGTTGGGCGACTATCTCCACGTACCGGCGCAGATTAAGGCGGTGACCGCCGAGCGCGAAGGTTGGTGGTTGGGTCTGCGGTTGCAAGGCGTCAGCCTGCGCGATCCCGAAACCGGTGCGGTGCTGGCCAGCTTCAGCCGGGCAGCGGCCACAGTGAACCTGTGGCGCTCGGTGTGGGAATGGCGACCGGCGTTCAGTCATATCCGACTGGAGGGCGTGAATCTGACGCTGGAACAAGGGCCGGAAGAGACGCTACGCCTGCGGGCTGACGCCAGTGCGGCGGAAAGCGCGCCGTCGCTGCCGGAGGTCGCCCGCTGGCTATTTGAGGTGGGCCGACTGGATCTCATCGGCGACCAGTTGACCCTGCGGCGCCGTGATGGCGTTGCCCTGCACCTCCTGCATCCTTATTTTCAGGTGCGGGACACTCCGCACGGCCAACGCTTGCTCTTCACTGCTGAATTACCTGGCGACATCGGCGACCGGATCGAGTTCAGTGTAGAACGGCCCCATGCCGATCCGGAATTCTGGCAGGGAACCTTCGAGTTCCGCGCCGACCGGCTGCATCTGGCCGATTGGAAATTGCCGCTGGGATTCACCGCTGGCCAGGCGGCGCTGGAACTGCGCGGCGACTGGCGCGACTGGCGACCGACTCGCATCGAAGGCCGGCTGCGGCTATCCGGGGCGGAATTGGACGCGCCATCGCGTTTCGCTCTGCTGGGACGATGGTTGACGAATCAGCCGGCAACCGAATTAACGCTGGACGGCCAGAAGCTGGAAACCGGTTGGCAACTGCGAGGCCACGCCCAATTCGAGGATCGCAAGGGCCAAATTGTCGCTGAACCCACCTTCGAGTTGAGCCAGACCGGCGAACAGTGGCAGGGTCGAGTCCGCGATCTGCGCGCCCAGGATGTCGCCGCATGGGCAACCCGGTGGCTGAATGAACCAACCCGACCATGGCTCGCATCGCTCAATCCCCAGGGTGATCTTCCGGAAATCGCAGTTCAGGCCGCTACCGGCACTTATGCCGTCACTGCCCAGTTGCGCGATGTGGCGTTGCAAGCGGCTCACGGTCTGCCGGGACTGAGCCATCTGACTGGAACTTTAGAATTCGCGCCTGATCAGTGCCGCGTCAAACTCGACAGCCGCCAAGTCCGGGTAGATACCGCTGGCCTGTTACGCGCTCCTATTACGCTCGATACTTTGGCTGGAACGCTGACGTGGGCGCGTGAAGCGGATGGATTGCGCTTGGAAAGCACCGGCCTGGATTTGGCCAATGCCGATCTTAACGCCCGTATCTGGGGTCGCGTGACTGTGCCAAGTACGGGTCAACCGCTTCTGGATTTGCAGGGCTTTTTACGTGATGTCAGAGTTGAGCGGGTGCGGCACTATCTACCAACAACCCTCCCTGCTGATGGTCTCGCCTGGCTGGATCAAGCGCTGGTGGATGGGCGAGCGGCAGGCAATCTGATGTTTCGAGGCTCGCTCGCCGATTTCCCCTTCGACAACGGTCAAGGGCTATTTGAAACTCGGCTGTGGTTCGAAAATGTAACACTGGATTATGCCCCCGGCTGGCCGCGACTGGAGAGATTGCGGGCGGCTGCAACCTTTCGCAATCGTGGACTACGGGTAGAAGCGGCCAGCGGCCACCTGCTCGATGCTAAAGCAGAACGCATCACCGCCTGGATCGACGATCTCGATCAGGCGACGGTGCGGGTTCAGAGCCAGATCAAAGGGCCTGGAGCTACCCTGTGGCGGGCGCTCAAGGACAGTCCGGTTGGACAAGAACTGGGCGAAGACCTGCCGGATTTACGCATCAGCGGCGCTAACACCCTGGACCTCGACTTGACGCTGCCCCTGCCGGTCAATGCCCGCACCAACCGGGTCAAAGGCCAAGTGGGCCTGCTGGGCGGCGGCGTCATCTTGCCCGGCTGGAATCTCGAACTCGGCCGATTGCGTGGCGAGGTGCGTTTCACCGAAGCCAGCCTGGATGCCAAGGACGTGCAAACGCTGTTGCGCGGTGAGCCGATCCGGCTGGATCTGGATTTGATCGATCGCGAAGGTCGCCGCGAACTGCAAACCCGATTGCGAGGCCGATTAGGACTTCCAGCATTGGTTGGAGAACCCACCGCAACGGCGTTAGCGCCGTATGTCAGCGGTAAAAGCGCTTGGGAAGCGGTATTGACAGTACCCACCGGACGCCGCGAACAGCGCGATGAGGCGCCACGCTTTGCTCTGGATTTACATTCGGATTTGCGCGGCATCGTCATTCAGTTGCCGCAACCCTTGGGCAAAACGGCGACCGAAATTCGCCCGCTGCGGATCGATCTGCATCCTCATCCACCGGATGCGCTGGAATTGGCGCTGGAGTATGGCGAGGAAGTGCGGGCAACGCTGGAATTGGCGGGTTTTCCCCGCGATCCCCGACTGGCAAGTGGCGAACTGCGGATTAATGCCGGTGCGGCGAAATTGCCCGATGTTCCAGGATTAGCGGTCGTTGCCCGCCTCCCGCGTTGGGAACTGACCGCGCCTGCTTCCCCTCTCCTACCCGCGCCAAAGACAAAAACGCTTGAGAACGCTCGTCCGTGGCGCGTACTGCGCAACCTTGATGCCCGAATCGGTGAACTGATCGTCGGTCGCCAACGCTTCTCCGGGGTCACGCTGAACGCAACTCGTCAAGATCAGGGGATGCAGCTTGAATTGGATGGCGAAGCGTTGGCCGGGCGCGTGATCCTGCCGGATCAACCCAGCCCAGAGCGCCCGATCCATGCGGCGCTACGGCGGCTGTACCTGCATCGCTTAACGGATTCCATCCCCTCCGTTGCTAAAAATACCCGCGATTCAGATCCACGCCAGTTGCCGCCGCTGGTATTCACTGCGTCCGATCTGCGGTTGGATAAAGCCATGCTGGGCCAGTTGCGGCTGGTAGCCATGCCCTACCCCAGCGGTATCCGCCTGAGCGAATTTACTCTGGATTCCGAACGACAGCGCATTGATGCCAGCGGCGACTGGCGATGGGCCATTGGCGGCCAAGCATCACGCTTGCAGGCTACGTTACACAGTCGGGCGTTGGGTGAGACGCTGACCGCGTTTGGTTATTCGGGTGCTGGCATCGCTCGTGGCGAGACCCAAGCGGAACTGGTGGCTGAATGGGCAGCAGCATTACCTGATTTCGCGCTGGATCGCTTGGAGGGTACACTGAAGTTTCAGGTCGGCCCCGGCCAGCTACTGGATGTTGACCCAGGCATGGGGCGGATGATTGGGTTATTCAACGTACAAAATCTGATGCGCCGCCTAAGCCTCGACTTCAGTGATCTCTTCCAGTCCGGGACGGGATTTGATCAGATCACCGGTGAATTCACCTTCAGGCAAGGACAGGCCTACACCGATAATCTGACGATTGAAGCGCCGGCGGCCCACATTCAGATTCAGGGTCGAACCGGATTGAAGGAACGCGATTACGAACAGCGCGTCACGGTCACCCCCCGCTTTGGCGGTGCATTGCCTATCGCGGGAGTCCTTGCCGGCGGGCCAGCAGTGGGCGCAGCGGTTCTGTTGGCCGAACGGTTGCTGCAAAAAGGTATCGAACAGGCGACCCGCTATCACTATGCACTGACCGGTTCCTGGGATCGCCCGGTAATAAAATTAGTAGAAGAACCGCATCCCACCGCCCCACCAAAAGGGTGGGTGGGTGACCAGTAAATCGCGAAGGAGAACTCCGAATGCCGATCATCGCTGCGATTCAGATGGTTTCCGGTCCCAGCGTCGCCGAAAATCTGGCTGCTGCTGCCAATCTTCTAGCCCAAGCCGCTGCCGGCGGAGCGCAACTGGCGGTCTTGCCGGAAAACTTCGCCCTGATGGGCCAGCGGGAAAGTGACAAGCTGGCGGTGCGGGAAATCGAAGGCGCAGGACCGATCCAAACTTTCCTGGCCGAACAGGCGGTGCGGCATCGGCTGTGGCTGGTCGGCGGTACGATTCCTCTGCAAACCACCGCCGATGCAGCGCGGGTGCGGGCGGCGTGCCTGCTGTTCGATAATCAGGGTCGGCAGGTGGCCCGCTATGACAAGGTGCATCTGTTCGATGTTCAGGTGGTGGGCAGCGCAGAACACTACGCCGAATCGGCCACCATCGCCCCGGGGGATCGCTACGTGGTGACCGAGACCCCGCTGGGCCGGCTGGGGCTGGCGGTGTGTTACGACTTGCGCTTCCCAGAGCAATTTCGCACTCTGGTGGAGCAGGGGATGGAAATTATGGCGTTGCCGGCGGCGTTCACCGCCGCCACCGGCCAGGCGCATTGGGAAATCCTGTTGCGCGCCCGCGCTATCGAGAATCAGTGCTACCTCATCGCGGCGGCGCAAAGTGGCAGACACGCCAGCGGCCGGGAGACCTACGGCGACAGCCTGATTATTGACCCGTGGGGCGTCATTCTAAACCGGCAGCCGTGGGGACCTGGGGTGGTGCTGGCCGAGTTTAGCCGCGAGCGATTGGAGAGTGTGCGGCGGCAATTTCCGGTGCTGCAACACCGGGTACCTTCTGTTGCATAGGTTTTGATCGGCTATGGCACGGGCAGGAGGCCCGCGCCACCCCGGTTTTACTTCCTCAACTGCACTCCCCCACCCTTGCGGAACGTCAGCCCGCCCGTTCCGACATCCACCATCACGGTATCGTCCGGGCCAAACTCGCCGGCCAGAATCCGCCGCGCCAGTGGATTTTCCAATTCCTGTTGGATCGCCCGCTTGAGGGGCCGGGCGCCGTAGACCGGATCAAAACCCGCTTCACCCAGCCGATCCAGCGCCGCTGCGGTGACTTCCAGTCCCATTTGCCGATCAAGCAGTCGCTGGCGTAGATAACCGATTTGAATATCAGCAATCGCTCGAATCTGATCACGGCCCAGCGGATGAAACACCACCACCTCGTCAATTCGGTTGATGAACTCTGGGCGAAAATGATCCGCCACCTGCGTCATCACCATGCTTTTCATCAACGGGTAATTATCTTGCGCCGCCAACTCCTGAATCATCTGCGAGCCGAGATTGGAAGTCATCACGATGACCGTATTGCGGAAATCCACCGTGCGACCCTGACCATCGGTCAAGCGTCCATCATCCAGCACTTGCAATAGCACATTGAATACATCGGCGTGGGCTTTCTCGATCTCGTCCAGCAGAATAACGCTGTAGGGCCGTCGCCGTATCGCTTCGGTCAAATAACCGCCTTCCTCATAGCCGACATAACCCGGCGGCGCGCCAATCATCCGCGCCACCGAATGTTTCTCCATGAATTCCGACATATCGATTCGGACCATCGCCTCCTCAGTGTCAAACAGGAATTCGGCCAGCGCTTTGCACAACTCCGTCTTTCCAACCCCAGTGGGGCCAAGAAAAAGGAAGGAACCGTTGGGTCGTTTGGGATCGGACAAACCGGCGCGCGAACGGCGAATCGCATCGCACACGGATTTGACGGCCTCAGTCTGCCCCACCACCCGCCGCTGAATCGCTTCCTCCATCCGCAATAGTTTATCGCGCTCACCCTCCAGCATCTTGGCCACTGGAATCCCCGTCCATTTGGAAACCACTTCGGCGATCTCTTCATCCGTAACCTTGTTACGCAGCAGCTTGAATTCCTTGTGTTCCACGACCGCCACTTGCGTCAACTGCCGCTCCAAAGCCGGAATCCGTCCGTAAGTCAATTCAGACATTCGCGCCAAATCGCCAGCGCGGCGGGCCGTGTCCAATTCCAACCGCGCCCGTTCCAGTTCCTCTTTAACCTGCGCCGATCCGTGCAGCGCCAGTTTCTCCGCCTTCCAGATTTCTTCCAGATCGGCGGCTTCACGCGCCAGCTTGGCGATTTCCTGCTCCAATAAATCCAACCGCTTTTTCGAGGCTTCGTCGTTTTCCTTTTTCAATGCCTCACGTTCGATCTTGAGCTGGATCAGTCGCCGGTCGAGTCGATCCATTTCTTCAGGTTTGGAATCAATCTCCATGCGGATCCGCGAGGCTGCCTCATCCACTAAATCAATCGCCTTATCCGGCAACTGCCGGTCGGTAATATAGCGGTGTGACAAAGTTGCAGCGGCGACAATAGCCGGATCAGTAATATCCACCGCGTGATGAATTTCATAACGCTCTTTCAAACCGCGCAAAATCGCGATGGTATCCTCAACATTCGGTTCATTCACCAGAACCTTTTGGAAACGCCGTTCCAGCGCCGCATCCTTCTCCACATATTTGCGATACTCATCCAGTGTCGTCGCGCCGATGCAGTGGAGTTCACCCCGCGCCAGCGCCGGTTTGAGCATATTGCCGGCATCCATTGATCCTTCGGCTTTGCCGGCGCCGACCATGGTATGCAACTCGTCAATAAATAAGATGATCTGACCTTCCTGCTTGGACAGGTCTTTCAATACCGCTTTCAACCGCTCCTCAAACTCGCCGCGAAACTTGGCACCGGCGATCAATGCGCCCATATCCAGAGATAAAACTCGTTTGTTTTTCAACCCTTCCGGCACTTCGCCATTGATAATCCGCTGCGCCAGTCCTTCGACGATAGCGGTTTTGCCAACACCGGCCTCGCCAACCAGTACCGGATTATTTTTGGTGCGCCGTTGCAACACTTGAATGGTGCGGCGGATTTCGTCATCGCGACCAATAACCGGGTCAAGCTTGCCCTGCTCAGCGCGCTCGGTGAGGTCAATGGTGTACTTATCCAATGCCTGTCGTTGATCTTCAGCATTCTGATCCTCGACCTTCTGGCCACCACGCATCGCGTCGATACCCCGTTCGATCAAAGCATTGGTCGCGCCAGCCTTGCGGAGTAGGCTGCCCAGTTCGCCTTTGTCCTCTATAACCGCCAGTACGAACAGTTCAGACGAGATGTAGGCATCCTTGCGTTGCTGAGCCAACTTGTCGGCTTGATTCAGCAATCGCGATAGAGCGTTGGAAATCTGCACATCGCCGCCTGCGCCTTCGACTTGCGGCAGGCGATCCAACGCCTCGTTCAGTTGCGAGCGCAGCAGTTTGACATTGACGCCGGCTTGGGTGAGTAGCGGACGCACCGTGCCACCATCTTGATCGAGCAACGTCGCCAATACATGAGCCGGTTCGATAAATTGATGATCGCGGCCCACCGCCAGACTTTGGGCGTCGCTCAGGGCCATTTGAAACTTGCTGGTCAGTTTGTCCATGCGCATCTGGGTCTACTCTAGTGAACTCGAAAATTCCTTACTAGCTGGTGGTAGTTTTTAGGAATTCAAGTGCCTATTTTTAAGCGGTAGAAATCGCCAGCGATGATATTCTCTCGAAAACCACTCCGCCTCCGTCTGGTTTTATCCAGAATGGAGGCGGACTTTTTATAGCCGGGTTTACTGCGATGTTACCGGACTGTTGGTCACTGTGACGATTCCGGTGTTAACGATTCCGGGGTGAACTCGAGTGACGGTGAGGGCGCGGATGCGGTAGCTGCGGTTTTAGCAGCAGTTTTGTTAAAGGTAGCAACAACAGTGCATGTAGCCGGTGTACCGGTGCAGCCTTTATTATTCCATCCGGCAAAGGTGGAACCGCTGGCGACTGTAGCAGTGAGGGTCACAGTGGTACCGTTGTTGAATTTAGCAGAACAGGTAGCGCCGCAATTGATCCCCGCCGGGCTGGTGATCACCGTACCTGAGCCAGTGCCAGCCTTGCCGACGGTCAGAGTGTAGCTCTGGCTGCCCACCGTGAGGTTCTGCGTGACTTGCGGCGCGGGGTTGTAGCTGG
>NZ_CBTK010000111.1 GCF_000531125.1 Candidatus Contendobacter odensis Run_B_J11 | reverse complement strand
CGCCCAGCACCCGGACCTGACCGCCGAGCGTGGCGATGTTGACCGCCACGTTGGCCGCGCCGCCGGGCCGTTCCTCGACCTCTTCGACCTTGACTATCGGCACCGGCGCTTCCGGCGAGATGCGCGAACTGGGACCGTGCCAATAGCGGTCCAGCATGACGTCGCCGGCAATCAGAATCCGGGCCTGCTCGAAACGGGGAATGTGCGATTTCATGGGTAGATTTCGGGCGGTTTTGCAAAGGTGGCATGATAGCATGACGAAAAATGTAACCTGACGCGATGCGCAATCTGTCAAACTTTTAAAGCTCGCGCCCTGGTTGAATATTGATCCAAACACACTCCCTCCGATTTCCAAAAGCGCCTGTTCCATGAAAATCCCCATCGCTGCCCTGGGGTCGCCTGCGGTCGCAGAAGAGCATTCCATGCCCGCGCCGCAAATCTGCGGCACGAACCCGATCATCGACATCCCAATTTTGCTGGTGGATTTGTTCGCCGGCTGCGGTGGTTTGGGTGAAGGGTTTGCGACTTTTGAGTCCCGTCCAGGCCAGCGTCCATTCCAGATCATCGCTTCGGTCGAGAAGGAACCCTCAGCCTGTCGGACGCCGCGGCTGCGCAGCTTCTACCGTCGGTTGGCGCAGGCTGGCGATCCGGACGCCTTGGCCGGCTATTACGCTTACGTGCGCGGTGAGCAGAAAACGCCGGTGACACCGGACAGCGATCTGGCCCGAGTCGCTTGGCAGCAGGCTGAAGAAGAGACGCTGGAACGCACCTTGGGCGAGCCGGATACCGGTTCAGCGCTAAAAACCCTGATCCATCGGGCGCAGACGAACGCGGATAAGCCGCTGGTGCTGATCGGCGGCCCGCCCTGTCAGGCTTATTCCTCAGTAGGGCGGGTTCGCAATGCCGGTATTGACGGCTATCGGCCCGCGCTGGATCACCGACACTTTCTGTACCGTGTTTATCTGGAGCTGTTGAGCAACCACCATCCTGTGGCGTTCGTGATGGAAAACGTCAAGGGCATTCTGTCATCGCGGATCGCCGGACGGCGGCTGTTTCCGCGTATTCTTCGAGATTTGGCCAGTCCGGTCGAGGCTTATGGACAGGATAAGCGGCGACGACATCCGCATTATCGAATTTATTCGCTGGTTGACGGCAGTTCGTTTCGGCATGGACAGGATCCCGCATCGATCCAGCCCGAACGATTCATCGTTCAGACGGAGCGCTATGGCATCCCTCAGAATCGGCACCGGGTGATTCTGTTTGGGTTGCGCGAAGACTTGGCCAACCAGTTCGACCGGCAGGGCGGTGTGTTCCCATGCCTTTGCCCGCTGACCGATTCTAATGTCACTGTCCGCCCAGTGCTGGCTGATTTGCCGCCACTGCACAGTGGGCTGTCCTGGCTCCGGTCTGCGTACCCGGCAGGCGACCGGCGGGAAACATTGTTGGCTCTGTTCGACCAGTTTTCAGCGATGATCAAAGACTCGGAACTGCGTTCTGCGTTTGAGCAAGCCGCCCGACAGGTCACCGGCTCGAATCTGCCGCAGGGTGGACGCAGCGTGGCGGTTCGGCATTCAGAAAGCGACAAGAATATGGAAGCACCGCTTGCTGGATTGGCAGCCTGGTATCACGGCCTGGATCCACCGCTGGTGTTGAACCACGAAACCCGCGCCCACATGCCCGAGGATCTGGGTCGCTATTTGTTCTGCGCCGTGTACGCGGGGCTGAAAGGCGTTTCACCCAAGGCGGCTCAGTTTCCCTCCGCGATGGCGCCTCAACACCGGAACTGGGCGTCGGGCCATTTCGAGGACCGGTTTCGGGTGCAGGTGGCGGATCAGCCCGCTACCACCGTGATGAGCCATATCGCGAAAGACGGCCACTATTTCATTCACCATGATTCGGCTCAATGCCGCAGTTTGACGGTGCGTGAAGCGGCCAGCCTGTAAACCTTGCCTATGCTTTAATATGATCAATTGCCAAGATCATCATTTCTGAAAAATATGCTCCCGGTGGTAGGAAAGAAGCTTTATATCAGGAAAAAATTTTTCTGGCATATGGAGCGACTTACCTTCATAGAAAGAAAAATTTATACCATTTCTCTATAGATTTACTTTGTACATGACAAAAAATATAACTTATTGAAATTGTGGTAAAATATTGTCTTTCTCACCAAGGAGATGAACATCATGAATCAGATCAAC
>NZ_CBTK010000110.1 GCF_000531125.1 Candidatus Contendobacter odensis Run_B_J11 | reverse complement strand
TTCTGTAAATTTTCCCGTGATAGTAAATTAGCATATACTGATAAGAGAAACTTTTTTCTTCCTCTTGGAGAATATTGATGCCTACCATCGAACTCACGCTTCGAGATGATCAGGGTCATATTATTGATCGTCGATCCCTAAAGAGATACCCGCTTGATTGGAAAAGCCGAAGTTTCCATGATATTGAAGGTGCAGTTGAGGATTTTAAGCGAAATGCATTACCTGATATTGAAGCAGATTTACTGGAAGCCGCCCAATCGGCTTTTATTAAAGATAAAAAAAAGACCTAATTTGTAATGGTAGAACGCCGATAGTAATTAAAACGCTTCATGGGCGATTTGAGTTTAAAGTACAGCGATTTAAAGACTCTCTCGCTCCGAGTCAACCAGAGGAGACTTATTTTGATTTGACGGATCAATTTAAAGAACGGTATATCAGTGATCGACTCCAAGAATTTTCGGCCTATTATAGTAATCGTTTGAGTTATGCGCAGGTTGCGAATCTGATCAGTCGAGTGACAGGAGATCGGCAACTCAGTGACCAGAAGGTTCGACAACTTGTTGTTGATAAAACGGTAGAGATCAGCCAAAGATTACAAAATGAAGTGAAAGAACAATTGAGTAACCCTGAACTGATTTTTCCAAAAATTAAAGAAGAAATAGAGATTTATAATCCTAAAAGTCGAGAAATTTTAGTCTTTGAAGATGCGATTCAAGTCCGAGGTCAGAAATTAAATCGCGTTCATAAACAAATAGTTAAAAAAGATTCTCATCTTAATGATGTTAAAAAGAAGTCGTCACCTGTCTTTGCAAACATCATCATGCTTCAAAAGAAAAATAAAGAGTTTGAATATATGATGGCTCCAATTAATGATCAAGGACAAGAGATCATTTCTCTTCCTGATGTTCTTAAAAATCGCGTCCTGCAGGAGTATGGAAAGGAATCCGAGCCACTCCCGATTGTCGCCATTACAGATGGAGCTAAAGTCATTCGTCAGGATTTATATGCAGTGTTTGGAACTCTGCTGGTTATTATTTTAGACTGGTATCATTTAGGTAAGAAATTTAATGAGTATGATTGCACTTAATAAAGCAGACAAAGACCGCCATTTAAAGTTCATGTTTTATCATCTGTGGCGCGGGGAAATCTATACCGTTTTAGATTATTTGAGAAAAAAAGTTCAGGCTAAAAACGAAGAAAAATATCTTGAACTCATCGGTTATCTTGAAAAGCATCGAGATGAAATTATTGATTATCAACTTCGTAAAAAAGCAGGTAAAATGATAGGGAGTGGCCTTATTGAAAAAGGCTGCGATCAAATCATTGGACACCGTCAGAAGAAAAAAGGCATGAGTTGGCGTGAAACGGGGAGTCTAAGCTTGGGTATACTCAGAGTCGCAGAACTTAATAAGCAATGGGAACAGCTTTGGTTTCCCGCCGAAGCGGCGAACGACTCAATGAGCTTACAGTGGGTTTCAAATTTATAAGCAATCACGGGAAAATTTACAGGAGG
>NZ_CBTK010000109.1 GCF_000531125.1 Candidatus Contendobacter odensis Run_B_J11 | reverse complement strand
AAAGTTTCTCTTATCAGTATATGCTAATTTACTATCACGGGAAAATTTACAGAAGGGAAAAATTTAGGGGCACTGCTATTGATCAGCCCAAGAATGATGGGCTTCCCTTCCGGGAGAATCCCTCAAGACACCGTTCCAACCGATTCTATCG
This sequence comes from Candidatus Contendobacter odensis Run_B_J11, assembly GCF_000531125.1. Taxonomy (GTDB): domain Bacteria; phylum Pseudomonadota; class Gammaproteobacteria; order Competibacterales; family Competibacteraceae; genus Contendibacter; species Contendibacter odensensis. The sequence continues at coordinate 2,550 of NZ_CBTK010000109.1, read as the reverse complement.
TCCCAGCGGGAACTGAAGACCCCCGCTTGGATTTCTCTGGTCTTAGCTTCACCCATCGTTGGAAAAAAGGTCTGCGAAGTCGAGGAGGTAAAGAAGGATCGGCGGGGCGCGGAAAACCGGGGTGGGGGGGATCAAGGTCGCGTTACCCGCCCTAAAACCTTCTCTGATCATCAATAAGATGATCCCATGGCATTTGGCTCATCGCGCCCGAACTCGCCGCGATTCACTGTCACTTCCTATGCGAACTACGATATTGCGCACGACGGCCACCTCTGGCGGTAAAGGTGTGGCCTTTGATCATGCCACACCCTTTCAACCCGCTACGCGCCTACTTCCAACCTTCACCCGCTGAAACTCCACAGAATCCACGGAGATCACAGTCGACAACGGGGGGAAACAGCGAATCTGACAATTTAATAAATTGTAAGATTGACACTCAATGAACTATTGACCTATAATAGAGTCAACTACTAAACCGGGGGTGCAACCCATGAAAGGATGTCGCGTGTTGGAACAATCCGAAGTGGTGGCGCTACTGGCTAACCTTTCGCCTAGAGATCGGTTGTTGGTACTGACCGGCTTAACTTTTGGCACTCGGATTAGCGAAACCCTGAGCTTCACCTTCGGCGCTGTAGAAGGGCGCTACGTCCATATCGCCAGTGCCAAGGGCAGTGACAATGTGTCGTTCGAGGTTCCCGCCCGCTACCACGCCGATGTAGAAGCGTTGCGCGTCCTGTACCTGGATCAAGGCCGGGAAGTTACCGCCAGCACTCCACTGTTCCTCAGCCGCAAGGGCGATAACAAGGCGATCACACGGCAACAGGCCAGCGAAGTCATTACCGCCGCGTGTGCCCGATTGGGCATTGACGGCAAGGTGAACAGTCATAGCGCCCGCAAGACCTTTGTCACCCGCATTTACGCGATGACCGGCAAGGACATTGCTGAAACGAAGAAGTATTCCCGACACAAGAGCCTAGCGAACTTGGACTACTACATTGGAACCACCGATGATTTATCTCTCGTTGCCCGACTGGATTGGACATGACACTCCATCAGCGGCTCCATTGGATGTACTGGGACGCAAAAGCCGAACGGGCATCAAACCCACTCGTTCGGGCTTACTGTCACCTGAGAATGAGGCTTATCGAATGGCTGAGGTGAAAACCACCATCCGGCTTGAACCGGACACCCACAAGCAGCTACGAGCCGCGTGTGCGCTCAGTGGGGAAACTCTAAGTGAGTTCATTGCCCGTGTGAGCGGAACTGAACTGGATCGATTGGTTAAGGAGCGGCAACAGGCGAGGCAGGGGTTACACCCCGCGCAACTTCCCCAACAACCTGAACAAGAACCGCACCTATGACTTCTTTAGAGATTCATGCGCTTTGTGACTGAGTATAAAAAACAATTGGTAGCGGCTTAATGGATTCTGTAGGAGTTGATATGGAAACTCAAGACGATGGTGTTTCCGAGTTTCGCGACTTATTTCTTAAAGTTGCAGAAAACAACCCAAGAGTAGCCACTCGTGTTGCGGTGAAGTTATTCAAGATAGCGACAGAAGCTGAAAAATGCGATGCGCTTTTTGGACTTACTGATCCAGACGTAGGAGACTTTGGTGCTTATCCTAAAGACAACAATTCTTGATTGAGAGCCATTCGCCCATGACCACAGCCTACGAAACTGACTTTTACCAGTGGACGCAGCAGCAGGCCGCGCTCATCCGGCAAGGGCTATTCAGCGAGTTGGATACCGCTCACCTAATTGATGAGATTGAAGATATGGGTGGGAGCAAAGAACGGGAGTTAGAAAGTCGTTTAGGTGTGTTGCTGGCGCACCTGCTGAAATGGGAGTTTCAACCGGCGCGGCGCGGAAATAGCTGGCGGCTGACCATCAAAGAACAACGCCGCCGTATTGACCGCTTACTCAAGAAAAATCCCAGTCTCAAGCCGCTATTTCCCGGAACCGTTATTGATGCCTACGGCGATGCCCGCCTCATGGCGGCACGGGAAATGGATTGTGATGACTCGCAGTTTCCTCTTGAATGCGAGTTCACGGTTGAACAGATTACCGGCGATTATTGGCCTGAGTAGCGCTCATGAGCGACCTATCCATTCTACGCGCATTTGTTATTTCCGTGTCAGAGCATCTTGAGAAATTCAGCCAAGACGAGATTGCAGTCTCTCAGGAATTGAGTCGAGAGCAAGAGTGGTTAGAGCGAGCCAATAAACTGATGGAATCTTACGATGGATCATTAACCACGAGAAGACCCGCCATGACCCTACTTGAGATTCACGCTTTTTGGGATGACGAGGTGAATGTCTGGGTTGCTGAGAGTGAGGATGTGCCAGGGCTGATTACCGAAGCTGAAACAATGGAACACTTGGTTGAACGGTTACAGGTCATCATCCTTGAATTGATGGAATTGAACGGCAATCAGTTTGGCCCCTTCACTTTTCACCTTGTCAGCGAGCGCACGGTGATAGCACAGGCGCAGTCATTCACTCCCCCGGGTGCGGCAGGGGCGGGAGGGGGAGTCCAGCGCGGCGGTCGGC
>NZ_CBTK010000108.1 GCF_000531125.1 Candidatus Contendobacter odensis Run_B_J11 | reverse complement strand
TGAATATCCGACTGCCGACCCGAGAAGAAATTCACAGTGCTTTCGCGCAAGGCGAGGCGGCGGTCGTGGAGCTTGTTCTGGGTATAGGCCAACAGATGGAGGAACTCGCCGGGCACTTGGAACAGCAAGCAGTGACACTGAAGGAATTACAGGCTCGACTGGAGAAGAACAGCCGCAACAGCAGTAAACCGCCGTCGAGTGAGGGCTATAACAAACCGAAACGAACGGAAAGTCTAAGAAAGTCGGGTCAAAGGCCGACTGGGGGTCAGCCGGGACATGAAGGGCACACCCTGAAGCGATCGGAGCATCCCGAGCATACAGAAATTCACCCGGTGGTAGCGTGCAGCCAGTGTGGTCTGTCCTTAGATAATGTGGACGTGACGGCGGATGAAGAACGTCAGGTGTTTGACATTCCATCGATCCGAATTGAGGTCACGGCACACCGGGCAGAGATCAAAACTTGTCCGGAGTGTGGAGCAGAAAACCGGGGGGTCTTTCCTCAAAATGTGACCGGTTCCGTGCAATACGGAACGGGGGTAAAAACCTGGGCCGCCTATTTTCAGAGCCAGCATTTTGTCTCCGTAGAGCGCACGGCACAGATTTTTGAAGATTTGCTGAATCACCGAATTGCAGAAGGGACGCTGATCAAAGCGGGACAGGAATTAGCGGCGGGTCTTGAACCGGCGACGGCCGCAGTCAAAGAACAGTTGCGCCAAGCGGTCGTGTTGCATACGGATGAGTCGGGACTGCGGGTGAAAGGAAAATGGCACCGGCTGCCTGTGGCCGCGACGGAGCGGTTGACGGATTATACGGTTCATGCGCAGCGGGGCCAAACCGCGATGGATGACGCCGGGGTTCTGCCGGAGTTCAAAGGCCGGGCGATGCATGATCATTGGAAACCGTACTTTGGTTATGAGGCGTGCCGCCATGCCCTGTGCAATGCGCACCACCTCCGGGAGTTGCCGTTTATCAAAAACCAGTATGGACAACGATGGGCCGCGATGATGGCGGATCTCCTCTTGGAGATTAAAAAGGCGGTAGAAACCACCCAGGAAAAGGGGGGCGAGGTGTTGCCCGCTGAAGCGTTAGCGCGGTTTGATCAACGCTATGATCTCATCCTCAACGCCGGATATGCCGTCAATCCGCGTCTACCCCCGCTTACTGCCGGGAAAAAGCCGAAACAGCGCGGTCGCCCGGCCCAGACGCCACCTCTCAATCTGCTGAATCGGCTGCGGGATTTTAAGCCACAAACCTTGGCGTTCATGGCGGACTTCCGCGTCCCGTTTGACAATAACCAGGCGGAACGGGATGTGCGCATGATCAAGGTCAAACAAAAGGTTTCGGGCGGATTCAGGACGCTGGAGGGCGCGAAAGACTTTGCGCGGATTCGGGGGTATCTCTCAACCGCCCGCAAGAACGCAGTGAATGTGTTCGGTGCCATCCGGGAGGCGTTCTCCGGTCAACCCTTTATCCCTTTCTGTGCCTCTCAGTAGTCGTATTCACCGTGATTATGAATACAACTACTGAG
>NZ_CBTK010000107.1 GCF_000531125.1 Candidatus Contendobacter odensis Run_B_J11 | reverse complement strand
GATCAAGGATAAACAAAATGTTCTATATTAGCAATTACAGTGAGGTACCTGAGTAGTTACTTTAATTTTAGAAAAATAGAATGGTATCTAAAAATTCCACAACCTGCATAGGAGAGCTATACTAACTAAGCCGTCAAAGAAAAACGTGAAAGCGTTTTTAGGGAAAATCCGGGAAGTAGTGAAGGCCAATGACATGGCGAAACAAGAAAACTTGATTGGACTACTCAACCCAATGATACGAGGTTGGGCGAATTACCATCAAGGTGCAGTCGCCAAAGAAACCTTTGCGAAAGTAGACCATGAAATTTGGAGAATAATTCCTCCTGTAAATTTTCCTGTGATCGGAATTGTGGGGCAGGCAGGTAAAATGAATATCACTTGGTTGGATCAATAGGTTAGATGCAGTCAACGCCTTAGCCTGGCGCTGCTAACCCTCGCCATCACAGGAAAATTTACAGGACCGAATAATTTGGAAATGGGCAACACGTCGCCACCCCAACAAAGGAACTAAATGGGTCAAGGATAGATATTTCATTCGGATTGGAAGCCGAGACTGGATATTTGTGGCGACAACCAAGGATAAGGACGGAAAACCGCAAAGGAGGACGCTGATAAAAGCCAGCGATACGAAAATAATGCGACATATCAAAATCAAGGGCGAAGCGAACCCGTTTGACCCCGCACAGGAATCCTACTTTGAAAGCCGTCTTGGCTGGAAAATGGATAACAACCTGAAAGGAAAGACGAAATTGCTTAGGCTTTGGTGGCGACAAGACAAGGAATGTCCTCACTGTCAAGAGAAAATAACGAAGGAAACGGGCTGGAACATTCACCATATCCTTCCAAAAGCTCAAGGCGGAAAAGACAATATTTCCAACCTGATGTTGCTACACCCGAATTGCCATAGGCAGATTCACAGCCAGAAGTTAGAAGTGGTGAAACCGGCTCCCGTGAAAGGGGGCTTAGATGAGGCTTGAGCCGTATGAAGGGAAACTTTCAAGTACGGTTCTTAGGGGAGGGAGTGGCAGAAATGCCGCTTCCTTACCCGACAACCCGCGGGTTCCTGGGGCGATGAACCGCTCGATCAGCGGGCGAATCATGGCTTGCTGGACGTTGTCCAGCCTCCGCACCACCACCGCCCCGCTGGATCATCCCGAAAATCGGCGGCTTTTCTTTTTCCAGGGTACCCCGGCCCCGTGCGCCCTTCAGCCGGCGCCGACGACCCCGGCGGCCTTTTTTTTCACTGCGTCCGGATGCCTTTTATGCCCGGCCATAAACCTCATCGCATTCCACTTCCCCCGACCGGGTCGGTTCGGGTTGGCGGGCGACGATCCCTGGGCGCAGTGGCTCGGTCATCCGTTGCGCGTCATCCGGGTTCAGCCCTCACTCCTGGGCGATCTGGGCATTCGATAAATTTAGTCCCATGAAATATAAACATAATATCCAAACTCGTAACGGCGGGTGGTGGCCGGCCAACACCGTCCCGGTCAGATCGTCAAAATAGCGATGGCACCCCGCACACCGATATTTCCGCCGCGCCGGTTGGGTGGTGTCGCGACCCGGCTTGGTGACCTCCGCCGCGCCACAATGAGGGCAACAGACCCCGTCGGGCCACCGCAACGGGCGAACGGTTTCATAGCACTTGACATCGTCCAGCAGATTTTGAAGGTTGATCATCGTCGGGGGGCCTTCGGTCGCGGCGGTTCAGAACTTGTTCAGTGTAGCCCCTGATCTCCGGCGGGGCGAACCGTGCTTAACCGTCTGGAATCCATATTGAGCCTTAACCGCTCCAGCCGTTGCCACGCTTCCAGCACGCAGGCTACCGACCAAGCCTGGGCCGGTGCGCCGCGTGGTGCGTGGGGCGGCGCACCGTCAAAAATTTCGCTGATCGTGCCCAGTCCGGCGTCCAGCAGGTGATCGCGGATCGGCGTCAGTCGGGTCTGAGCCACCGCTGCATCGCCGTAGACGCGATACTCAGCCAGCGCGTAGTGGCCCAGCAGCCATCCCCAGACCGGCCCTTGGTGATAACTGCCGTCGCGCTCCCAGACCCCGCCAAGATAATGCGGGCGATAATCGAGATGGTTGGGAGCCAGCGAACGCAAGCCATAGGAGGTCAGCAATTCCCGCCCGCACACCTGCACCACGGTGCGCTGGGTTGCCGGATCGAGTGGGCTGTGCGGCAGACTGACGGCGAAAATCTGGTTGGGGCGCAAGGTGAAATCGTCGCCGGCGGGACCGTCCAGCAGGTCAGCCAGCCCCGCGTCGGCGGGACGGACAAAGCGTTGAAAACCGTGTCGGACCTGGGCGGCAAGTGCGGAGTAGCGGTCGGCGGGCTGGCCGAGCTGTTCCGCGAAATCGGCCATACTCGCCAAAGCGTTGTACCAGAGCGCGTTGATCTCGACCGGCTTGCCGATGCGCGGCGTTACCACCCAGTCGCCCACCTTGGCGTCCATCCAAGTGAGTTGTACGCCTGGTTCGCCCGTGTACAACAGGCCATCAGCGGCATCCATGCCGATGTGATAGCGGGTTCCGCGAACGTGCCAGTCGATCATGTCCGCCAGCACCGGGAAAACCTTGGCCAGCGCCGCCTGGTCATCGGTCGCCTCCACATAAGCCCGCCACGCCTCGAAATACCACAGCGCGGCGTCTACGGTGTTGTAGTCGGGGGTTTCGACTGCGCCGGGAAATACATTCGGCAACATGCCCTGATCGACGAAGCGGGCGAAGGTCAGCAGGATGCGGCGGGCGCTGTCGGCACGGCCGGTGGACAGGGTCAGGCCGGGCAGCGCAATCATGGTGTCGCGGCCCCAGTCGCCGAACCACGGATAGCCCGCGATCACCGATTCGCCATTGGGCCAATCCGGCAGTGGCCGGGCGAACAGGAAGCTGTCGGCGGCCAGCGTCAGTTGGGCGATCCAGTCTGGAAGCGGATCAGTAAGGTACGGGCGGGCGCAATCGAGCAACATCGCCTCGCGGGAAAAGAACCGCTGGAGCGCCGCGTCCAGATCGGTATCCGCATCGGCGCGCAGGCTGGCGACGACGCCCACCCAAACGCCGGGCCGCAGGGTCAGCATCGCTTGGCCGATGCACAGATGGGCATCCCGTTCCGGCAGGCCGCGTTCCCGTTCCACTAGCAGATCGAAATTCTCGATCCAGTCCCATTCGGGCTGGAGGACGCCGCCCGCCGCCTGGAACCGCAAGGCGAATTGATCGGGGCAGACAACGTGCAGTTGTTCTCCTGCCATGTTCACTTGGGGCGTAAAGCCACCGGGAGCCATCCGCGCATGATGATCGCGGGCGTTGATCAGCAGTCGGACTCGCAATTGCAGATCCCGGTCGGCGGCGGGCGTATCCAACCGCCAGGCGATATAAACAGTATTCGCGCCCGGCTCCAGCCAGATGCGCTGCTCGATGACCCGGTCGCCGAGGGCATAGCGCCACACCGGCATCCGCCCGTGCAACTGGAAGGATTCCAGATAGACGTGACCGGTGGGATTCACGATGCCGCCGCCCCAGCGGTTACTAAACAGCGGCGTTTCCCGGCCACCGTCGAGCAGGGTAGCGTCGGCCTTGGCGAACACCAGCCAGCGGCCCAGCGGCGGATAAACCGGCGCAATCAGCAGGCCGTGATAGCAACGGGTCAGGGTTCCTGCCACCGTGCCGGCGGCATAACCGCCCAGCCCGTTGCTCAACCACCATTCGTGCCGCTCGGCCTGATCGAGATCGCCGCAGATGGCTCGCCCGAAGCGGATGAAATCCGGTACGCTGCTCATGGCGTGCGCTCCCGCTGTTGCAGCCGCTCCGTGACTCGCAGCGCCCAAGCGTAAATAGTCAGCGAGGGGTTGGCTCGGCTGGAGCGCGGCAACACGCTGCCATCCACCACGTACAGATTATCCAGGCCATGCACCTTGCCCTCGGCGTCCACGACCGAGGTGTGGGGATCAGCGCCCATAGTCAGAGTACCGCAGGCGTGCGCAGTGCCGGCCAGCGGAATCGCCTTGGTCCCGGATGGCAAGCCGATCTTCAACAACGACTGGCCGAAATCGCGCACCAACCGGCGATGTTCAGCAACCGCCGCTGGCAGTCGTGCCGGGTCGTAGTCCAGTCGGGGATACTGTGCGTCGTTGCCTCACCACCTATCAGTTTTAGGTAAAATTTGAAGCGGATAGGCTTTAGGTTGAGAGGAAC
>NZ_CBTK010000106.1 GCF_000531125.1 Candidatus Contendobacter odensis Run_B_J11 | reverse complement strand
CGAGATCTACACTCTTTCCCTACACGACGCTCTTCCGATCTGCCGACCGCACCGACCGCGCCGCAGGAAGCCGCCACGGCTGATCCCGGCGAACTCTCCGACACGGCGGCGACACCGATCCAGAAGCAAGCGTCCTCTCTGGATTCGGTGGAAGTGAGTGCCTATGAAAGCTCGCAGGCGCAGTCATTGGCTAACGCCGCTCAGTCCGGTGCCCCGTTTTGCGAAAAATGTGAGGAAGCAAGAAGAGCAGCGGGGCAATCATGATGATTCACGCAATCACACAGTTATTCAATGGGACGAATCGGAGTTTGCACCATGTCTGACCAGGTTCCGCTGAAGGTTTTGCGCGAGCAACTGTTCGCTATTCCAGGCGCGATGGTTTATGCCGTGCTGGATGGTGCCTCGGTTCCTGAATTGCCGCAAAGGCTGGCGCAGTGGCAAATCGAATCGGTATGCCTGTTGCGCGGGGAACTTCAACCCGATGTGGCGCAAACAGCGCCTTATCTGGCGGCATTTCAGCCCGATACTCCTTTCGCCGAGTGGGTGTTGTCGGAAGGCTGGGGCAAACACTGGGGCATTTTCGTGATCAGCAACGCCCATTTTCGCGCCTTACGGCAACATTTCCGCTCGTTCCTGATGGTGTACACCCCCGAAGGCAAGCCGGTTTATTTCCGCTATTACGATCCACGGGTGTTGCGAGTGTATCTGCCGACTTGCAACACACCAGAACTGCGGACGGTGTTCGGTCCAGTGCTTCGCTATATCGTTGAGGACGCTGATCCCACCGCGCTGTTGAAGTTCTGGCCGGATGGGGAGCCATGCGGGAGCGAATTGGTACGGCTGGCCTGATCGGTCAAAATGCCGCTTCGCGTGGGCTGGATAGATTTAATCAGTGATTAAAATATCGGCAGGGGACTGAACGATGCTAAGCATTCGCAAGGAACAAATGGAGGTATTGAGCGGCTATATGCGCGAGCAATTTGAGTGGCGTATGGTCAAGCATCTGCGGGAAAAATTTCCTGATCGCACCAAAGACTTGGCCGATGATAAAATTCGGGTTGTGGTACAGAGCAGCATGAAGAAGGCTGAGGGCTATGGTATTGAGTACGAGGACGATATTCGACGATTTCTCGAATATCTGGTGATCTACGGAACCCGGCTGGATGTTCGGGAAGAAACGCAATGGATTGGGGATATTCTGCGGCGCAACGATCTGACGGGTACCGCCAAGATGAACCTTATTGATAGTCGTGAGTTGGAAGCGCTGAGGGGGCCAAAATGGGTAGGCTAAGCAGACCTCTGAACAGCGATGCGGTCAAGGCAGCGGATGATGAGTTTTACGCCAAGCACCCGGAATTGGTAAAAGAGGGTAAGCGCATTCCTTTGTCAGCGACGGATCCCAGCCAAGCCGGTTTGCGCCAGGAATGGGTGGAATTGTATAAAAAGCATGGCGGAAAGGAAGAAGACGATACAAACAAGCCACCGGCTAAAAAACCTGCTGATCCAGTGCAGCCCTGTCCATTACAGAAATCGATTTCGGGACAATTCAAGGAAACCGAGGTCAAATGCGGCGATCCGGGTCACGTTGAAGCGGATGGAGTCCAGATTTCCGAAGGAGCTAATACCACCTTTAGCATTTATCGTGTCCGGGATAATAAAGCGCTGAAATCGGTATCCGCTCCTATGAATGGGCAAAAAGTCCGGGATTTGGCATGGCAACCGAAGCGGCCGAATGATCACCAGAAAAACGATAAATATCTGTTTGATGTCAGCGCTGATGGGCAGAAAGCCAAGAGTTCCAATCAGTTCGGCTTTTTCGAATATCCGGATTACGGTCCCGAAACCAAGACCATTGCCTGTAGCAGTGGCCGTTTTGGCTGGACCGGCAAATTCGATATCCAGTATTCAAATGATGAGGTCGTAGTCACTGTTAAGATCAAACTCATCAATCGCCAGGGTCAGAAACCCGCTTCGGCCACTGATCCAATGCCAGATGCAGGTGATCCAGTCAGTGACGAGGATAAGGCCAGCATGAAGGCGGATGTCGAAGGTAAACTATCCAAAAAGATGAAGCTTTATCGGGAGTCGTGCGCTTTCGCTGCCGCCTGTATCTGCCTCAAACCGATTAAAATCGTGGTCGATTTTGTGGAGAGCGGCCAGCATCATGACGTCAATCTGTTCCAGGGAGCCGGTCGAGCCAATGCCAGCAATTGGACCCGGGTGAAGACTCGTGATAATAGCTGGGCGCATGAAACCGGGCATTTATTGGCATGGTATGACGAATACACCGGGGGCGCGACCGGCACTACTCCTCGGTGGCAAGATCCTGCGCCTTCGCATGTCATGAGTAGCGGTTTGACCGTGCCGCCGGAATACGGTTGGGATTTCCGCGACTGGTTCGCCGGTAAAACCGGCGAGCAGTGGAAGATCAAATGACGAGCGTTTGGCGTTTTTCAATCGTCTGGTTAGTGGCGACCTTGCTTGGCGGGTTGAGTGTGATCGTTGCTATGCCAGCGCTGGCTCAGGAAAAGTCCATGTCGAATATCATTAGTTATACCTCGAACAAGGCGGATGATCGGTTCGAGACGGAATTAACCGTGAGACCGGATGGCGCTGCTGTTCTCAAAATCGGCAGCAATCGAGATCGTCGTTCGGGTCCAGCGGGATTGTTTCGTGCAGTTGTGCCCGCACATTTAATTGCACAGTTGTCGCGGGACACGACCAGCCCTGCATTTCTTGGGGCGCCCAGTCAGGTACAGTTGGTTCCTGACGAGACTTTTAGGGAAATTAAAGTGATCGGGCCGGAGAACAGCCCGTTGGTCAAACTGGTTGGGGAAGAATTGGCAACCCCGGCTCCATTTGCCCAAGCTGAAAGCACCATCGAATCGATCATTCTTTTCTTATTGAAGTCTCCTGTAGTTGCCATCGTCATGCAGGTCAGTATGTTCCCGGAACAGGTGATCGCTGGACAGCGGACACCCTTTGACCTTGTACTCGGCAATGTAGGGCAAAAGCCTTTCTTTTTGGATGCACCCACTCAATGGGGCGAGAAGGCGAGTCAGGGTGATCTTGTAGCAGTACGAACCGATATTCCTTTGGCTGAACTGAGCAGCGCTCATCAACAATTCCTGCCGCTTGGCCGTAGTAATTTCGAGGTAGCCAATCCTTCGATCATTGGTCCACGGGTACGACTTGGATCGGGCGAGGGGATTGCCTTACGCTTCCAGTCTGATTTTAGCTGGGAGCCAGGACGTTATAAGGTGGATATCGATTTGGTACTTCCACTGTTGGGCGACGATGATAAGCCGTTAATGCTGGTCGGGTTGGTCAGCGAATCCAAGCCGGTATCCGTCTCCGCGAAGTAGAAATAGAGGTAGGGGATGCTCTGGCGCGGTGGACCCCATATCCAACAGACCTGCATCTATTTACGCCAGCACTTCCACGCAAGGCGGATGACTCAAAAACGCCGCCGGGCTGGCGGTTAATCCATAGGCCCCGGATTGAAACACCACGATCAGGCGGTATTCCATCCAAGTCATTCGCCTGCCGCCGCGATTACTCGTTGATATAGTGCGTCGGTCATCCAGAAACCGGCTTTCTGGCGCAAGCTATCCAACACCGGACGAACGCGGGGTAGTCGGCGCTGGCGCTGAGCTTCGATCAGGACACCGAGCAACCCGATGAACCGCAGTCCCAGGCGTTGCGCGATTTCGCGCGCCCGCCGCTCGTCCAGCAAGACGAGATCGGCATTGAGTTCGAGTGCGCAGGCGAGCGCTTCTGCTTCGCCAGCATCTAGTTCAAGCCGCAGCACGGTTACTACCGGTCGCTGGGCCACTCGGCGTCGTATGATCCAAGAAGTGAGTCATGGATGACGAACGACCCCCGCCTGCTTGAGCGGATGCGTAGAGACTCGATTCGCCAGCCAGAAGGCGATGCGAATCGGCACGGAGCAGAGCGCCAGGCGGGAATGAACCGCCGTCGCCGCCGTCTTTTTCGTTAAGCGGTCGCATAATCAAACCCGTCGTT
>NZ_CBTK010000105.1 GCF_000531125.1 Candidatus Contendobacter odensis Run_B_J11 | reverse complement strand
CACATTAGGTCAATGCGCGAATAGCTATGTCGCCTCACGTACCTTTGTTGGGATGGACCCGGTGTGCGCGCCCTGCGATAATTCGACATAAAGTGGTCTTTCCCGAATGATCCCGCGTAACCCGCCGATTTCGTGGTACTACCCCCAAGGCGGGTTACGGGCTAACGCCCTAACCTGCCCGACGTGTTTACGGTTTGCTTTTCGGTCGGATGACCGATGTGACAAACTCTTTAACAGGATTAATGACATCCATGCGAGTTGACCCCTTTTACTCGATATTTTGGAGACGAACAGGATGAACGCTACCGACATTCAATACGTATCTGATGGGACCGGCCATACGATTAGCGTCATCGTGCCCATTGAACTCTGGCGGGAAATCGAAACGGAACGGGAAACAGCCTACCTGTTGAGAAGCGAAACCATGAAACGCCGCCTACTCGACGCTAAAAACCGCCAAGACGGCATTCCTTTTGAGGAAGCGTGTGAAAAGCTTGGAATTTGACGCATCGGCTCTTGAAGATCTGGCTTGGTGGATCGAGCAGGATCGCGACAAGGCACTAAAAATCCTCAAATTGATTAAGGATGTGCAGCGCGATCCTTTTCGTGGAATCGGCAAACCAGAACCGCTGAGACACGAACTGGCGGGCTGTTGGTCAAGACGGATTGATCAGGAACATCGGCTGATCTACCAAGTCACGTCTGAGAAAATTCGCATTCTCGCGTGTCGGTATCACTATTGATATGCGTAGAGCGGGTTAGGGTAGCGTAACCCGCCGATTCCGTGGAACTCTCCACCAGGCGGGTTACGGGCTGACGCCCGAAACCGCCCTCGGGCGGCGAATGGGGTAAAATGGCTGGCATGAAGCTTCCCAACGGCGAACGAGCCGATCTTGGTGTCAAACTCGAAGACTATGTGCAGAATCCGCTGCATCGCGAAGGCCAGCATAAAGCGCATGTGTTTGCGTCGGTTCTTGGCATTACCCTGGACAACGCGCAAGTGCTTCGAAACGCCCTGCTCGATGCGGCGGTATCCTCCGATAACGTAGGGCCAAGAGGCAACAACGGCTTCGGATCGGTCTATGTTCTTCGATTCCCACTCGCTACGGCGCAAGGCGCGGCGACGGTGCTGTCCGCGTGGATCATCCGCCACGGCGAAGACTTTCCCAGACTAACGACTTGTTATATCGTCTAATTTTATGAATACAAAATTTCATCTGCACGATGTTGTCGCTTTACTTGCGGATCTACCGGCCAAGCACTTTGAAACCTAGAACGACGGTTGCGCTGGCGTCCAAGGTGTCGCTTTACTTGCGGATCTACCGGCCAAGCACTTTGAAACCGATCAGCCGTTACTGCTCCGCCGTGGCCAGATTGGCACGATCGTGATGACCTACGACGGAAACACTTTTGAAATCGAATTCGCCGATCCCGATGGACGGACTTATGCCCTGCTCCCCGTCCAGGCCGGTCGGTTGATGCGGTTACGGGATGTGCCCGAATACGCAATGGCCTGATCGCATCGATCCGGGTAGCGCGTAGATACTGTTATCGCGGTCAAGCACCATGAAGAGATGGATTGAAGGGTTGTCCCGATTTGAGGACGCCGAAGACGAGGTGAACGAGCTTGCGCATCATGGCACCGATGATGACCATGGGAGGCTTGCCGACAGCCGGGTAGGGTGGGCACCGCCCACCTTCACCGGTCATCCGACACCGCCAAAATGGCGTGCCATGCCCGCCCTACTCTTATTCGCCGAAATCGGCTTCTGCCGCTGTCTTGGCTTCTCCACCGCCCCAATCCGCCGGATATATCCCCTCCGCCACATACCGATGGAACGTGGAATACGGCCAATCACCGACTTGTGTGACGTGACCGTGCTTCACCGGATTCCAATGGATGTAATCAACATGGCGGTTGAAATCGTTCCTCCTGTAAATTTTCCTGTGATCGGAATTGTGGGGCAGGCAGGTAAAATGAATATCACTTGGTTGGATCAATAGGTTAGATGCAGTCAACGCCTTAGCCTGACGCTGCTAACCCTCGCCATCATAGCCTGACGCTACTAACCCTCGCCATCACAGGAAAATTTACAGGACCAATATTTTCAGGAGCTGGTCACCGCACGCGCCAACGACATCATTCAAAAATGGATCGATTTCTTCGTCCTGCACAAATCCATCACACCCGAAC
>NZ_CBTK010000104.1 GCF_000531125.1 Candidatus Contendobacter odensis Run_B_J11 | reverse complement strand
GTGAGAAAGACAATATTTTACCACAATTTCAATAAGTTATCTTTTTTGTCATGTACAAAGGCTGTCGATATAACCGGCTTCGGCCAGGATCGAGTACACCGATGAACGGAGCCGGCGGAGGGTCGATTCACGCCACAGCGGCATCGTGAGATCACGGCCCCGGCAATCCTCGATGAAATCGGTCCAGAGCGTCTGCGAGAGCGTTTCCTTGAAACTTCGGTAAGCGTCTCGCACCACCAGATCCAGGAAATCGCCGAGCAGCGGGCTGGCCTTGACCGCCGCCGCTAGGCAGGCGTGCGTGGCTTCCTTCATCGAACCGTCTCGGATCAGTTTCCAAAGCGGAGCCTCGACGAGCGAAAGGCGACCTCGGATGAGGATGGAGAAGCGCTGGGCGGTCTTGGGGCTGCGGGTCAGGAGGAGGTTATCCTTGTAGATCGCTTGACGCCATTCCTGATCGGAGACACCACGAAGCAACAACCCCGCTACCACCCGGCTTTCAGACACTTTAAGGGCACCTGCCACGATCTCCGCTCGATACCGCATTTCGTCCCGCTTCTTTGAAACAATCCGCATAACATTCGATCAATAACTTTACGAAAAGGATGACCTCTCATCGGTCAAACTGCTCTAAGTAGATGGCGGTTATCCTCTCATGTCAGCCCACGCTTTTGCTCCCATGCGTCTAGCGCCTCCCGCAACAGCTCATTCAACTTGAGGTCAGCTCCCGCTGCCCGTTGACGGAAGCGGCGGCGAAATTCAACCGACACTTTGAAATTCAGCGGGGCACTGGCCGGTAACCGGGGCGGTGAAGCCGGGGGAACCGGAGTGGCTTGACCTTTGACCGCGACGAGGGAAGGCGATAAATCAGCGGTTTTCTTGCTCGACATCTTTCGTTCCTTCTTTTTATCGTGATTTCTTGTCTTCGTTCATTCGTGCTTTCACGAAAGACCAAAGCTCGATGATTTCAGCGGCGCTGCGGCCTTTCGGGTCGGTTTCCAGCACCGTGCGCCCATCAATCATCGAAGCGGCATAGTCCACCCGGTCATGCACGATAGCCGGAGAAACCACGCCATGCACCGATAACGCCGCCATCGCCTGCACGGTCAAGCGGCTGTTGGGTTTGGCTTGAGTCACCACGAAGGCAAAAGGGCGATTTGCGGTCAAGGCGAGTTCGACGGTACTGCCTACGGCCCGCAAGTCCAGCGGGCTGGGGCGAGTCGGAATCAGCACGAAATCGGCTTGAGCCACCCAGGCGCGGATGGACTCCGTAATCGCTGGGGGAGTGTCAATGAAGGCATAGGCATACCCAGCCTGACTCAGCGCTTCCAATTTGCGGGTGAGTTCTTGGGGCGTGACCGGGGCGAATGCGGGGGTGTCCGCCTTCCGCCCATTCCACCACGCCGCGAGGGAGGCTTGGGGATCGGTGTCGATCAGAACGCACGGACCATCGCCGGCCTTCTCAGCGGCTACGGCGAGGTGAGCGGCCAGGGTGGTCTTCCCGACCCCTCCCTTCTGGCTGGCGAGAACGAGGGTCTTCATATCGGGCTATCAAGATTTCGTTTTATTGTGCTTTCTGGCTAAATAGAAAACTACCTTTCAGTTTCAAGGTAAGAATAAAGGGAAGAAAGATAGAAAGCACGATTTATTTTTACACGGGTCGTCATCCCTTCGTTGTCACTCTCCTCCGAAGACGGACAAATCCTATCTCGTATTAACTTTACCCGCAGTGGCTTTCTTACGACAGAAGGCGATAAACGCTGCATCGGGTTTCTTGGGGGGTTCCTTGTTGATGATCCACTCCCTCCATTGTCGTTCCAATTCGTAAATATCCCATCCTGGAGCGGCTTTTTTTGCCCGTTCGTAAGTGGAAGTCTTCAGGTGTGGTGCATCGGTTAGCGGTAGTGGTGGGAGCGGTAGTAACAGCGGTTCAGGAATAGGTGAAGCCTTGAGTCTTGGTAAAACAGGGGGCAGTTTTACAACGTGAGGTCTGCTGGGTTTAAGTAGCAAACCCCGTTCTCCATCCTCAACATGAGCTTCTGGGTAAAGAACGAGAACACTTCGCAAATGATGGAGAAACTTCTTTTTGAAATCTCGCGGGCCTTGGCCTTGTATAGCGTAATCCGCGCCAAACTGCATTTGCAGGGCAGACCACGGAATTTCTGTTAGCTTGTGCAGATAGGACATACGATAGGTGAGCCAACAGTAAATATCCAAGGCCATTGGTGATCGCTTGAGAGCTTTAAGAGGCTGTCTAAAAACCAAGTTATTGATCTGCTTAATGGTGGAGTCGGGTTAAAACTGGCTAGAAGCGGGTTCCGCGCTAAATTTTTGTTCAAAATCAATGGCGAGTTTTGCGACAGTCTCTCAACCTTCTCCCAACACCCGGCGCCGCAACAGCCGCTCGTCGAGAGGGATGAGAACGCCGATCATCAGCACAAACAGGCCACAAGCGGCCAGCAAATGGGAGTTCCATTCGCCGGCCAGCAACAGGAAGCGAATCCCTTCCGCCAAGTGATGCAAGGGATTCAGGATCAGCCACGCCTGGGTCCAGGGGGAGTCGCCTTCCAGCGGGAAATAGGTGCTGCTGGCGAAGCCGAGCGGCATGATGACCAGGAAGAAGGGAATGTTCATGTGGTCGATGCTGGGCACCAGAGCCGTGAACAGCAGCCCCAGCGTGGCGAAGGCCAGCGCGGCGAGGAACAGCAGAGGGACGACCAGCACGACGCCGGCCCAGTGCAGGTGCAGCCAGCCGGCCAGGGAGAACCCCGCCAGAACCAGGATCACGATCAGGGCGTAGACTGTCCCCAGTGTGGCGGCCCAGAACACCTCGCCCCAGATCACATGTTCCAAACGCACTTGGGTGATGAGCTGCCCTTCCCAGGTTTTCTGGTAGTGCATGCGGATGTAGGCCGCGAACAGGGCCTGGAAGAACGCGGTCATGAACGCGGTGTAGGCCAGCATGCCGGGCGCCAGATAGGCCAGATAGGCTACGGGCCGCCCGCGCCAGGCGAAGTCCGGGATGAAGCCGCCCAGCCCCACCCCGAACGCCAGCAGCAGGATGATCGGTTCCAGCAGCGGCGGCAGCACGGCCGTATGCCAGTTGCGCCGGTACACGGTCAGGTGCCGCCCCAGGACGGCGCGGCTCTGCCACTGAACTGCGGCGCGGTAGTGTGGTGGGAACGTCATGATTTCTCGGCCAGCTTCAGGAACAGGTCGTCCAGGGTGGGGGGGCGAACCTCGAAGCGCAGATCGCCGAACCGGGCGCTGAACCGGGCCAGCCCCGGTCCATCCAGGGCGAGGTGCAGGGTGGAGAGCACCCGGGTAGGTTCCGGCAGACCGGCCTGCCGCGCCCAGGTTCGGACCGTCTCGGCTGCCGGATTGCGGGCGTCCAGCACCAGCACATGCTCGCCGACCAGATCGCCCAGCACGGCGCGGGAGGACCCGGCGGCCACCCCCTGGCCCTCGCGCAAAATCAGCAGTTCATCGGCCAGGCGCTCGGCCTCGTCCATGTAGTGGGTGGTCAGGACGAGGGCCAGACCGTCGCGTCGGAGCGCATCGATCAGTTCCCAGACCTCCAGACGCGCCTGCGGATCCAGCCCGGTGGTGGGTTCGTCCAGGAATAACAGGTGGGGTTCATGAATCAGGGCGCGGGCGAGCATCAGCCGCCGCCGGTAGCCGCCCGAGAGGATATCGGGTTTGGCGTCGGCGTAGCGGTCCAGCCCAAAGCGCTCCAGCAACGCGGCGATCCGTTCCTTTACCGCCGGTGGGCGCGGATGGAAGTAACGGCTCATCTGCTCCAGGTTGCCGCGCACCGTGAAATCGCTATCGAAGGTGTCGTCCTGGGTGCAGACGCTCACCCGCCGGGCCGCCGCTTCGGGATCGGCGCGGCGGTCGATCCCCGCCACGTGAATCGTACCGGCGTCGGGTTGCAGAAAACCGGCGCATAGCCGCAGGGTAGTGGTCTTGCCCGCGCCGTTGGCGCCCAGCAGACCCAGCACCTGGCCGGCCCGGCACTGCAAGTCGACTCCGTCGACGACCCGACGGCCCGTGAATTGTTTGACCAGCCCGGCAGCCCGCAGAATCGGGACGTCCGGGGGGTGCGAATCAGGCGCAGGCATCGACACGGGGATGCTTCCTCCTCGGGAGAAAACCGCTCCAGGGAAGTGAAGAAAGAAACTTCTATGTTACCCCATCAGCCCGCCACTCGGCCACCCGGTGGAAACCGTTATGCGTCGTCCACCGGATGCGGGCCCAGGCAGGTCGGCGGTGGTGAAATCGCGATATCCAGTAGGGCGCAGAAGTTGTGATTCTGCCGTTTTAGCAATGAATTTAGTGCTGACCGGGGTGTGTGGTCCTTGAGGGGTTCTTTGCTTTCTTGGAGTGAGGTGTTGATAGAATCACATGATGGTATAAAGACAACTTAATCTAATCAATTTTTGCCCCGGGGTTTGACGAGCCGCCGATACGGCGGGCGAATTCGATGGGCGAGAATTCTGATGACAGCGGCGGCGAGCGTCGGTCGTCATGGCGCGGGACGCCACGTTGATCCGGGTCGCCTACCGCCACGGTCTGCGGGTGTCTGAACGGGTCCGCTTGCGTTGGGATCAGGTCGATCTTCAGCACGGGCTTCTTCACGTCACGCGGCGGAAGCACGGCATCGCATCGGTCCATCCCTTGCTGCGCGCCTTGCACCGTTTGCAGCGAGACACCCGGAGACGGCCTACGTGTTCGTCAGCGAGCGTAAGGCGCCGCTGACAGCCGACGCCATCCGCAAGAGGGTCGAGCGGGCCGGTCGCCACGCCGACATCGAGTTCTCGATCCACCCGCACATGCTGCACCATGCCACCGGCTATAAGCGGGCCAACGACGGCCAGGACATGCAGGCGATCCAGCATGACTTGGGCCACCGCGACCTCCAAGCACCCCACGCGCTACACCGAGCTGGCGTCAGACCGCTTCAAGAATTTTTGGCACGACTGACCATCGATTGAACATCGCATTAATTGCGAGCTTCCCAGCCCCACCCGATGCTCCCAGAGTCGCATCAATGCGGCGACGCAAGTTTTAGGCGGACGGAATTTTCGGGGATTTGGGCTTACAACCCCCTCATTCCGCGCCCCGACCCTCTAATCGGCCAAAGCGAAAAGATCGGCTTCGACGGTGCGTTCGTCCCGTTGCCGGTTCTTGGCGGCGTCGTAGACTACCAGGATGGAGCGGGCGTCGCCGCCGTTGCCATCGAACAGCGCGATGCCCTCCGCTTGTTCCGGGCCGACACCGACAGGAATATCGAGAACGGTCGGCAGATCCTGACTGAACACCAGCGATTCCCGGTCGGGCCGCGCTCCGCCCGGCCAGCGGAAAACCGCTTGCGATCCCGTTTGCGCTAGGTTCTGTTGACTTTTTAATGTCTCTTATTTTATACATAAAGAGTCATTCATCAAAATGGTGCGTTAATCGTCATGTCGAACGCCAAGCTGTCCGACGAACAGTGGGATAAGGTTTTAAATTTCCTTCGACAACAAGAGGGTATCTATATCGGCAACGAGCGAGATTGCCGCCGGTTCGTCGAGGCGGTGCTCTGGGTGCTCCGCAGCGGCGCACAAGGGCGGTTGCTGCCGGCGGATCAGGGGCGGTGGAACTCCGTTTACCGCCGCTTTGCGCGTTGGGGGCGAAACCGGGTGTGGGACCACATGCGGGCGTTTTTCAGCGCGGATGCTGACCTGGAAAGCATCCTGCTGGATAGCACGGTGGTGCGCGCCCATGCGTGCGCGGCGGGTGCCATCCCGCGCCCGGCCGACCCGCCGGATCAGGCCCTCGGCCGTTCCAAGGGCGGGTTCAGCAGCAAAATTCATGTCTTGGTCGACGCCTTGGGCAATCCCCTGCGGTTCATCGCCACCGCCGGCCAAGTCGCGGAGGTGACTCAAGCGCCGACGCTGTTGGCCGGTCCATCCGCCACCCATGCCATCATGGACAAAGCCTATGACGCGGATGCGGTGTTGGACTTGTTGATTCGGCAAGCCATCCTCCCGGTGATTCCCCCGAAAGCCCATCGCATCGTGCAACGGGAGTAGGACCGCCATCTTTACAAAGAACGTCACCTCGTCGAGGGTTGCATCGGCAAACTGAAGCCGTTTCGCCGGGTCTTTTCCCGATTCGATAAAACGGTTCGTCGCTTTTTGAATTTTATCCAATTCGCCGCCGTACTGATTTGGTTACGATAAAATGTCAACAGAACCTAGAAAACAGAACCGAAATTTCGATGAGATTGAGGTCCGCTGCGTCCCTGTAAAAAACCGAAGGGTTATTGATCAATACGGGTGGTCAACCCTGTGGGTGAGGCTGCCAGAATTTTGGTGGCAGTGGGTACATGGGTGCTCCCCATTGGCAGGCAAGCCGCGCAAAAATCTGACTGGGGTATTACCCATAAAATTTTCCAGACATTTCGCGGGCCGGGGTAGACAATAAGGACGATTTCCCACCTCTGGACCGCAGACGACTGGAGTAGCCCCATGACCCCTCCGCACGATGAACAACCCTCCACGGCCAATGAACCGATCGCGACGGCACGCCGCGAGTTCTTGCGCAGCTTGGGCAAGTGGTCCCAGGCCGTGATAGGCGGGGTACTTACAGGGGGTGCGGTGCTGACGGCTTCATCTGCGGGAGCCGCGAGTTGGTATAACCGGGGCGGCGGTTGGCATAATCGCGGCGCGAGCTGGGTCAATCGGCAGGGTGGCGGGGGTGGCCGTTGGGTGAATCGGCAGGGCGGCGGGAGCTGGATCAACCGTCCTCATGGCTGGAACAACCGGGGGGGCAGTTGGGTGAACCGACAAGGCGGCGGGGGCTGGGCTAACCGGAGCGGCGGTTGGCACAATCGGGGCGGGAGCTGGATCAACCGGTAAATTTTCAGTTCACGCTTCACAACAGGCATCGGCCTGCAACTCAACAGCGGGTTACGCATCAGCGAGGCCATCGGTCTGAAGGTGATCGATGTCCGGCTGGTGGAGGGTGCGGCCACGTCAGTGCGGGTGATCGGCAAGGGCGACAAGGAACGACTCGTACCGCTGCCCGAAGCCTTCGGCGCGGTGTTCAGGTTCTGGCTGAAAGACCCGCCGCGCGGGGAGTTCGCGTTCGCCCGTGCGGCGGGACAAAAGCCGGCATCTTCGCAGGCGGCGCGGGCCTATCTGCGGGGGATGCTCCAGAAAGCGGGCATCGACAAGAAGATCAGCCCGCACAAGCTGCGCCCTACTTACGCCACGAATCTGCTCAACGCCGGGGCGGAACGGGTGGACATTAAGGCGTTGCTCGGCCACGAGAGCATTGCGACCACTCAGATTTATACCCATGTGGGGCAGGAACGGATGGAGCAGGGGGTGGCGCGGTTGTGAACGCCGGGAACGTCCAATGCTCTGGTGGGCAAGCGGGATGCTGCTTAGGCGGCTCGTCTGCCTATAATCTTCGTACTTCCTAGCGGGTCACCGTATACCTCAAATGTCGGGGAGTTACGCGGAAACCGCATCATCACGGGTTAGGCTCCATGAATCATCCCCAAGGTGGACGTCCGCGAAGTCGTCGGGTCTTGCCCTCTGCCGCGCTCTACTTCGGTATCGTGTTCGGTGTCGGCTTCTTGCTCGGCTCCGTGCGCGTGCCCTTTCTTGTCCCACGCCTGGGTGAGCGCGTTGCCGAACTCGCGGAGATGCCGTTCATGTTCGCCGCCATCTTCCTGGCCGCTGGCCACGTCGTCAGAAAGTACGGAGCCTCAGTGGCTCCGCTGGGCTGGGTGCGGGTGGGCACCCTATCCCTGGCGTTCCTGGTCGCAGCCGAGCTTCTTCTGGCGGTGGTGCTGGCGGGTCGCGGCATCGGTGAGTACATTGCCAGTCGAGACCCGGTCTCTGGCTCTGTGTACCTTGCCCTGTTAGTGGTGTTCGCGGCGATGCCGTGGTTACGGCGCAGGCTGGACGCCCGTCTTTCGGGCGGGCCGTCACATGAAGCCTAACCCTTCGCTCAACCGGACCTGCAACGGCATATCGCCGCTGCGGTTCGCCCACTCAAACGCTCGGTATTCAAACCGGAAAGGCGTATGGCCATGATGACGAGAAGACAGTTCATCACCACTGCCGCTGCTACCGGTCTGGGGGCCACCGGAGTGCTGGCTGTCCATTCCTTCCGCAAAGACCGTTCGGACTATGAGCAGGGGTCTGACAATCATGATTGTCAGACCCCTAGATCAATACACAAGGCGCTTGAGTGCCAAGGTGGTCAAGGCCGCCAATCGCCGGCGGTGGCGCTACCCATGCCGTCTCAATCTTCAATATTTTATCCTCATCCAATGTCTTACCAGGAGTGTTTCGAGGTGAGGGATCATCCAGTGCTAACCTCCACCCAATCCGTTTGATCCCCCTGCCGATGCACCTGCAACCGAGGCTGTTGGCGCAAGGCCAATGGATTCAGGTGGACATCAAATGGAAACAGTGCGGGATGGCCGGTCAACGCCTCCCAATCCAAACCATGACCTTCGGCGTGTAATAGAGGTGGTCCCAGAAAACTGGACAGGTTGCTAAGGTGGAATCCTGACATCAGGAAAGAGAAAGGGGTCCACCACTATGGGAAAGAGACGAAATCATTCGCCTGCGTTCAAGGCGAAGGTGGCGCTTGAGGCGCTCAAAGGAGACAAGACGGTAGCCGAACTGTCTGCACAGTACGAGGTGCATCCGAACCGGGTCGGCAGTTGGAAGAAGCAACTCCTTGAGGCTTCGCCGGAGGTGTTTGCAGGAAGGATCGTGTCGGCTGACGCGGGGCACGAGGAAGAGATCCGCAGGCTGCACGAGAAAATTGGTCAGCTTACGATGGAACGGGATTTTTTAGCCAAAGTCTCCAGCAGAATGTTAGCACGGACCGGAGACGGGAAATGATAGACCGTGCCTGTAGCGAGATCAGTATTGTTCAGCAGTGCGAGCTTTTGGGAATAGCGCGCTCCACTTTCTACCATAGGCCCTGTGGAGCGCGCGTGGAAAAGCTGTCCTTGATGCACCGGATCGACGAGCTGTTTCTGGACTATCCGTTCTACGGTTCGCGTCAGATGGCAAGACAGTTGCGACGGGAGGGCCGCAAGGTAGGCCGTCACCGGGTGCGGCGGCTGATGGCGCTGATGGGGCTGCGGGCCATTTACCGCAAGCCACGCACGAGCGATCCGGGCGCGGAGCACAAGGTCTATCCGTATCTCTTGCGTGATCTGGCCGTGACCAAGGCCGATCAGGTCTGGTGCGCGGACATCACCTACATCCCGATGCGCAAGGGCTTTTTGTACCTGATGACGATCATGGACTGGTACAGTCGCAAGGTCCTGAGCGGGCCGCTGTCCAACACCCTGGAGACCCACTTTTGCCTGTCGGCTCTGGAAGAGGCTCTGGCCTGTTCCGGCGTTCCGGAAATCTTCAACAGCGATCAGGGGAGTCCGTTCACCAGCCTCGAATTCACGGACGCACTGAAGGCCCGTGGCATTCGCATCTCCATGGACGGGCGCGGCAGGTGGCGCGACAACGTGTTCATCGAGCGTTTCTGGCGTTCCCTGAAATACGAGTGCGTCTACCTGCACGCCTTCGATACCGGAAGCCAAGCCAGGGAAGGTATCGCCCGCTGGATCACATTCTACAATAACGCGCGGCCTCACTCTGCGCACGGCATCAAAACACCGGGAGAGGTCTACGCGCAGAGCATCGCTTTACCGAAAGGAGAGGAAAATGTAGAAGGAAATTACGAGCCGGTGGCATGAACATCAATAACCGGATTTCACCTAAGAAACGCCGCCAAGCTGTCCAATCAAACAGGACCACCTCTGCCCTCGGCGTGCGCCCAGGGAAACAATCTCCAGCACGATACAAATCGACACCGGCAGCCGGTTGACGTTGGGATAGGTTTTCGCCAGCTCCGGCAACGAATAGAACTGGCCTTGCCGGGCGGCAGCCTAGAATGACTTCAGCGTGTGGTGCAGGTGGTGCGTCATCGCGGGGCTTCCTCCATCTGAGGTCTTTGATTGAATCCTATGACAATGTTCTGGCCGCTTCATCAGGTTTGTCCCACAGGTCTCTCACCCCAGCTTTCTGAACCTCGCGGCGTTCCATCTGTCGCTAAAGCTATAGTCGTCCTTCATCACCCACGCCCTGGAATGCTCTTAAATGATGGCACCTGCGCCTGAATCTGCGGCCACCGCTCGCGCCCGCTCCATTCGTACTTTATGGTTGCTGGGCGTAGTGGCCGCCGTGGTGCAAGCCATGTGTTCGAGTGCGGTCCGGGCAAGGTGCTCGCTGGCATGACAGATCGGAAGAGCACACGTCTGAA
>NZ_CBTK010000103.1 GCF_000531125.1 Candidatus Contendobacter odensis Run_B_J11 | reverse complement strand
TATTGATCTGCTTAATGGTGGAGTCGGGTTAAAACTGGCTAGAAGCGGGTTCCGCGCTAAATTTTTGTTCAAAATCAATGGCGAGTTTTGCGACAGTCTCTTAGCCTTGGCCGAGGGGGTCTTGATCTTCACGACCTGGGCTCCTGAGGGGCTGCCCACCGAAACCGTGATGGCGCTCTATCGAGTCCGATGGCCAGTGGAGCTAGTGATCAAGCGATTGAAAAGTATAATTAATATCGATCATCTCCGCGCCAGAAAAAACAGTGCGTTGGCCGATCTCTCTCTCAACGGCAAGCTGCTCTCTGCCTGGGTGATCGAGAAACGGCTCCGGCGGCGATGTGGCGACGATGGGAATCGGCGGGATCAACCGCGCCAGGTGACTCCCTGGCGGCCTTTGAAACTCGTGCAACGGGAACTGACCAGCGCCATTAGCGGTGTGCGTCAGTGGGATCTGCGCCGCTGGACGGAGGCCCTGAAGGTGATCCAGGAGCGTCCCCGTCGCCGACTGCTCCAAACCGTACCGGAGCGGGTCCGCCAACTGATCGCTCACTGCCAGGCTCAGGGACTGAGTAATATCTGAGAGTTAGGGCTTAAGTTGGCGCGTATGGGTGGATACGGTTTAGTGGCGGGCGGGCTTTGGACAAATAATTTGCGCCGTTCGTAAGGCGCATTCTATGTGTCCCATGCGGCGCAAATTATGTGTCCGCTTACAGGGCGGCTGGCGAACACCAGCAATGGTGCAGCGCTACGCACACTTGGCACCAGACCACTTGGACAAACACGCCGAGCGGCTGGCGAAGCCAAAAGTCATCCGCACAATTACCGGCACACCCACAAGAAACGCCCTACCGGAAATCGCGGCAAGGCGTTGATTTATTTGGTGGCCAGGGTCGGAATCGAACCAACGACACGCGGATTTTCAGTCCGCTGCTCTACCAACTGAGCTACCTGGCCGTATTGCGCGCTGCGTGAAAGAGGCGCGCATTAAAACAACTTACCCAGTTCGCGTCAAGCGAACTCACGTTTTCGATGGAACGTAGCCCTCCGGTAATGCGGCTCCCTCCCCGAAGAAAAACTGCTCCATCTGCCCTTCCAGAAACTGGCGGGCCTTCGGTTCAAATGGCGTCAGCCGGTACTCATTGATCAGCATGGTCTGTTGACGCAGCCATTGCTGCCAGGCCGATTTGGATACATTCTCAAAAACCCGCTTGCCCAGCTCTCCCGGATAGGGGAGGCGATCCAGGCCTTCGGCTTCGATGCCGAGTTTGATGCACTTCACCATTCGAGCCATTGCTGATTCCCATTGGTTCTACAATTCGGTTGCCAAAGCGGCCAGCAGCCGCTTGACTGGCGCGGCGACCCCGCGATCAGTGGAGTGGCAGGGGTTATACCAGACAAAACGCTCTCCTTCCATCACCACGCCAGCCGGCCCAGATACCAACGCCGGCACCGGGGTGATGTCGAGCTGAAAATGGCTAAAATTATGCCGTATCATACCCCAGGGTGGCTTAACCACCACCGTCAGGCCGAACTGCTCTTGGCACCAAGCAGCAATATCTACCTCCAGCGGGCATTCGGGAAAACTCCACAGCCCGCCCCAGACGCCAACCGGTGGTCGGCGTTCCAGTAGCACCTCACCCTCCAGCGTGCGCAGCAGCAACATCCGCGTCGCACGGACTAATCGTTTCCGATGCGGCTTTGGCTCTGGATAGGCCATCTCCTGCCCCTGAGCATGCGCTGCGCAGCCCTCCGCCAGTGGACACGCCGCACAATAGGGTCGTCGCGGCGTACAAATCATTGCTCCGAGATCCATGATGGCCTGGGTGTAAGCCGCTACTCGTTGCACCGGAGTGTAACGCTCTGCCAATTCCCACAACGTCGTTTGTACCCGTGACTGGCCCGGCCAGCCCGCGACCGCTCCGAACCGTGCCAGCAACCGTTTGACATTGCCATCCAGAATCGGCTGGTGCTGATCAGCCGCCAGCGCCAAAATCGCCCCTGCGGTCGAACGACCGATGCCGGGTAACTGTTGCAGGATCGCAATATCCAGCGGCATTGTCCCGCCATGCTGTTCGCAGAGTATTTGCGCTGTTCGGTGTAAATGCCGGGCGCGGGCGTAATAGCCTAATCCAGCCCACAGCCATAACACCTCATCCAGTTCAGCATCGGCCAGCTTCCGAAGATCGGGAAACCGTTCTATGAACCGCTGATAATAGGGAATGACTGTCTCCACCTGGGTTTGTTGCAGCATGATCTCCGAGATCCAAACCCGGTAGGGCGTAGGATTTTCCTGCCATGGCAACTGCTTACGACCGTGCGCGTCGAACCAGCCCAGTACGCGCTGGCTAAATTCATTTGGACTCATCGGGTTCCACTTCACGAGGATTTTGTTATGGCACGCATTCTGATTGCCGGTTGTGGCGATGTCGGCGCTACCTTGGGCCAGAGCCTAAGTGGGGCTGGGCATGAAATCTGGGGTCTAAAACGCCATCCGGCGGATCTACCGCCCGGCATTCAACCGCTGGCGGCGGATCTTACCGATCCTGCGACGCTAACAATGCTGCCGGCGGCGCTGGACTTCGTAGTCTACAGCGCTGCCGCTGCCGGTTTTAGCGAGGCCGCTTATCAAGCCGCTTATGTGACTGGTGTCCGCAACCTGTTGAACGCTTTGCGCCAGACGGGCCATTCACCTCGGCGGTTACTGTTCACCTCCAGCACCTCGGTCTACGCCCAGCACCAAGGGGAATGGGTGGACGAGGATTCACCGGCGGAGGCGGACGGTTTTAGCGGGCGTTGCATCCGTGCAGGCGAACAATGGATGTGGGACAGCGGTTGGCCGGCAGTCGCCGTCCGTTTCGGCGGTATCTACGGCCCCGGGCGCACCCGGCTGATTGAAAGCGTCCGCGACGGCAGCGCGACCCGTCCCGCCGGCCCGCCGCTCTATACCAACCGCATCCATCGCGACGACTGCGCCCGGGTGCTGGAACATCTCCTCTTTCTGCCGGATGCGGAGCCGCTCTATCTGGCTGTGGATAATGATCCGGCGCCGCTGGGTGAAGTGCTGAGCTGGCTGGCGAGGCAACTGGGCGTCCCGGAGCCGCCGCTGGCCGCCCATCCGCTGCTGAAGCCCGGTGCTGAAGCAGGTAGTAATGCTGCACTGCGAATGCGCGCCAGCAAGCGTTGCCGCAACGTCCGGTTGCGCGCCAGCGGCTTCACCTTTGGTTATCCCGGCTACCGGGAGGGCTATGCAGCGTTGCTGTGCGCCACGCAAGGTTAACTGTTGTTCGAGAAAACCGGCGTTGTTTAGAAGGCCGCGCCGGAGAAGTCGTAGCTCATCTCACGATAGGGTTGTTGCAGGAAAAATCCCTGGATCAGGTCTACGCCCAGCGACCATAGAATCGGCATTGCTTGCACGTCCTCCACCCCACCGACAATAGTTAATGCGCCCAAGGTCTCCAGATTCTGTACCAGTTCGCGGAGCTGGGTCTGTTTGACCCGATCCTTGGATAACTGATTGACAAAATACATGTCCAGTTTGATGTAATCAGCCCCCAGATTTTTGAGCAGCCCTAGCGAATCGGTGCCCCGTCCGAAGCGATCCAGGCAAAATCCGCAACCCAGTTGTTTAATCCCGCTCAGGAAACCGAACATATCACGCATGTTGCGCTCGGCCACTGACTCTGCCACCTCGAACACAATCCGTTGTGCCTCCACCCCTGCCTGTTCCAGTCGTTCACGCAGCCAGCCGCTTAAAGTGCGATCTTTTAACGTGATCGGCAGAATCTTGATAAACAGCGTGGTAGCCAACTGCCGCTGCTTGAGCATGTCAATAGCGTGTTCGATGACCCAGCGATCCAGCGTCATCCCCAGTTCGTGGTTGTGGACTACGCCAAATACGCTGCCTGGAATCAGATCCTGACCCTCGCTATCACGCAGGCGCAGCAACACTTCATAACGTTCATTGGCATCGCCGCGCATGCTGGCGATGGGTTGGAACACCAGCCAGGTTCGCTCGTGTTCGACGATCTCCTTCACCTGACTCAGTACCCGTCCTCGCGATGACATCTCCTGATCACGCTTGGGCGCTACCACGTTCTGTTGTAGATAAATCCGCTCGCCCTTGGCCTCCCGCGCCAGGCCACAGGCTGAATCTGCGCCCTGGATCAGCATCAGGTGTTCCTGACTGCGGTCGGTCGCTATTGAAATGCCAATACTGGTTCGCAACAGCAGGGCCTGATCGCCCACTTTGTAAAATCCGGTTTCCAGGGCGTCGCGAATCCGGCGGGCCAGCCTCAGCAAGGGTTCGCCAAGCAGATTGGGGATCATGACGGTGAAAATGGCGTCGCTGAATCGTGCGGACGGCTGCTCGTAGTTCAGAATCTGGCGCAATCGGTTGGCGGCTTGTCCCACCACTTCATCGGCGGTCGCTACCCCAGCGGAATCACGAATAGCACGCAGGTTGTCCAGCATGATGAACACCACCGCCAAGGATTGCGTGCGCAGCCCCAGGGTTTCAATAGCCCGCTCCAGCAACATCAGGAACCGCCCGCGATTGTAGAGGCCGCTGACAGCATCGTTATCGGTCAGTGCGCCGAGTCTAACCCGCAGCGTGCGCGCTCGACGCAAGCGCTGCTTGACCTCCCAGCACAGATGACTGACCGGCACCGGTTTAGCCAGTACGCTGGCGCCCGGCGCATCCAAATCCATCAGGTAATGGGCGGTATCAGCGGGGAAACATAGCAGGATCATCGGCAGAACGTCACATTCCCGGTGCTGTGCAATTACTCGGGCCAGTTCGGGTCCGCTGATTTCCTTGATGTCTAGGTCGATCAGCAGCAAATCGGGCCGGAAGCGTTGAATGTCCTGCAACACTTGCAGCGGCTGGATCACCACGCGGGGGGTAATCCCTTCTTCTTCCAGCGCCCCCGCCATCTCCCAGGCCTCGGCTGGCCGGTCGTTCACGATTAGCACCCGATAATAGCTTTCGGAAGTCTGCGGCAGCAGCAGTTCCCGCAGCGCTGTCAGCACCTCATCGCAATCCAGCGGCTTGTTAAAGTAGGCGGTGCTGCCCGCCCGCACTGCCTCCAAGCGCGCCGACATGTCGTTGCGTTCGGCCAGAAACAGCACTGGTGCCCGCAGTCCCACTTGATCACGCAGGGTTGCAATCAGCGCCGTGGCTACCTCCGCACCCTCAGGGAAATCAACATCAAGAATAATGGCGCCGGGTACTCGGTCGTTTAACCGTTCTTCGGCCTCAATCAGGTTGGTTAGATGTCGCACCCGATAGCCTGAATCTTCAAGCTTTCCAATCAATGAGCTTTGGCCGTCGGGGGCGATAACGAAAATTTCCGGCTGCGGCGCCAGCAAGGGGCGCGTCCGGGGTTCATCGCTCGCGCTACGCCCACCCTCCGCGACCAACCGGTGCCGCAATGCATCAATTAGCGCGGTCAGCCGCTGTCGCTCGGGTTCACGGGGTATGCCACTAGCGGTTAGGCAGTTTTTGACGTGTTGTTCCAACTGCGCAACCAGGTTACTCAGGGATTCGTCGCTGCCAACGGCGATGTTTTTCGCCATATCCTGGGCCAGGCGCCCTAGCATCGCGAATGACTTGGCGTTCCATTTGACGTAGTACAGCTTTTGCCACAGATCCTCAATCAGCTTTAGATGATTGAGGAACCGAAGACGCTGACTCTCTGGGTTATCTACCTGGCTCATGCCCCATCCCCTTATTGGTTTTACAATAACAGCGACCCGGATTTCGCCCGCCAAACCTTCCGCACCCAAGACAAATCTTCAACACAGGGGATCGCTACGTAGCGGGATCGCTACGTAGCGTCTGGCAGGCTTTACCCTGGTTGGTCAACGTTCCACTTGGGTCACGTCGCGCACCGCACCATAGGCGGCGCTGGTGGTCATGGCGGCATAGGCACGCAACGCCGGAGAGACCAAACGCTGACGGTGGGCCGGTTTCCACGCCGCCGCACCAAGCGCCTGCATTGTGGCCCGCCGCCGCTGCAACTCCGCAGCGCTCACCGCCAAATGGACGCGGCGGTTGGGAATATCAATTTCGATCCGGTCGCCCTCTTCGACCAGCGCAATCGCACCGCCTTCGGTCGCTTCCGGCGAAACGTGGCCGATGGACAGCCCGGAAGTGCCGCCGGAAAAGCGTCCGTCAGTGAGCAGGGCGCACACCTTGCCCAATCCTTTGGACTTGAGATAGCTGGTGGGATAGAGCATTTCCTGCATTCCCGGCCCGCCGCGTGGCCCTTCGTAGCGAATCAGCACTACATCGCCCGGTTGAATCCGCCCGCCCAGAATGGCATCGACTGCATCTTCCTGGCTTTCCATAATCCGCGCCGGTCCCTGGAAGGTGAGATTGGCTTCGTCCACGCCAGCGGTTTTAACGATGCAGCCATCCTCGGCGATGTTACCGTACAGCACCGCCAACCCACCGTCCTGCGAATAGGCGTGGGAACGAGCGCGAATGCAGCCGTTCTCGCGATCCAGATCCAGGCTCGGCCAGCGGGTGGTCTGGCTGAACGCTTCCTGGCTGGGAATGCCGGCAGGTCCGGCGGAATAGCGCAGCCGGGCCTCGTCCCAGGAACTGGATCGGGCGATGTCCCAGCGATCCAGCACCTCGGCCATGGTCTCGCTGTGAACGGTACGCACCTCACGATGCAGCAGCCCGGCGCGATCCAGTTCGCCCAGAATGGCGATCACCCCGCCGGCCCGGTGGACGTCTTCCATGTGATATTTCTGAGTGGCGGGCGCGACCTTGCACAGATTCGGCACTCGCCGCGACAGCCGGTCAATATCGCGCATGGTGAAATCCACCCCAGCCTCATGCGCGGCGGCCAGCAGGTGCAACACGGTGTTGGTGGAACCGCCCATGGCGACATCAAGGCTGATAGCGTTCTCGAACGCGGCGAAACAGGCAATACTGCGCGGCAGCACCGACTCGTCGCCCTGCTGGTAATAGCGTTGGGTGAGGGCAACGATGCGCCGCCCCGCTTCCAGAAACAGTTCGCGGCGGTCGGCATGGGTCGCCAGCAGCGAGCCGTTGCCGGGCAGGCTCAAGCCCAGCGCCTCGGTCAGGCAGTTCATCGAGTTGGCGGTAAACATGCCGGAGCAGGAACCGCAGGTGGGACAGGCCGAGCGCTCCAGTTCCGCAACTGTGGCGTCGTCGAGACTGGAATCGGCGGCGGCGACCATGGCGTCCACCAGATCCAGCTTCACCTCCTTGCCCGCCAGTCGGGTTTTGCCGGCTTCCATCGGCCCGCCGGAGACAAAAATAGCGGGGATGTTCAGACGCATGGCGGCGATCAACATGCCGGGGGTAATTTTGTCGCAGTTGGAAATGCACACCAGCGCGTCGGCACAGTGAGCATTGACCATATACTCCACCGAATCGGCGATCAATTCACGGGAAGGGAGCGAGTACAGCATCCCGCCGTGACCCATGGCGATACCGTCATCAACAGCGATGGTGTTGAATTCCTTGGCGATGCCGCCGGCTTTTTCGATCTCGCGGGCCACCAGTTGCCCCAAGTCTTTCAGATGAACATGGCCGGGCACGAACTGGGTGAAGGAATTGGATATGGCAATGATCGGTTTGCCAAAGTCGCCGTCCTTGACGCCAGTGGCCCGCCACAGGGCGCGAGCGCCGGCCATGTTGCGGCCGTGGGTGGTAGTGCGGGAACGGTAATCGGGCATATCAGGCTCCACGAGACTGGAAATGAAGGCGGAACGATCCGGAAAGGCTGCCAAGCAGCTTGAAAATTCTACGTCAATTTCCAGCCTTCGTGGCATGAATCCGCTGGAACCCTGCGCTGCTTTCCAAGCCAAAGCGAAAGTTCTGGAGGTACAACAAGCCCAGGTGTAAAGCTCTACCCAAACAATGAGGTGACAGCGATGGTAGACCAGCACGAAATTAACGAAATTTCCCCGCTTCCCCTGAATGGGTTGGAAGAGAGTCGGCGCGCATTACTGGAATTGATTAGCGGGATGCGGCGCACTCTGTATTTGTATACGCCGCTGGTGCGGCCAGAGTTGTACAACGATGCCGATGTGCTGGCCGCTATCCGCGACCGGGTGGTGACTCAGCCGAAAGTCCGGTTCCAACTGGTGTTGCCATCGGCGCGGGAATGGCGCAGCGCCTGTCCGGGATTGGCGCGACTGGCAGAGCGCTTGACCACTGCGCTGCTGCTGCGTATTCCGGATCGGCGGGAACTCCCGGATTGGCCGGAACTGGGGCAGGCGTTCGCTATCGCCGATGAGCAGGCGCTATTGCGTTTCAGCGACCCGCGCCGCCTGATCGGCGAGTATGTGCCGCAGTCCAGCGAGCGGATGAAGGAACTACTGGAACTCTTCCGCACGATCTGGGATCGGTCGCAGCCCGATCCTGACCTGCGGGTACTGAACATCTAGGCCGGTGCCGAACCCCAGCGTTCCTGTAATGTGGCCCGATTCAGCTCCAGCCATTGCAAAGCGATGATCGGCGCGGCAGAGTTGATGCGGCCGGAATGCAATAAATCCAGCGCCTCACGGCGGGAAACGACCTGCAAGCGGATGTCCTCATGTTCAGAGGCAACGCCGCAGATGTGGCGGGTAATGGTCGCGGCATCCACCCGTCCGCAAAATAGGGTGATGCTCTCCGAAGTGCCACCGGGACTAACCAGGTAATGACAGATCGGAATAACATCGAGCAACTGGCAACCGGCTTCTTCGGTGGTTTCGCGTCGCGCCACCTCCTCAGTAGTTTCGCCGGGATGGTCAATAATCCCGGCGACGATTTCCAGCAACCAAGGGCCGCCGGGAAATTCCAGCGCTCCGATCCGAAATTGTTCCAGTAAAACGACTTGGTCGGAAGCTGGGTCGTACAGCAGCACTGCGACGGCATGACCGCGTTCCAGGCATTCGCGGGTCATTGCCGAACTCCAGCCGCCGGCGAACAGTTCATGCCGCAGCCGGTACTTTTCCATGCGGAAAAATCCGCGATAGCCGATAGACTGATCAAGTATCTCAAACTGATAGTTCATGCCACAGGTCCCGCGTGGGTGGAGATCATTGAAATAGAATCTACCCTGAAGATTCCATGCGGTTTCAGTATAAGGCAGACGCGATGATCAATCGGGTTCTGCGACGGATCATAAGAGGATGAGCAATGAAGCGGGTCACTTCCAAGCGATCAATCCTGATGATGGCAATAGCCACTTTGTTATCGCAAGCCTGTGGAGGGGGAGGGGGGAGCGACAATTCAACACCGCCAACGCCGCCAACGCCGCCACCTACTACCCAGTACACGTTGAGCGGAACCATTCGCCCGGCCTCGGGCACCGCCATTGACAGCGATGTCAATGATCCGGTGGCCTCGTACCGATCCAACGATACCGTCGCGGAGGCTCAACCAATTCCCAATCCAGTCACGCTCAGCGGCTATGTTAACCAACCCGGTAGCGGTTCCAGCGGGCGGTCGCGTACCACTGGCGATGAGGTGGATGTCTACAAGGTCAGCCTGCTGGCGGGCCAGCCGATTAACCTGCTGATTGCCGGTGATGGTGTCAATGACGATCTGGATCTGGCATTGGCCGATATTAACGGCAAGATTATTGATGCTTCCGCCAGTCAGAACCGGGCGGAATCGCTGACGATTAAGACCGGCGGCGATTATCTGGTGGTGGTGGCGGTGGATAAAGGCGCATCCAACTATGTATTGACCATTGGTCAGGCATTGGCGCCAGTCAGTACGGGGACGCGGCTGCGACTGAGCGATCCTTTCGTCACTGGAGAAGCCATTGTCCTCTTTCGGGATGCTGCGACGATGCCGGCGGGCGGCTTGCGTGCCCAAGCACTGAACCCGACCGTGCGGGAGCAGGGAGAACCGGAACGCAACACTTTAATCGAACTCGATAAACAGGCGCAGGTCAGCACCTATTCGCCATTAGCCGACACTGCTGGGTCTTGCTTCCCGGAAGAGTTTCAGCCGGACGATCCGGTGTTGCGGGACAAACTGAAGACCCTGTGCCTGATCAAGGTGCTGAAACGTGATTCGAGTGTTGCGGACGCTACGCCCAATTTTATCCGCGAAGTAAACTTCGTCCCCAACGATCCGCTTTATCAATTCCAGTGGCATTACCCGCAGATCAACCTGCCGCAAACCTGGGATCTGACCACCGGCGCCAACACCCTGGTGGCGGTGATTGATACTGGTGTGGTGCTTAGTCATCCCGATCTGCAAGGGCAACTGGTGGACGGCTATGACTTCATCAAAGATCCAGCTAATGCCGGCGATGGCGATGGTATTGACCGCGATCCCAGCGATCCCGGTGATCGATCCAATCCTGACGGCAGCAGTTCCTTCCACGGTACTCATGTGAGCGGTACGGTCGCCGCCGCCACCAACAATAGCATTGGGGTAGCGGGAGTGGCTTTTAGTGCCAAAGTGATGCCGCTGCGGGTGTGCGGCCAATTTGGCTGTTCCGATTACGACATCGAGCAGGCGATGCGCTTCGCCGCTCGGTTACCTAACGACTCCGGCACGGTGCCGCCGCGTCGTGCCGATGTGATCAATCTCAGCATTGGCGGTCCCGGTTTCTCATCCGCTTCCCAAGCGGTCTACGATCAGGTGCGCGCTGCTGGCGTAGTCATCGTCGCTGCGGCGGGCAACGAAGCCAGCAGTGAACCGTCCTATCCCGCCGGCTATCCGGGGGTGATCGGGGTCAGCGCGGTGGACATCAACAAGAATCTGGCACCGTACTCCAACTTCGGACCGTGGGTTAGCGTAGCTGCGCCCGGCGGCAGTACCGCTAGAGACGTGAACGGTGACGGCAAACCGGATGGCGTCCTCAGCACGGTCGCTACCGATAGCGGCGGCAAACTGGTCAACGACTATGTGATCTGGCAGGGCACTTCGATGGCGACGCCACACATGGCCGGGGTGGTGGCGTTAATGAAATCAGTGGCTCCCAATCTGACGCCGGCGGATGTTGCCAATCTGCTGGCCAGTGGAGCGCTCACCGAAGATCTGGGCACTGCGGGAAAGGATGACCGGTTCGGTTATGGCCTGATCAACGCTTATAAAGCGGTGACTGCCGCTGCCAATACCGGGGGTAATCCGGTCAATCCAACCCCGATCCTTGCGGTCAGCCCATCGGCGCTGAACTTTGGGATCAGCGTGAGCAGCCAGACGCTCACGGTGTTGAATGGTGGCGGCAGCAATCTGACAGTGAATGCGCCCACTGAGAATTCCGGCGGCTGGCTGAGCGTGACCCCGACCCAGATCAATGCCAGTGGCATAGGTAACTACGCGGTTGCGGTACGGCGCGATGGCTTGGCGGATGGGGTATACAGCGCAACGATCACTTTCGGCTCCAACGCCAATGGGGTTCAAGTGCGGGTGATTATGCAGATCGCCAACAACTTGAGCGCTGGCGCGGTCGGCCAGCAGTATGTACTGCTGGTGAATCCAACGACCGGAGACACCATTGCCGATGTGACCGCAGTGCGGCAGGCTAATGGCAGCTACACCTACACCCTGAGCGATGTTCCCGCCGGTAGCTATGAAATTTTCGCGGGTAGTGACTCCAACAATAACCAGTTTATTTGCGATATTGGCGAGTCCTGCGGGGCGTACATCACTACCGATGCGCCAGTAATGATTGAGGTCAACCAGAATCGGAGTGGGCTGGACTTCGTGAGTGGCTTTACGGTGAACCTGGCGGACTTCAAGTCGGTGAAAGCGGATACTGGCGAGACCGGGAAGCGGCGGCATTCAACCAGGCAAGTGGGGACTGCGCATTGAAGCGGATCGCCTGGGCAATACTGGCGGCGCTGGCGCTGACCTCGGGCTGCGGCTATCCCGGCGGTGGCGGGTTGGGTAACGTGGTTCTGCCAGTGAAAACGCTGTACGGTAGCGGCCAGTGCGGCGGTCTGGATCAGCCGGTAGTGATCTGGATCGCCAGCCCGGAAGCGTGGCAGCAACGGTACGGACAGGTGATGAGCCTGCGGACGGAGCCACCACCGCCACCAGCGGTGGATTTTCCCCGCGCGGGGGTGTTGCTGATGGCGATGGGATCGCGGCCCTCGTCCGGTTATGGCCTCAGCCTGGCAGAGGAATTTGCCACGGTGCGGGACGGGGTGCTGATGGTGCGGGTGGACTGGCGCGAGTCGCTGCCCGGTTACCGGCAGGCTCAGGTTATGAGCAGTCCCTGCCTGTTGGCGTTGTTACCTGATGCATTGTTTAACCGCATTCAGGTTTTGGATCAGGAGGGTCGGCTGCGGTTGGAAGGCATTCGCTAAACCGCCGGGTTAGCGGATCCTGCCGATAGAATGCCTGGAGTTGCCGGTAAACCTCCGGGTAGCTGTCAGCGACTATCTCCAGCGCCTCGAAAAACGCTTCGCTGATGACCGCGAAAAATTCAGCGGGGCTGTCGGCGGCGTAATACCATTTCTCTATAAATTTAGGTTCTTCGAGGGTTTCTGTGGAGATCGTCTCCCAAGACGGATTGTAGCCCGCCGCGCCGGCTTGTGGTTAAGTTGATGCCTTTGCAGATCAATCGGTTATTGATGAGCGATTCACTGAATATCACATTTATGAGGCACTAAACCCCGGTTTCCACAAGAACCGTCGAAGAACCTCTATAGAGAAATGGTATTACTTGTGGATTCTGGCCCGCACCCGACCATTGCCGCCGACCGGGTGCGAGCGGCTACTGGAACAAGCAAAGGCTCTGGGCTTCGCCACGGATGAGTTGATCGGGGTGAGGCCGGATCGTGAAGACGCTTTAATGTAGAGGAGACCTTAATCATGAACGCCTCGATGACCCCTCCGCAGGATATCCGCCAGAACCCAAGCGACCGCAAGACGCGCATCCCGCGAGCAGCGCAAGCCCGATTGCTCCTGCATGGCTTAGATGCAGATTTGCCGTTTATGGACGCGCTGCGCGAGACGCTGCCCGATGAAGAGGCTCGCTTGGCGTATTTGAATCATCTGGCGTGGCAGGCGCGGTCATGAACTCGTGCCAGGTGGTGGCGTCGGAGGAAGGCATTAAACCGGCTACATTTCAGGTGTGGCTGGCTGACCATCACATGGCCCTCTGAACCTCGCGGGTCTCCACGAGAGCCAACAGCCGGGGGGTACGCGGCGGCGTTCCATGGTTTGGAAGGAATAGGGAAGGTGGTGTTGTCCAACGAATGAGCGTCGGGCTTTATTGATTCCGTTGATGGATTGATTCTAAAGTCGGTGTTTTCCCGTCCTTGATCAGAAAGAGATTCCCATGGGATTCATTCAAAATTATGACGATCTACCGATGAATTGGGTGGGCGATTGGGCCGGACGCCGTGCGGCGCTGACGCCTTACCGAACCGCTCTGTATGACGCATTCACCCAAAAAACCTACACCTTTCAGGACATGAACGACCGGGCGTGCCGGGTAGGAGCCTATCTGAGCGATGCGCTGGGCCTGTGTAAAGGCGATGTCCTCGCGCTGATAAGCCGCAACCGGATCGAATCCATTGATCTTTATCTGGCTTGCGGCAAATTGGGG
Organism: Candidatus Contendobacter odensis Run_B_J11; assembly: GCF_000531125.1. GTDB lineage: Bacteria > Pseudomonadota > Gammaproteobacteria > Competibacterales > Competibacteraceae > Contendibacter > Contendibacter odensensis. The sequence goes on along the minus strand of NZ_CBTK010000103.1, from coordinate 3,857 downwards.
ATTATTTTAGCCCCGTTGAGCCAGCGGTTGAAAAAGCCGGAACTGGATGATCTGCTGACACGCCTCCAGCCCCGCGTCCTGGTTCACGAACATCAATATGCCGAGCTGGTCCTGGCCTTATCGGTGCCTTCCTCAGTTCAAGCGCTGATCAACATCGATGATGACCAGAATATTTTTGAAACCCTTATCCTGAAGACCGATCTCCGAGCGGTGAACGTGCCGCTGGCGATGACGGATCGTTGCCTGTACGTCCACACCGGCGGGACAACCGCCGTGCCGAAAATCTGCATCGTGTCTTATCGGCAGATGGTCTGGAACTCGGTCGACATTCTCGCCACCGGCCTCGCCGGGGCTTACCAAAAGGTACTCATCACTTTCCCGTTCTTTCACATCGGCGGCTGGAATACCTTTACCCCGCTGTTTCATGCCGGCATCACCAGCGTCTTGATGCGCGAATTCAATCCCGGCTTGATCCTGGAACTGATCCATGAAGGGCGCGTCGAGAATTTTGGCGCGGTCGAAGCCATGCTGCAATTCCTGATCGCCCATCCAAAATTTGCGGAAACCGATTTTTCCCACTTGAAGGCGATCACCACCGCCGCCGCGCCGTGTTCAAAGGCGGTGATGAAAGTCTTCCTCGATAAAGGCATTCCGATCAGTCAGACCTACGGGATGACCGAGGCCGGCCCCTCCAATTTTGCCTATATCGCTCGTTCCGATTCTCTGGACGAGTTGCTGGTGAATTCAGCGAGCATCGGCATGTCCATGTTTCACTGCGACGCTAAAATCGTCGATCAGGAAACCGGATGCGACGTTGAACCCGGCCAAATCGGCGTGCTGTGTCTGCGCAGTCCGCATAACTTTGACGGTTATCTCGATGATCCGGCGCGGACTGAAAAAGTCATTCACCCGGACGGCTGGATGGAAACCGGAGATTTAGCAATGCAGGATCAGGACGGTCTCGTGTTCATCCAAGGACGGGCCGACAACATGTTTATCTCGGGCGGAGAAAACATTTCCCCGGAGGAGATCGAACAGGCTTTAATGAAACATCCCGCCGTCGCTGGAGCGATTTGCGCCGGCATCCCCGATCCGCAATGGGGACAAGCGCCCGTCGCGCTGGTGATGTTTCACGCCGGCAGGAGTGCTGGGGAAGAGGAACTCAAGGCGTTTTGCCGGGACTCTTTAGCCGATTATAAGGTTCCCAAGCAGGTCCGGCCGGTGGCCGAACTGCCGCTTACCGGCGCTGGAAAACTGAACCGTCATGCCGTCGTTACGATGTTTTCCTAAAATCAGCGATCACCAGATCCTGTACTCAAGATCAATGGTTCGGACAGTTTCAGTTCTTCAAGCGTCTGGGTGAAACACCGATGAGTTCACGGAACCCCTTGAAAAACCATAGCTTCGAGCCTTGATGGAGAGTTAAGCAAAATCAACAAATTATTTTATCCAAGTCCGGTCAATCCCTGAGTTGGCTTTAATTTAGCCTATGAAAGCTGACCGGTTGATGGTAATCGCCAAAACTGTCCGAACCATTGAGATAAAATGATACACGCTTTAGTCTTCGATCCGAGGTATCCCGGATTTTCCCAACATCAGATAGAATGAAAGCCTTATGCGGATTGGAAGGGGATAATCGTGGCTTTTCGGTATCATTTCAAATTAAAAATCCTGTGGACGCTGCTTAAAGAAACAGTACACGCTTGGAACGACGACAAAGCAGAATACATGGCTGCTGCTTTGTCTTACTACACGGTATTTGCGCTTGCACCGTTGCTGATAGTGGCTATTGCTGTGGCAGGATTCGTGTTTGGTCGTGAAGCGGCCCAGGGACATCTTATTTCCGAAATCAGGGATATTGTCGGTGCTGAAGGTGCAGTGCTGATTCAGCAAGTGCTGGCTAATTCAAGCAAACCTGCCCAGGGGATTGGTGCAACCGTTGTCGGTCTTGCGACTCTTCTTTTTGGAACAACGAGGGTTTTTGTTCAACTGCAAGACGCCCTTAATACCATTTGGGATGTCGTACCGAGCGAGGGTATTCTTCGGTCGTTTTTACGCAAGCGCCTACTTTCGTTCTCCTTAGTCCTAGGTATCGGTTTTCTTTTTCTGGTTTCTTTAGTGGTCAGCGCGCTTGTTGCAGTGATTGACCAAAATCTGGCTGTATTGATGCCTGGCTTTCCGACGATAGTGTACGTCATCGATCTGTCCAACTCGTTTATAGTGATTTCACTCTTATTCGCAATGATCTACAAATTTTTACCCGATGCCCATGTCGCTTGGGGCGATGTGTGGTTAGGAGCAATCCTTAGCGCATTGCTTTTTTCGGTGGGCAAAAACATCATGGGTCTCTACATTATAAAAGCCGGTGGGCAATCGGTTTACGGTGCAGCCGGTTCTTTAGTGGTGGTATTAGTTTGGGTTTACTACTCGGCTCAACTTCTCTTTTTTGGAGCTGAATTCACCTGGGTTTATGCACGCTATTTTGGGTCGAGAAGGGAATCCACAACAGAGGTTAGCTAATAAACAGTATCAGAGGCTATATAAAAACTTAATTACCTAAAGAACTGCTAGAATGACTCTTTCATCTGCTCGTCTTTTGCAAAGATGCTGCAACATTAATCGACTGCAAGCGATATAAACTTGGCCCGAACTGGACGTGGGTTTCCGCTCATAATCTTTGCTTAATCTGCGGGAACGACTCAGCCAAGCAAAGGTTCGCTCTACCACCCATCGCCGAGGTAAAACTTCAAAACCTTTTACTGGTTTCAATCCTTGTTGTATTGGATGAGTCATTGCGACCCAGGCCATTTCCAGGTTTAGCACCACACTGAAAACCAATCCCATAAGGAGGGTCGCTCACAATGGCGTCCACGCAGCCCGACCGTTGCAAATGCGGCAATAGCTCCAAGCAATCGCCGAAGTACAGCGTGGCGTTGCCGATGAGGACGAGTTGGGGCATGGGCATCTTGAGGAACCTTGAGGTGAGGGGTATACTGAAATTAAGCCGCACGACGCCTAGGGCGTTTGGCTCGGGGACTCAGCAATGAGGGACATCGAGCAGTGCGGCGGTTTTATTTTGGCCGCTTGAACATCGTGTAGACAACGACGCTGGCACGACGCACTTCATAAATAACCGTGTACCGATAAGCGCCCATCTCCTCAATAACCTCCAAACGAGAACATCCGTTCTTTGATTGTGGGGGTGTTCCAGAATGGATGTTTTTGGCTTGGTTCAGAATTAGCCGAGCTAAGGCCAAATCAGCATCAGTAATCGGCTCTTGCCCTCGGCTGCGCTCGGAAGGCGAGCCGTGATGCAGCAGAGTATGGCGCGTGTAGTCATGATCAAGCGCCACTTGCTTCCCAGTAACGGGTACGCCCAAAGCATCCGTATGTACCGCGATAGCCGCTTCAATACTCCCTATTACAAGCGGCGGTTGCTTATCTCTTGGCGCGTTTAGGCAGCCATTGGCAAAGTCTTTGACTGAAGTTGTGCGGTCTGATTGAACATTCATGTCAGCCAGTATAGGGCGCTTTGCTACTATATCCCCGACCGTCTTCCACTGCTACAGCGGGTCTTTGCCCTCGTTGTAGATGCTTTCCAGCGTCTCACCACCCTTGAGTACCCGATCCAGCTTGTCCACACTCCCCGCGATTTGCCGCGCCTCATTGAACGAGTTTCAATCCTTGTTGTATTGGATTAGTCATTGCGACGCTTTCTCGATTTTCGGCGCGACCGTCTTCCAGTTTCAATCCTTGTTGTATTGGATTAGTCATTGCGACTTTGCCGCGAACACGGCTATAGCAATCATTTACAGGTTGTGGAATTTTTCAACACACCCTTCTGAAAAATTTATAGT
>NZ_CBTK010000102.1 GCF_000531125.1 Candidatus Contendobacter odensis Run_B_J11 | reverse complement strand
TTAAGACCTGCTGACCAAAGCGTCGGGCGTCCCGATCACAGCTCTGAGCCAACCCCCGGGCCTTGCGGAGCAGATGCGCCCAGCAGCGCAGCCGGCGGGGATAGTGACGGTAGGCGATCCAGCCATCGCTCATCAGCCAGCCGCTAAAGCCGTCCAGGACGTTATCGACCCACTCCCGACCGCGCCCGGCGACGTAATACAGCGTGACGGTCAGCGCATGGAACACCCACAGCCAAAGGGGCTGGCCGTGTTCCGGCCCTGAGGTGTCGTCGGCATGGAGCAGGTCACTGGCCAATACCGCCTCGATCCGTTCCGCTTCGGCGGGGGCCACCACCGCGCTGGCTTCATGGATCGTCTGATGGATCGTGCCGATGCTCAGCGTGAGTCCTAACCACTCGCCCAGAAATTCCTGAATCCGCGCCCGCGAGAGTCGAAACCGCAGCGCCAGGGCGACGATCAGTCCGGCCAGCGCCGGCCCGACCAAGCGCCATTCGCTCAGTTCAATGCCAGCGAGCAGGGGATCGACCGCCCCTTGAGCAGCGACCGCCCGGGTTCGGTGTCCACAGCCACACGCTACCTCGTAAGAACGAGGGTCCACCCCCCACAAGGTCAACCCGGGTTGCCCAGGCTCCCCCAAGCGCAGATCAACGGCCTGAAAGCCGGTATAGGCACCCGCCGCCGCGCCCGTCAGTGGCTGACCGCATCCCGCACACCCGAGCGGGTAATGCGCCTGTTCCTCATGGGCATGAAGCCCCTGAGTCCGACCGAACCCCGGTGCCCCGGGCTGTTTGCCGGGTTTACGCTTCGGGGACGGATCGGTCGGTTGCACGTCTACCGGTTGCACGTCCGCCGGCGCTGGCATAAGCGCGTCATCTGCCGCATCGTCAGCCGACGCCGACCCGCCCCCGGTTCGCTCCCAGGGCGCACGACTACTCGGTGGACGTGAACTGTTCTCGGGGCCTTGGTTCAGGCGGTCCCATGCTTCCTTGAGATCCGCCAGTAACTGCACCGACAGCCTCCGCAACGCCTCCGGCTCCAAGGACTGGATATAGGCGGCATCGATCTG
>NZ_CBTK010000101.1 GCF_000531125.1 Candidatus Contendobacter odensis Run_B_J11 | reverse complement strand
ACTCAATGAGCTTACAGTGGGTTTCAAATTTATAAGCAATCACGGGAAAATTTACAGGAGGGAAAATTTTACACCCTGCTGGAATGGTATAAATTCATATAACTATTTGAATAATAATAATTTTCATCAAATAAATTCATAAAATTCATCATAATCTCTCAATTCTCTCCAAAAAGATCACTGTTATATTTTACAGTCATGAACACTGCTTAAAATCCATCAAATTGATTTTATTCACATAAATATATCTGGCTTATTTATTGCTTTATTTTTGGTTGCACTCATGCAACTAATCTTTGGAGTTAAAACCATGAAACGCTCTCTCCTCTCCTCTCCTCTCCTCTCCTCTCCTCTCCTCTCCTCTCCTCGTAGCTGCCGCCCTCGCAATTTCATTGGGCGGAATGGTAGCGCCGGCCAGCGCCACCAGCTACACCACACTAACGTTACCGCTACTCAACGTCGACATCCGCACTGCCACCGAGGGCTTTCTCTATGATCCAATATTCCCTAGTACGCCAACCTATAATGGTGTACCGTTCAATCTGGTAGTGGATAGTGACCGCGATACTGTGCTCTGGAAAGGAGAGTTTGATATAGATGTTAACGTGTTTGGCGTCACCCAAGCCTATACGCTGATCAACTCGGGGTTCGGCAGTTTTGGCGCCAACAACGGATCGGTCGAGTTCCTCGGCACAAACAACGCTTCCTACAAGGTCGATCTGGTGCAGGGTGACAACATCCGCGATCACTACAACGGCTTTTTCGTCAACACCACCACCAACCCCAACACAACTGTTGCCTTTATCTCGGGTAACGTCCGTTTAGATGAGCAGACATACGATCTGCCCGACGAGTTCGCCTCTCAGACATTACTAACCATTCGTTTTACGAGCTTTTTCAATGACTTCGACCCTAATGATATCAATAGCGATCCTAATAATCATTTAGGACCTAATGATTATTTTAATGGACTTGGTATTCCTTTCATCGCTGCCGCCACCGTGGGCGTAAATGCAGCTACCGTCCCCGAACCGGCCACGCTCGCGCTGATTGGCGTCGGTCTCGTCGGTCTCGGCTTCTCGCGTCGCCGTCGCACCTAGCGCAACCCGCAAATCTCTTCATCACTATAAACGGCCCCCCAGCGGGGCCGTTATCATTTTTGCCTTGATAACGCTGACCCTCCGCCAACCGGTTGGTCGGCGTTCGCGGTCAACTCACCGCCAGCCTACGTCTGGCAGGCGATGAGACCCAGATTTACGAACGCTTGACATTAGTAATGCAACACGTTAGCACTTCTCCATGATCAAAACATTCGCCAATAAAGAAACCGCAGCGGTATTCGCGCATGAGCGGGTTCGTCGCTTTGGCGCGGAGTGGTTACAAACGGCGCGACGCAAGCTTGCACAACTCAACCGGGTGATTTCGATTGACGAGTTGCGCATCCCGCCCGGAAACCAATTGGAAAAGCTCTCCGGCAACCGTGAAGGCCAATGGAGTATCCGTATCAACGATCAGTGGCGGATTTGTTTTGAATGGCGCCGATAGCAACGCCTGGAATGTCGAGATCGTTGACTATTACTAACGGAGAAATTGCGTGAACATCCGCGTTGAAGACCTGAGCCAGATGGATTTTTCCGATGTAGCGGAAGGCGGCAAGCTGCCGCCGGTGATGCCCGGCGAAATCCTGCTGGAGGATTTTCTAAAACCGATGGGTTTGACCCAGTACCGGTTGGCCAAGGAAATTGGCGTTCCGCAGCGGCGCATCGGTGAGATCATCGCCGGCAAGCGCGCGATTACGGTCAATACCGGGTTACGCCTGGCCCGTTTTTTCGGAATGAACGATGGGTTTTGGATTGGCCTGCAAACCGACTACGATACAGCCATGGCCAAAAATGCCCTGGCGGATGTGCTTGCGCGCATTCATCGTTTCCAGCCGGATCAGGCAACCCGCAGATAACATCAGCCGTTTCCCACCAACGCCTGTGAGCGAATTTGGTACAATCCGCATCGTGCGATCCTGAACCCGCTATGGTTAACGAGGTGATTTTCATGCTGCACATTGAACCCCAAAGCTTGATCGGCACCTGGCGGCGTTTTGGCCTGTCTGGTCCCGTCTATGAAATTGTTTCAGAAGGTAAAAAACTGCATTCCGGGGATGAGACAGTGCGAGTTCGAGTGATCGAAACCGGCGAAGAGCTTGATTACAAACTGGCCGATGTTCTCGACGATCCCAAGGAGCGTTAATGTTTGCCATTGCTTTCGATTTAGTGGTCGCCGATACCGCCGGGAATCATCCCAAGGGCGTGGCCCAAGCCTATGCCGATATCCGCAACACTCTAACCGGGTTCGGCTTCGAGTGGCGGCAGGGCAGCCTTTACACCACCGACAGGGACGACTTATCCAATCTGTTCGCTGCGATTCTGACGTTGAAAGCGTTGCCGTGGTTTGCCGCTTCAGTGCGGGATGTTCGCGCCTTCAAGATCGAACACTGGTCGGACTTTACCGCAATGGTCAAAGGTTGAATTTCCTCGGGGCTATCATCACTTTCAGCATCAGACGATCCCGCCAACGTTGTTTGTCGACCGGTTCTATCTCTATCCCCACTGTATCCGCTCACCCCAAAACCTAAACCATGACCCATCCCGCCTTCCAGCACCTGCGTAGCCATCCCATTCCCGCCCTGCGGCTGGAGTTCCAGGAGTATCGCCACAGCGTCACTGGCGCTCGGCATCTACATTTGGCTGCCGATGATCCGCACAACGCCTTTATGGTCGCGTTCCTGACCGTGCCACAGGACTCGACCGGCGTCGCCCACATCCTTGAACACACCTCGCTCTGCGGCAGCCAGCGTTATCCGGTGCGCGACCCGTTCTTCATGATGATCCGGCGCTCGCTGAATACCTTTATGAACGCTTTCACCAGCAGCGACTGGACCGCCTACCCCTTCGCCAGCCAGAACCGCAAGGATTTTGGCAACCTGCTGGATGTGTATCTGGACGCGACCTTCTTCCCGCTGCTGGATGAACGCGACTTCGCCCAGGAAGGTCACCGGCTCGAATTTGCTACTCCCGCCGATCCCCATTCCGAACTGGTCTTCAAAGGCATTGTGTTCAACGAAATGAAAGGCGCGCTGAGTTCGCCGGTGCAACGGCTGGGCTACGCCCTGCAACAGCAACTGTTCCCGACCATCACCTATCATCACAACAGCGGCGGTGATCCGGCAGCGATTCCCGATCTAAGTTATGAACAACTGAAAGCCTTCCATGCTCGCCATTACCATCCCTCGAATGCCATTTTTTTGACCTACGGCGACATTCCCGCCGCCGAGCATCAGCAGTGTTTCGAGGCGCAAGCTCTCAGCCGCTTTCAGGCGCTGACGCTGGATTTGACCATTCCCGCCGAGCGACGCTATATCGCGCCCGTCGTCGATCTCACCTATTACCCGCTGGACGGCGCCGAAGCGCTGCATGACCAGACCCATATCGTGCTGGGCTGGCTGCTGGGGCTGATCACCGATCCACTGGCGACGCTGCGAGCGCGACTGTTGAGCGACGTGTTGCTGGACAACAGCAGTTCGCCATTGCGGAACGCGCTGGAAACCTCTGAGTTCGGTACTGCGCCCTCGCCAATGTGCGGCTTCGACACCTCCACCCGTGAAGCCACTTTCGTTTGCGGGCTGGAAGGCTCCAATCCCGAATGCGCGGAAGCGGTTGAACAACTGATATTCAAAGTGCTACGCCAGGTCGCCGCTGACGGGGTGCCGCAAGACGCGGTAGACGCCGCTCTGCACCAGTTGGAATTGAGCGAGCGGGAAATTACCGGCGATGGTTTTCCCTACGGACTGCATCTGCTGATGGAAGCGCTGACTCCGGCGATCCATGGCGGTGATCCGATTCCGGCGCTGGACGGCGATCCGCTGCTGGAACAATTGCGAGTAGAAAGCCGGGAGCCGGACTTTATTCCGCGTCTCGCCCGACAACTGTTGATTGATAACCCGCACCGGGTGCGATTGACCATGGCTCCCGACCCGGAGTTGAGCGCGAAGCAGGCGGCAATGGAACAGCAACGGTTGGCCGCTATCCGCACCGCGTTGAGCGAAGCCGATCAGGCCCGCATCATGGCCCAAACCCAGGTGCTGGCCGAACGCCAGCAACAACCGGATGATCCCGAACTATTGCCCAAGGTGGGGCTGGCAGACGTGCCGGCAGATTTGAAGATCGTCGAAGGGGTCAGCCGTCCGGTCGGGGCGGTGCCCGCGACCTGGTACGCCCAGGGCACCAACGGCATGGTTTATCTGCAAGCGGTACTCGATTTGCCGGCGCTGGAAGCCGATGAACTGGATCTACTCCCGTTGTTCTGCGCCTGCCTCAGCGAAGTCGGCAGCGCCGGGCGTGATTACCGCACGACTCAGGCCCGGCAGGCGGCAGTGACCGGTGGCATCAGCGCCCGCGCCACGGTACGCGGTGGCGTGGACGACGTGCAGCAGGTCAAGGGCGTATTGACCTTGGGGGGCAAGGCATTGGCCCGCAACCACGCCGCCCTGGCCGATCTGCTGTGGGAAACGCTGACCAGCGCCCGTTTCGATGAACTGCCCCGGCTGCGCGAGCTGGTCGCCCAGATGCGCGCTCACCGCGAGGAAGCGATCACCGATCACGGCCATATGCTGGCGCTGGCGGCGGCGTGTTCCAGTCTGAGTTCGGTGGCGGCACTGAGTCATCGCTGGGACGGGCTGCAAGGCTTGAAACACCTCAAGGCGCTGGATGACGACTTGGACGATGCCGAGGCGCTGGCCGGTTTTGCGGGTCGGCTGGAACGGTTGCGCGACCGTCTGCAACAGGCGCCCCGGCAACTGCTGGTGGTCAGCGAAGCCGAGCGCCAGGATGATATTGCCGCCGCATTGGCCGTCCATTGGCGCGAAGGTTATGCCGCGTCGGAACCGTTCACCCTGGCCGCGCCGGAACCGCAACCGCTGCGACAGGGGTTCCGGGTCAATACCCAGGTCAATTTCTGCGCCAAGGCCTATCCCACTGTCGCGCCCAACCATCCCGATGCTCCCGCGTTGCAGGTGCTCGGCGATTTCCTGCGTAATGGCTATCTACATCGCGCTATCCGCGAGCAAGGTGGCGCGTATGGCGGCGGTGCGGGCTACCATCCTGACAGCGGTTCCTTCCGCTTCTATTCCTACCGCGATCCCCGGCTGGCCGACACCCTGACCGATTTCGACCGGGCGCTGGACTGGCTGCAAACCTGCGATCACCCGGCGCGAACCCTGGAAGAAGCCATCCTCGGCATCATCGCCGCCATTGATAAACCCGGCTCGCCGGCGGGCGAAGCGATCAGCGCCTTTTCTGGCACCCTGTTTGGCCGCAGCCCGGAACAGCGCCGCGCCTATCGGCAACGGATCTTGCACGTCACGCTGGCGGATCTCAAACGGGTTGCGGCGACTTATCTTCAATCCGATCAAGCCTATTGTGCGGTGTTAAGCGATGCGCGAACCTTGGCTGAACAGGAAAACCTGACGATTCTCACCGTCTGAATGCCGCCCAAGGAGTTAATACTCGTGCGAAAACCAAGTCCGAAACCGCGCCTTCGCCTCGATGACCTGCCCACGCCGGAACTGGTGAGCCAAGGTAATGCTCTGTTGTCGGCCCGCGATTACAAGGGCGCGATTGACATTTACAAGCTGCTGCTGAAACGTGAACCGCAGGCATCCTGGCGTGAACCGCTGGCGGTGGCTTATCTGGAACGCGCCAGGCAACTGGCTCAAAAGGAGATGTACCGGGAAGCCGCCGTGATCTGGGAAAACATCCCCAGTCTGTGCAGCGGACAAGTCCCACAACCAGACCTGTATGTAGACTGGCTGCTGCACTCCAATCAGTACGCCAAGGCCATGCGCGCTTACACTCATTATGCGGCTGGATTACCTGCCGCCGATGCGGGCGAACTCGAAACCCTGCTCGCCGCGCTGGCGCTGGCCGGACAGAAGGACGTACTTCAGGCGATCCCGCCCGATGCAACGCTGCGCCAGCATTTCGGCGCTGCCCAGGCTGCGCTGTGCGCCTACGGCCAGGGCGATGCCGAGGCGGTGGTGCGCGAAGCGCTGAAAGCTATTCCGATTCGCTCGCCCTACCGGGATTTGCGCCAGACGCTGGCGGCGCTGCTCAAGCTGGAAAGCGATCCCGCCGGTGCCCCGACGCTGGTCGAGCGTATTCCCTCCACTTCACCTTATTACCCTCTTGCCAAGCTGGTTTGTGCTGCTGCTGCGAGTGAACCGGCTCAGGCGCTACTGACGCTGGATCCGGCTCAACGCGAACTGGCTGGTGGCTTGATCGGTCTGGATGCGCGCCAGAACAAACTGCTCAAGGACTGGGCGCGGTTCGGCGAAAAACCCGGCGACAAAGCCCTGTTCGACTTTATCGCCGCTCATCTGGCCGCTTTTGACCGGGAATCCGCCCGCCACGCCTGCTGGATGCTGCTGCCGGCCTATCCCCAGGGTTTGAAAAGCTACACCCACCTGTTCGGACCGCTGCCACCATTTGAAACGCAGCGTCTACAGGCGCTGCGGGCAGAACGGGGGGGTGACATCCGTGGCGCTTTGCGCAATTGGCGCGGTTGCGCTGATCTGCTGATCAAGGATGCTGACAACCCGGACAGCCGGTTAATGGCGGCGCTAGTCCTGCGTCATATGGCGAAATTGACGCACGAGGACGACGACCTCGACTGGGATGAAACCCCGAAGACCCTGATTTATCTGGAAGAAAGCCTGCGCCTGGATCCGGATGACCGCGACAGCTATTTGAAACTGGCCGCATTAAACCGGGAAGCCGGCAACGATAAGGAATACCACCAATGGGTGGATCGGGCGGTCAGGCAGTTTCCTGACGATGCTCAAGTGCTGCTCGATGCAGCGGTCACCGCCACCGCTCGCAAGGCGCATAAAAAAGCCGCTGGTTTTGCTGCAAGAGTGCTGGAGCTGGACCCGATCAACAGCAAGGCGCGCAGCATCCTGATCAACGCCCATCTGGCCCACGCCCGCAAACAGATTCTGGCCGGTAAATACGCGCTGGCGGAAAAGGAGCTGGACCGTGCCGGTCAACTGGAGCGCGACAACGCCCGCAGCGGCGTCATCGAAACCAATCGGGGCCTGCTGGCCTTCAAGCAGCAGCAACGCGAACGCGGCCAGCACCTCCTGCGGGAAGGTGCCCGTCTGGCCGGTCATCCGCTGCTGGCCTGGCTGCGACTGGTGGTGGAAGCGCCACGCCTGAATTTGGAACCCGCCGATTTCCAGCGCAACCTGGCCCTTGGCGATCCGCGCAAGCTGACGGTTGAGCGTGCGGACCTGCTGGCGCTGACGCGACTGATCAATGCCTACCGCGAGGAGGGCGTGAACAACCTCAGCTCGGCGCTGGAAGACTTGGAAAAGCCGTTGCAACGGGCGATCAAGACCCTGAGCAGCGAGGACGATCTGCTGTTGATCTGTGAATGCCTGCATCAGGCGCCCCATTATGAACTGCTGGAATCCGCCGCCACCTGGGCGCTGGAATGCCAACCGGAACGGCCGCTGTTCGTCTACTACCAGATTTACGGTCGCGCCGAAGGCAACGGCTATAAGGTCAAGCACCGCGACAGCCGGCGACTGGAGGATGCTATGGAAACTGCCCGGGACGCTGAGGATCATCGCACCTTGATGCGGATCGGACAGTTCCTCGGTCAGGGTCGGTTGCCCTTCTCGCGGCCACGCGGTCACTCACGGCCAATGCCGATGCCAATGTTGCCCAACATACCGGCTGAAATCGAAGAAATTCGCCGGGATCTGGAGCGGCTGCCCCCGGCGCTGCGGGAGCGGATGCTGAACCGGATCCTGGACGATTTGCCGCCCGACGATGATTTCCCAATCGAAGTGCAAAGAGCAATGATGAAAGCCCTGTTGCTTGGCGGCGGGAATCTGGAAGAACTGCTGGATGATTTGCCGGACTTTCCCCCCTCATCGCCACGCCGGGGCGGACGCCGAAACCGCTGGAGCTAACCCATGCCTAATCCTTTCGCCGTGCTGGGCGTCGCCGAAACCGCTGATGATGACGCCATCAAAAAAGCCTATCTGCACCAGGTGCGCGAGCATCCGCCGGAACGGAACCCGGAACGCTTCCAGGTGATCCGCGCCGCCTTTGAAGCGGTTAAAACCCGCCCGGATCGGCTGCGCTACCGATTGTTTGGACAGGAAACACCGGATCTGGCCGGGCTGGTGGCGAACGCTCTGCAACCGGGCGGTTCGCGCCGCCGCCCCACCGAATTCCAGTTGCGGCAACTGCTGAGCAGCAGCTTGGCTGGCCAGAAATAAAAAACTCCTCATGAATATCGAAACCAAAGAACGCTTGCTGGATCAGTTCCGCGCCTATCTGGACGAACAGCCCGAAACTCTCTCCGACGAAGCTGAACAGACCCATCGGCGAACCGACCTGTATTCGCTGTTTGCTGAACTGGTGGCGCTGAAAAACGAAGTCCGGCTGGAATCGCGTCAAGTCAAAACCGCGCTGGATGAATTCCGGGCGGTGTTTGAGACCCTGCAAACCAGTCAAACTCAACTCGGCGGCGAACTGGATCGCGCCCGTAGCGCGGTGGCTGAACAACGGCGAGCCGTGTTGAAACCGGTGCTGCTGGAACTGGTGGAATTGCACGACCGCTTGGAAGCGGGCTTGCGCGCCCTACAAAACTATCGGCCCACGCTGTGGGGGCGGTGGTACCGGCGCGAACAGGCGTTGCGCCAAGCGGTTGCCCAGGGTCAGGACATCAGCTTGCGCCGGCTGGAACAGATGCTAAGCACCCAGCAGGTGGTCGCTTTGGCCGCCCTGGGTCAACCGCTCGACCCGCACACCATGCGCGCCGCCGAACTGGATCAGCGGCGGGATTTGGCAAACGGCATCGTCACCGAAGAACTGCGCAAAGGCTACCTCTGGCAGGGCGAATTGCTGCGCCTGGCCGAGGTCAAGGTCAACCGCCGCCCGGAACCGGATGCCAGCGCCGCAACATCCGCCACCGAACCTTCACTGAACTAACACGGATACGAGTCACCTCCTCATGGCTGAAAAAATCATTGGTATTGATCTGGGCACCACCAATTCTGAAGTTGCAGTGGTAGAAAATGGCCGTGTTACCGTCATTGACGTCACCCCCGGTCATCCGATTCTGCCCTCGTTCGTCGGCTTGGCCGATGATGGTTCGATCCTGGTGGGCGAGCCGGCCAAGAATCAGTATGTGCTGTACCCGGAACGCACCATCAAATCGATCAAGCGGCGGATGGGCAGCGCCGATCAGGTTGAAATGGGCGATACGGCCTACACGCCCCAGGAAATCTCCGCCATCATCCTGCGGCGGCTGAAGGCGATTGCCGAGGCACATCTGGGCGAAGCGGTGCATAAGGCGGTGATCACAGTGCCGGCCTACTTCTCCGACGCCCAACGGCAGGCGACTCGCGAGGCCGGTGAGATTGCCGGCCTGGAAGTGGCGCGGATCATCAATGAACCGACCGCCGCCGCGCTGTCCTACGAAGCCAACCATCAGGGCCACAAAAAAGTGCTGGTGTACGACCTGGGCGGCGGCACTTTTGACGTGTCGGTGGTCGGCATCGAGGACAACGTGGTCGAGGTGCTGGCCAGCCACGGCAACAACCAGCTTGGCGGCGACGACTTTGACGCCAAAATCGTCGAACACCTGGTCGCCCACCTGCAACAACAAGGCGCGGATCCTACTCCGTCGCGCAAGGCCATGGCCCGCATCACCCGGGCGGCGGAAATCGCCAAGATCGCGCTGTCCGATCAGCCCTACTGCCGAATTGAGGAAGAGTACCTGCTGGAAAAAGACGGTACGCCGGTCAACCTGACTCTGGAACTGGCGCGGGACGACTACGAGGCAATGATTGCCGGCTATATTGACGAAACGCTGGAAGCGGTCCACATCGCCCTCAAAGGCGCCCATCTCACCGTGTCCGACCTTGACGAAGTGTTGCTGGTGGGCGGCGCGACCCGCACCCCAATCATCACTCAGCGGCTGGAAGCGGATTTGGGTCTGACGGTGCGCGCCGAGGTCAACCCGGATTTGTGCGTGGCTACCGGCGCCGCGATTCAGGCGGGCATGTTGGCGGGCGAAGCCGTCTCAGCAGTGCTGGTGGACATCACGCCCTACACCTTCGGCACCAGCGCCCTGAGCGAGCTGAACGGGATGCCTTACCCCTTCACCTATGTGCCGATCATTCACAAAAACACCCCGATCCCGGTCACCAAGAGTGAGGTGTTTTACACCATGCGCGATCACCAGGAAGCGGTGAAAGTGGATGTCTACCAAGGCGAAGATCCGGACGCCCTGAATAACATCACGCTCGGCGAGTTCATGGTGGAAAACCTCAGCCGGGCACCCGCTAACAATCCCATCATCATCCAGTTTGCGCTGGACCTGAACGGGATCATGCAGGTGACGGCGCGGGAGAAAAACACCGGGCTGGAAAAATCCATCCGCATCGACAATGTGCTAACCCGCTTTCAAGAAGGCGCACTGGAAACAGCGCGGGCGCGAGTTAATGCCCTGTTTGCCGACGAAATGATGAATGCGGCTACCTCCACCGAGGCGGGCAGTGGCGTCACTGATCAGCAACTCAGGGTGCAAGCGCAGGCGCTGGTGGAGAAAGCCGAACGCTTGTTGGATAACGCCAGCGAAGATGATCGTGAAGAGATGATTAACCTGATCGAAACGATCAAGGATGCTCTGAGCAGTGGCAATTACGACGCGCTAGCTGAGCCGGTAGCTGAGTTGTCCGATATCCTGTTTTATCTGGAGTCGTGATGGAACGCTGCCCGGTCTGCCGCGCCCGCTTCAAGCAGGATCCGGTCTGTTCGCGCTGCGGCGCGGATCTCAGTTCGCTGTTGGCGATTGAAACCGAGGCGGCAGCGCTGGAACGGCAGGCGGTGGTTCTACTGGGCGTGGGTCAATGGATCGAAGCGCGCCAGGCGGCGGATCGGGCGCTGGCGCTCCAGCACAGTCCGCTGGCGCTGGCGGTGCGGGAGTTTGCCCGTCGGGAACTGCTGGATAGGGAGACGGGGCTGATCGAACGGCTGCTGCAATAGCCGTCTCGTGGTGAATCACTGCTATTTAGCTTGATCTTGTGTGGGATAATCAACCGGACAAGAACACCACCGACGGCGGATCATCACCATGGAAATTTTCGTCTATCACACCCCCGATCAAGTCCCGGACCTGAGCAAGCAGGCGCGCAAGGGCGGTCTGCAACTGGAAATGCCGGCCTGCGCCATTGTCATTGATGTCTTACGCGCTACTACTACCATGGCGACCGCGTTGCAATCCGGCGCCGAAGCGATCCAGGTGTTCGCCGATATTGATGAGTTATTCCGCATCAGCCAGCGTTGGCCGGCGGAACAGCGCTTGCTGGCGGGCGAACGCGGCGGTGAAAAGCTGGAAGACTTTGACTTGGGCAACTCACCGTCGGAATGCACCCCGGCACGGGTTGGCGGCAAGCGGCTGTTTATGAGTACCACCAACGGCACTCGCGCCCTGGAACGGGTGCGGACAGTGCCGATCCTGTTGACGGCGGCGCTGACCAATCGCTGGGCGGTGGTGCGTTATCTACTGGAGGAGCAACCTCGCACCGTCTGGATCGTCGCGGCGGGCTGGCGCGGCGGGTTCTCGCTGGAGGATACCATCTGCGCTGGAGCGATTGCCTGTGCGCTCAGGGTCGAGCGCGGCAGCGACTGCGCGGGGGATGACGAATCCATTGCGGCCATGGCGCTGTTCGATCAATGGCAAAGCCGGTTGCCGCAATTGCTGCGCTATGCCCACCACGGACGCGGTCTGGCGGCTTTGGGCTGTGATGTGGATTTGGATTATTGCGCCCGGATCGACAGCGTCAACGTGGTGCCAGTGCAAATCGAACCGGGGGTGTTGAAGGCAGCGGAATTAGCTGGAATTTGAGTTCATCCCGGCAGGGGTTGCGGCAGCGGTTCGCTGGCGGGGTCCTGGTGAATCAGCACATCGGCATTGGGGAAAGCCGACTTGATCGCTGCCTCCACTTCATCGGCCACCCGGTGCGCCTCCACCAGCGGCAACTGATCATCCAGCATCAGGTGTAACTGGACAAAATAGGTCTGCCCGGAGCGGCGGGTGCGCATCTCGTGAACACCGCATACCTGAGGATAGGTGCGGGCGATTTCCTTGATCCGGGCGTGTACCTCCGGTGGCAATTCGTGATCCATCAACAGTTGCACCGCTTCATAGCCGATTTGGCCGGCGCTGTAGAGGATATACAGCGCAATCCCAATCGCGAAGATCGGATCCATGATCGGCCAGCCCAGCATCGCCAATCCCAACGCCAGAACCGTGGCGCCGTTGGTCAGCAGGTCGGTGGCATAGTGCAGGGAGTCGGCGCGGATCGCGGTGGATTGAGTGCGGCGAATGACATAATGCTGGAACGCCAGCAATGCCATTGTCGCAACAATCGCGAACAACAATACGCCCATGCCGACCATGGCATCGTTAATCAGTTGCGGATGCAGCAGTCGGTCTACCGCGTTCAGGATCAGAAATAGCGCTGAACCGGCGATGAACGCCGCCTGCACCAATCCCGCCAGTGGCTCAGCCTTGCCATGACCGAAGCGATGCTCGCGGTCGGGCGGTTGCAGGGAGTAATGCACCGCCAGCAGGTTAATGATGGATGCCGCTACGTCCATCATCGAATCCACCAGCGAGGCCAGTACACTGACCGAACCGGTCAGCAATGCCGCCGCCAGCTTGACGACGATCAGCACCGTGGCGGTGACGACCGAGGCATAAGTCGCCAGTCGCAGCAGGCGACCCGCCTTCGCCGGATCGATGGTCAACGGGGTTTCATCGTTCATGGTTAAATTTTTTGGTCAATGGGTGTTGCTCTATTCTAACCAGCTTCCATTCGCCACGCAGGGCGAACTATCGGGCGAAAGGGTAGCCCTAACACTGCTTACGCTACAGCCACATCTACTGACCGAGGCTCAAGGATTTGGAGTCGTGTCTGCCGTGGAGCCGCCATGCACTACCTGCACATCGTATTGCGTTATTCCGCGCTATCACCACCTATTGCGATGATGGCTTATTTTGTAATTCAAAAAATTTCTAACCGGAAGGAATCTCGCTTCATGCTTGAAATTCTGCGCCGTATCGTTCAGGACGTCGGCGCTGCGCCGGATTTGTCGAGCGCGTTGGCTATCACCGTCAACCGGATTCGCGCCGCAATGAAGGTCGCCGCTTGCACCGTCTATCTGGCCGATGAGGACAATCGCTCCCATGTGCTGATGGCGACCGCCGGCCTGAATCCGCAAGCGGTCGGGCGGGTGCGGCTGGGCCACCACCAAGGGCTGGTTGGGCTGGTGGCCGAACGGCAGGAACCGCTGAATGTAGCCGACGCGCCGCGCCATCCGCGCTTTCATCCGGTGTGCGAGGTCTGCGAAGAGGGCTACCACGCTTTCCTGGGCGTACCGCTGATCCAGTACCGCCGGGTGTTGGGGGTGCTGGTCGTCCAGGATAGCGCCGTGCGCCAGTTCGATTCCGAGGAGGTGGATTTTCTAGTGACTATCGCCGCCCAATTGGCCAGCATTCTCAATCACGCCATTCTCAGCGGTGCCACTCAGGAATTACTTAACCCGCTGAACACCCACACTCGGGCGCTGCAAGGAGTGGCCGGCGCTCCGGGGGTGGCGATGGGCGCGGTCACCATTCCCCATTTGCTGGCCGATCTTGACGATGTGCCCGACCGGTTGAGCCAAGAGGTTGCCAGCGAGGAAGCGGCTTTCCACGCCGCTATCGCTGCGGTTGAACAGGAATTGCGCGAGGCCAGCGACCGGCTGGCACCGTTGCTGCCGCCTACCGAGCAGGCGCTGTTCACGGTATACCGGATGATGCTGAGCAGCGACAGCCTGATCGAGGACACTCTCGGCGGTATCCGGGCCGGGCGCTGGGCACCCACCGCCTGGCGCGATGCGGTGCTGGCCCGGGTTCGATTACTGGAGCAGGCCGAGGATTCCTACCTCAGCACCCGCGCTGAGGATATTCGCGATCTGGGTCGGCGGGTGTTGCAGCATTTGCGCGCTGGTCCCGACCAACACCCCCACCCCGCCGCTGGACGCTGTGTGCTAGTGGCTGAAGATATGAGCGTGGCTCATCTGGCGGCAGTGCCACCGGAACAACTGGCCGGGATTGTGTGCCTGCGCGGATCGGCCCTGTCCCATGTGGCCTTGCTGGCACGGGCGATGGGCATCCCGGCGGTGATGGGTCTGGGCGACCGGCCGCTGGGCCGATTCGAGGGCAGCGACATCATCGTGGACGGCTATCATGGCCGGGTCTATGTCAATCCCGATCCGGCCACCCGCGCCGAGTACCGGCAGCTCATGGACACTGAGGCCGCGTTGACCGTCGGCCTGGGCAAATTGCGCGATCTGCCTGCTGAAACCCAGGATGGCTACCATATTCCGTTATATGCCAAGGCCGGATTGCTGACCGATATTGCCGCTGCTCGCGACAGTGGTGCCGAGGGCATTGGGCTGTATCGCACCGAATTCGCCTACATGGTGCGCGAATCGTTCCCCAGCGAAGATGAGCAGTACCAAATTTACCGGCGGATGCTGGCGGCTTTCGCCCCCCAGCCGGTGGTGATGCGCACCTTGGACATCGGCGGCGACAAGACCCTGCCCTATTTCACCATTGAGGAAAACAACCCCTTTCTGGGTTGGCGCGGGATGCGTTTCACCCTGGATCATCCTGAAATCTTCGTGACCCAGTTGCGCGCCATGCTGCGGGCCAATGTCGAACTCGACAATCTGCGGATTCTGTTTCCGATGATCACCACCGTCGAGGAACTGGACGAAGCGTTGCGGCTGCTGGCGCGTGCTGACCAGGAACTGCGGGAGGAAGGCTGGCCGGTGACGCGCCCGCCGGTTGGGGTGATGATCGAGGTGCCCTCCGCTGCCTGGCAAACCGGGCAACTGGCGCGGCGCGCGGATTTTCTGTCAGTCGGCACCAACGACCTGACCCAGTACACGCTGGCGGTGGATCGTGACAATGCCCGGGTCGCGGGGCTGTACGATAATTTGCATCCGGCGGTGCTAAAAACCGTGGCCTACATCATTGAAAACGGTCATCGCAGCGGTCGCCCAGTGAATCTGTGCGGGGAAATGGCGGCTGATCCCGGGGCTGCGGTGCTGTTATTGGGAATGGGCGTAGACAGTTTGAGCGCCAGCGCCACCAGCGTCCCGCGAGTTAAATGGGCGATTCGCAGCTTTAGCCACGCCGAAGCCCGCGAATTGGCCCGACAAGCGCTGGAACTGGAAACCGCCCGCGCGGTGCGCCAGTTGCTTAACGACGCGCTGCGGCGGGCTGGACTGGGCGAGATCGTACACGAATCGGCCTGAAATCCCTCGCGCTTCGCTGGCCCCCTTATTGGTTAAAGGAGGAGGGATGTTCAATTCCGAATTCGCACCGCCAGCACATCGCATTGAGCGCCGTGCAGCACCGCGTTGGCGGTTGAACCCAACAGCAGCGCCAGCCCGTGCCGCCCATGGCTGCCGACCACGATCAAATCTGCACCGTGTGCTTGCGCCGCACCGAGAATGCCTTCCTTGGTCGAAGGGGCGTTGACCACCCATGTTTCGGCATTTTCCAAACCTAAGCGCTGCGCCAGGTCTCCCAGCAGGGATCGAGACTCCCGCAGTAGCGCCTCATCGGGCAAGTCTGCTAGCACTGGCAGCAATTCGTAGCCTCCGCCCAGGCTGATATTGATGTCCTCGATCACATGAATCATCCCCAGCCGTGCCCCACACAGCCGGGCGATGTCCTTGGCGCGTTCCCCGACCTGCATCGCGTCTTCGGAAAAATCAGTAGCGAAAAGAATATGTTGGTACAGCATGGTGTTTTACTCCTAACATAATAGGCATTAGACATTATCAGAAATATGCAGTTAGCTACTTAATTGGCTACACATTTTAGCGGCAATGCCTGCGTTCCGGTTATTCGCCCGTCATCGAAGACACCATATCAGTCACGAAGCGGCGAAAAGCTTCGTTCTGGACAAACTGCTTATAGACTTCGGTATCGTCCTTGAGCAGAGACAGCATGATCCGAGCCAGTGCTTTGTCCATCTCAAGCCGGGCGGTGTGCGGGGTGTTTTCTTTGGCATTCTGGTAGGCCGCGTCGGCGGCGACCTTCGGCGCAATGTCTTCGCGGATGCGCTTGGCTACACGGTCGGCGTCAGTAAACAGCGTGCCAAAGTTGTCGTTAAAGGTCTTGAGAATGTTGCTCAGGCGGTCGAGTTCGGGCTGGCCCTTGTGACCTGCGCCACCCAGCGGAACCGGATCAATCTCAGCTTCCTCATCCGCCAGCGCGATCTTCATGACCGCTTTTTTTTCAACGCGGTAGCTATCCATGTCAATCGCATCGAGGATGCCTTTCGCCAGGTCGTCCTCTTCGGGCGCAGGCAACTTGGGCGTCAGCAGGTTGAGCAGGATCGAAAGCTTTTCCCAATTTACATTGGCATGGGGCATCACCGAAGCCAGGAAATCGTAGGTGCGGCAGAACGCCTTGGCTTTGCCCTTGAATTCCACCTGCTGATCCTCGTCCAGCGTTTCGGCATAGACCGCTACGCATCTATCGAGAATCGGGTCCAGCGTGTCCCGTTCCGCGCCGGTGAGGAACAACTCGACGACCTGTTGCATCTGTTCGAGTGAATAAACTTGGGCGTTGTCCAGCGCGGCCTTCAGATCGTGCAGTTTATTGGGGTCGGTTTTCTCGGCAAGCAGCGTGGCGCGGTAGTAATCCTGGAAGGCGAAGATGATCGCTTCGCTGTTGTTTTGAAAGTCAAGGACGAAGCAGTCGCGTTTCTGCGGGTGCGCCCGGTTGAGGCGGGACAAGGTTTGCACCGCCTTGATGCCCGCAAGCAGCTTGTCTACATACATCGTGTGCAGCAGCGGCTCGTCGTAGCCGGTCTGGAACTTGTCGGCGCAGATCAGAAAGCGGTAGGGGTCGTGCTGAATTTTTTCTGCAATGTCGCTGCTCGCAAACCCGTTGAGCGACGCCTCGGTCATTTTGGCTCCGCCATACTCGTATTCTCCTGAAAACGCGATGATCGCCTGATACGGACTCTTGCGCTCGGCGAGATACGCCTTGAAAGCGTGGAAGTACTGAATCGCCCGTTCGATTCCAGCGTCTTGTTTTTGGGCGTGGCGGTGAAGGCGAAGTAGCTGGCGTTGGTCAGCATCTTGCGCGCCGCCATGCGCTTTTCGAGCGCTTCATTCACCGTATCTTCAACGTCGCTCTCCGCATCCTGATCATCCGTCGCGTCGCCGAGCGCCTTGCTCATCGCCGCCGAGGTCTTTCCACCCTGGCTTGAATGCGCCTCGTCAATGACGATGGCGAAGGTCTTGCCGCCCTCAGTGGCGATCTCGTCGAGGATGAAAGGGAATTTCTGCACCGTCGAGATGATGATCTTTTTGCCCTGCTCGATGAACTGGCGCAGGTCGCCCGAATGTTCGGCGTGGCCCACCGTTGCGCCCACCTGCATGAATTGCTTGATAGTTTTTTGTATCTGGTCGTCGAGAATGCGCCGGTCAGTGACTACGATCACCGAGTTGAATACTGCCTTGCCGTTGCGCTGCACGCCGATCAACTGGTGCGCCAGCCAGGCGATGGAGTTGGATTTGCCGCTGCCCGCCGAGTGCTGGATCAGGTAACGCTTGCCCGCGCCGTGGCTGCTTACATCGGCCAGCGCTTGTCGCACCATGCCGAGCTGGTGGTAGCGCGGCCATACCTGCCGGCGCTTCTTCCGTCCGGTTCGTGCGTCTTTCTCTTCGACAATCTGGGCGTAGTTTTCGAGGATGTCGGTCAGGCGCGCCGGGGTCAGCACCTCTTGCCAAAGGTAGTCGGTCTTGAGGCCGTGCGGGTTTGGCGGATTCCCCGCACCATCGTGGTAACCCTTGTTGAAGGGCAGAAACCACGAGCTTTTGCCCTTGAGTTCGGTACACATCCGTACCTCGCTGTCGTCTACCGCGAAATGCACCACGCAGCGGCCAAACTCGAACAGCCGCTCGCGGGGATCGCGGTCGCGGCGGTACTGCTCAATCGCGTCTTCGACCGTCTGCCGGGTGAGGCTGTTCTTCAACTCGAAGGTTGCTATCGGCAGACCGTTGATGAACAGACCCAGATCGAGGGCGCGGCGCGTCTCGTCGGCGCTATAGGCCAGTTGGCGGGTGATGGAGAAGCGGTTCTGGGCGTGGAGCGCCTGCGCCTTGGCGTTGCCTTCCGACGGGGTGCCGTAGAAGAGATGGAAGTGGCCGGCGGGATGATGCTCCACACCCTTGCGCAGCACGTCAATGACGCCGCGTTTGCCGATCTCGGAGGAGAGGCGGGTGAGGAACTTGAGGCGGTTGATGTCCTTGGGGTTGCTGGCGTCGGCCAGCGCCAGCCTGTTGATCGCTGCGGGCTGGGTGGCGCTCAGGAAAGCGAAGAGTTGCAGCACATCGAGCGCATGGGCGCGGTCGTAGTCCTGCGCACTGCCAGCGAAGTAGCCAGCGCCTCCGTAAGAGGCGGACGGATCAGCGATCCTGTTGAGGGTGGCAGCGAGACCGTCCTCGCCAGTTAGGTATCGCATGATCAGGGTTTCGAGGCCCTTTTCGCGGGTGTCGGTGATCACAAATTACTCACCTTTGATGCCAAACATGGCTCGCACTTTACCCGAAAATGCTATCGGGACTTTCGCTTTCCGTCATTCCCGCGTAGGCGGGAATCCAGTAAGCCGCTGAAAAGCCTGGATACCCGCTTTCGCGGGTATGACGAAATTGAGCGTTATTCAGCGGCCTCCTCGTCAGCCGATTCGGTCTCATTGCTCAAGTCGGCATCATCCTCTATGGCATCGGGCGTGGATTCATCGGGCAGACCCGCCGCCGCTTCGCGCACATCAAGCTTGCCGGTGACGACATCAGCGACTAGGCAGGTGTGGTATTCACGGAGGAGGGTGATTTCGCGTTCGAGGCGGGAGATGGCGGTATTCAGCGTCGCTGTCTCATTTTCGATATATTCAATAATTCCTTTCTGCTCTGAGTAAGATGGCAAAATGACCTTAAATCCTTTGATTTGCTCAGGGCTGAGATGTGGAACGCTAATACCCGTAAAGATGGGTGCTATGTAGGTAGCGAACACCCTGCTTTGAAGTAGCAGGATCATAAATCTTGCGCCCATGCGCTCTGTGGGTCGCAGGCGCGCCACACGTTGGAGCAGCAGGCACGGAATATCTTCTTGCTTGATTACAGCAGCTCGAATTCCTGAACTTACGATGGGGCGATCCATACCTAGTACTTCACCCGCTCTGAATTGATGGGTAGAGGCGTTTGAGCTTGATACGGGCATTGAGGGTGGTGAAGCGCCAATTCACCGGCCGGGGGTTGGCGTTACGGGCCTGTTCCCAGGCGGCGACCTCGCGGGTCAGGGTGTCGGCGTCGGGGATGCGGCGATCCAGGCATTGCCGG
>NZ_CBTK010000100.1 GCF_000531125.1 Candidatus Contendobacter odensis Run_B_J11 | reverse complement strand
ACTGAACGGCATCAATCCGTTCGATACCCTTCGGCTGGCGTTTGAGGGTAGGTAGTTACACTATGACTAAACGCGATAAGAAAACCGCCTATCTGTTCCACTGGTCATGGAGAATTGCTTTAGGCAAGTGCCAACCCACTGATCCTCTGGATGAACCCGGTGTTCCCATCCAATGGGATCATGATAATTTGGCCGCTAGCAAGCAAGGCGCTCAAAAAATGGTTAACGGTTTTAACTTGGCTGTCCCACCTAAAAGCACAAACGCGCCCTCTCTAAACAGCCGACATATCAGCGGCAAGGCGATTGACATGTATATCACATGGAATGGAAGCATCACTATTAAGAAAAAGGATGGGAGCTCAATTGCGGTGACCTTTATGGATAATCCCAATGCGAACACTCAACTGCATCAAGTCGGTGCCTCGTATGGGGTCAAGAAACTGGCAACCGACGCTCCCCATTGGTCAGACACGGGGGGTTAAATCCATGTCGTTGATTCTCCTCCGCCCCACCGGTTTAGCTGGACTGTGGGTAGGACTGTGTGCAGTCACCATCACAGCCTTGGCGCAACACCCATCAAGCCCATTTGATTTTTCCGCCAAGCTGGGTTGGGTAGACGACGCTTGCTTTGTAAGTACCCGTGCTGGATTACCGAACAAAACCCCGGTGACTGTTATTTTCACCGGGAAAAGGCAGCGCATAATCCGCGCCTACATCCAAAAACCAGTGGCTACTGACGATTTCAAAGCCTGCCAGCCACTGTCCGAGAATCGTCGCGAAGTCAACGCTAAACCCGGCATTGCGTTTTATGCGCTAGCGGCGGACAAAGAATTGAAGGGAATTGTGGGTATCGGAATTATTGGCCCTACTGGAACCCTTTTGCAAACCCGGAGTATGGTGTACACCGACTTGGATAGTGATGGCCGCAGAGAGCACTTCGGACATTGCATGACGAGCGAGGGGATTCGTTATCAGGCAAACGAAGCAGATGAAGCCAAACCCATATGGACTGGTTATTACTATTTAGGTTATGACACGGAGCCGACCTGTAAATAGCCATTTTTCCCTCCTGTAAATTTTCCTGTGATCGGAACTGTGGGGCAGGCAGGTAAAATGAATATCACCTATTGAGATCAATGGGTTGGATTCAGTCAACGCCCTAGCCTGACGCTACCAACCCTCGCCATCACAGGAAAATTTACAGGACCAAATTATCCGTAATAGCTACACCAGCAGCTAGAGAATAATCCTTCAGGTCTCCATCAAAATTCTCGTTATAATTCAGAACGGGTACGCTAAAATCATCAGAAGCGTTAGGAGCAATCTGCCCATACGCATCCAGATATAGGTGGTTCCATGATAATGTTGTTCCTGCTCCAATTAGCACAGAGCTGAATTTAAATTTGGTTCTTCGAGGGTTCTTGTGGAAACCAGGGTGTACTGTCTCAAAAATGAGAATTATAATTGGCGGCTTATAAATAACTAATTGATTTTAAAAAATATAAGTTTGGCATTCAGCCTGCTCAGCGAGCTGCAACCTGCTCTGATGGATCCACTCCACAGAAAGTGTCGAAGAACCTTAAATTTTTGGGTCCTGTAAATTTTCCTGTGATGGTGAGGGTTGGTAGCGTCAGGCTAGGGCGTTGACTGAATCCAACCCATTGATCTCAATAGGTGATATTCATTTTACCTGCCTGCCCCACAGTTCCGATCACAGGAAAATTTACAGGAGGAAAAATTGGGGGCAGTACCTGGAGAGATAAATCAGGATATCTTTACCGTGAGGGTGTCGGTATCCTACCTGTTTGATTGAGACCTTTTCGATGGGCATGCTTCGCTTTGCCCATCCTACAAAAGCTCAATACCGATTGAGTTTAGTAGGATGGGTTGCGGCTTTATCGCAACCCAACGTTCCATATCCATCATGCAAAGTTGGGTTGCCGTCTTTATCGAAACCCAACACGTTATTATCTGCTGAAGCGTTGAAAGCTAGAGTTGAGTTAACTGCGTCAACCCTCAACCTACAACGATTAACCTTTTAGCAACAGATTTTTAAAGGGATAATGGTTTTTCCAGCGATAGGTCTGAAAATCCCGTTCATCAGTAGAAAGAATCCGTCCGTGTCCCAACGCTTCAGCCAGAATCACCAGCGAGGCGTCAGCAAAATCCATGGGCAAATTAGCGTATTGATACATCAGTTCTTCGATACGCACCATCATCGCATCCTGAATTTGGAAAAGCTGGCTTCCACCTTGGCGGAGAGTGCCCACGAAAGCCAACATAATGGGCGTTCCAGCACGGTGTTGCAGCAAATAGCAGGTTTCCGTAATGACCGGCAGGGTTGTAATCAGTGGTTCCTGTAGATGCAGTACACATTCACGGGCCTGAAGATAATGAGTGTCCTTTCGATTGAAAAATGCGACCCAGAATCCAGTATCCACAATGATCACAATGGGCTACCCCACAGATATTTCTTGTAGTCAACCGAAAGATTTTCGTCATCGTCGAAACAACCAATGAGACCCGCTTCCGCAAAGATGCGGTAGATGCGTTGACCTTCCGTTTCCTGAAAATCTTCCTCCTGAGGAACCGCCATATCAATCGCTTTAGCCAGTATTTCTGGAATAATCTCTTTCAGTGGCTTCTGGAGTTGACGTTGCAACTGCAATAGACGTTCGGCGTGAATATCGTCCAGTTCGACTTCGATGTGCATATATCCGTGTTCTCCATTGTTTTGAAGGCTATAGTTGTTGTATAGGTTGAATTGCCGCTTTATCGCAACTGAACTCATTCACCAGCAAGGCGAATCGCCTCCGCCGCGACCTTGTCAGCCAACCAAATTCTCCGAACCCACAACCGCGAGATCACCTCGCCAGATAACCCAAAGCCGTAAAATCGCCACAGGCCGCGCCCAACGCCAGCAGTGGCGAAGTATCAATCACGATCAGGCGATTCAAATCAGGCATTGGCGAAGTCTTCGGCTAATTCTTCAGCCGTTGCCTGAATGGGCGAGACGCCATACCGGTGCAAATTCATGATGAATTCGACACGCTCCAACCCGGCTAATTGCGCCGCCTGACCACTCGTTAAGCGCCCTAACTCGAACAGTTTGACCGCCATCGCCAATCCGGGCCTCCTGTTCAAACTCATTGCGGCTGACCCGCAGCGCATCCGGCAGCACATCTGGATATTCAACGACCAGTTGCATCATGCATTCCTCCGATTGCCTAGTCCGTGAATTAGAGATTATCGAAAAATTAAAATGGCATGACGTATCTCGTCAGCGGGCCCGTCGGGGAATAATCGCCTTGAACTGATTGCCAATGCGATCATCTACCAGTTCAAGACGTGGACAAGCGTTAAGAGCACGGGGAATGCCGCTGCCCAACCCGCGATAAGGCAAGAGGTGGGTTGCATGGGAAGCCAGCAAGGGATTACGCATATTCGATAGGCCATAGCGAATTTGTTCAACATTCAGATGATTCGGTAAATGGCCTGGATTGCTGATCTCCACTCGGTCAGCGAACACCACCACCCGGATTGGAGCGCTGATAAAGTAGTCGCGGTGAATCAACGCATTGACCAGTAATTCCTGAAATACGATTTCGGGGATTTCCAGAATGCCCAGACTGTTGACGCCTTGATCACCCTGGACATGATGCAGATTGCGCTTGATAAACGCCAAGCTACGCTGATACTGACCCGCCAGTCGATCAAAAATGTCTTCACTGTCCAGATAGCGTGTTTCGTGCAGCTCACCACCGGGGATAGCAACCGCCTTAATCATAAACGCTGGACGAAATCGCTCCGGTTTTTTAGCGAACAACAGTACGCCGGCCAGAGTCAGTACGCCATCACGCGCCAACCCCATATTCTGTAGCAGCCGCGCCAAAGAAGGGCCGGTTTCTTCAAGAGGTTGCCGATAACGATTTTCAAAATACTCTTCCAGCGCCGGACGGTCGATATTTGCAACCGTGGCTGATGCAACTGGCACTTCATCGGCATAAATCAGCCCGGCCTGCTGAAACAGCCGTTGCATTTCCTCGCGGGCGGTGACATGGCGTTTATCCGCGCCGCTTTTCACCCAAATCCGCCCCTGTGCATCCGTGTAGGGCCGATTCAAACCCTCCGGCACCTGAATCACCATCACCAAACTCTGCGCTGTGCGGATATTCAGCGAAATCGGGTGAATCGGTGGACGCACTGACTGGGACGCCGTATTGGAGAGCAATTGATTCAATCGGCTAATGTCAGCAGCGCTTAATCCCTGCACTTCGCCCAGATCGCTGACGCCAATGATCAGCACACCGCCGCCGGAATTAGCGAACGCCACTAACTCGGCAGCCAGCGCATCAATGTTGCTGATATTGGCTTTGAATTGATGCCGACTATCCTCACCACGAGCGAGAATATCCAGCAGTTCGGTTTCGTTCATGAATCCTGCTCCGGCAACGCGGCTTTACGGATAGCGTCAATATCCTGGGCGAAAGATTCAGCACCTTCATTTAGCCTGGGTAATTCCGCAAACAGACGGTTGAGATCCCGTACCGCGACCTTGCAGGGTGCAGATGCGGGGCACAACTTGGCGATGACTCTATTACCACGCTCCAGTTCAAAACTGACCCCTTGATAAAACACGCGGTTGAGCAGATCGGAAAATTGCCGCGACGCTTGAGTGACGTTGATTCGTTCCATGCGAGCCTTCCAAATAGTGACCCTGTTGACATTCTCCCCACCCTGAAGGACGGGGCTTCTCGCACAAATCCGGTAATCTAACAAGGCGTTCGCTTCAACTGTGGTACGGGCTTCCAGCCAGCGAACTGAACACGGGCTGGAAGTCCGCGCCACAATTCAAAAAATTGCTACCTCAAGCCAGCTTGCGGTAGCGAATCCGGTGCGGCTGATCGGCTTCGACGCCCAGGCGGCGCTTGCGGTCCGCTTCGTAATCGGCGTAGTTGCCTTCAAACCACAGCACTTTTGAATCGCCCTCGAAGGCCAGAATGTGGGTAGCGATGCGATCCAGAAACCAGCGGTCATGGGAAATGACCACCGCACAGCCGGGAAAGGTAAGCAGCGCTTCTTCCAGCGCCCGCAGCGTCTCCACATCCAAATCGTTGGTCGGCTCGTCCAGCAGCAACACATTACCGCCGCTTCTGAGCAGCTTGGCGAGATGCACCCGGTTACGTTCACCGCCGGACAAATCCTTGACGAACTTCTGCTGATCCGGCCCCTTGAAGTTGAAGCGCCCAACATAAGCTCGCGAGTTAATCTGATAGGTGCCGATGGTGATGATGTCCGCCCCCTCGGAGATTTCCTGCCAGACGGTTTTATCGGCGGAGAGACTGTCGCGGGATTGATCGACATAGGCCAGCTTGACGCTGCCGCCAATCCGCAAGCTGCCGCTATCCGGTTGTTCCTGGCCAACCAGCATCCGAAACAGCGTGGTTTTGCCGGCACCGTTCGGACCGATAACGCCGACAATCCCGCCCCTGGGCAGATTGAAACTGAGGCCATCCAGCAGCAACAAATCGCCGAAGCTCTTGCACAAATCAGTGGCCTCAATCACCAATTCGCCCAGCCGTGGCCCCGGTGGAATGTACAAATCCTGGGTTTCGTTGCGTTTCTGGAATTCCTGCGATTCCAGATCCTCGAATCGCGCCACGCGGGCTTTGCTCTTGGCGTGGCGACCCTTGGGATTGGAACGCACCCACTCCAATTCCGCTTTCATCGCCTTGGTCCGGGCGCTCTCCTGTTTCTCCTCGACTTCCAGCCGCTGTTCCTTCTGATTCAGCCACGACGAGTAATTGCCTTCCCACGGAATGCCGCGCCCGCGATCCAGTTCCAGAATCCAGCCGGCCACGTTGTCAAGGAAGTAGCGGTCGTGAGTGACCGCCACCACGGTGCCGGGATAATCCTGAAGAAAATGTTCCAGCCAGGCCACCGATTCCGCATCAAGGTGGTTAGTCGGCTCGTCCAGCAGCAGCATGTCCGGTTTGGACAGCAACAACCGACACAGCGCCACCCGGCGACGTTCGCCACCAGACAGCCGGTTGACATCGGCCTCCCACGGCGGCAGGCGCAGCGCATCGGCGGCGACGCCCAGAGTGCGATCCAGATTATGGCCGTCGGTGGCATGGAGGTAGGATTCCAGATCCGCCTGTTCAGCGGCCAGTTTATCGAAGTCGGCATCCGGATCGGCGTAGGCGGCGTACACCTCATCCAGCCGGGTCAGCGCCTGCTTGATCGGCGCGACGGCTTCTTCAACGTTGCCGCGCACGTCCTTGGTGGAATCGAGTTGCGGTTCCTGGGACAGCAAGCCGATCTGGATCCCCGGCTGGGGGCGGGCTTCGCCGAGAAAATCAGCATCCACCCCGGCCATAATTCGTAGCAGGGTTGATTTGCCAGAGCCATTCAGCCCCAGTACGCCAATTTTGGCGCCGGGAAAGAACGACAGCGAAATATCCTTGAGAATTTCCCGCTTGGGCGGTACAACTTTGCCCACGCGGTTCATGGTAAAAATGTATTGAGCCATTGCGGTTTAGCATCGAATAGTTGGCGAAAGGACGATCATCTAAGCATTGTTTGCCGCTTAAAACCAGTTCACCACCCGCTTCACTTGCATGCTCCCGCATTCATCCCACCTCACCTAACGCCAGCACATACCCTCCCACCACCAGCAATTCACCGGGTTTGGCGGTGGTTGCGGTATTAAGTCCCGGATTGAGTACATCCAGCAGATCGCCCGATGCCGCCAACTGATAGACCGGCATATTCTGGCTTTCCACCTGGACCCACCAGTCGTCGCGGCGGGCCTGCACCAGCAAATGCCGCCGCGATAACCCCAGATACTCGGCGTTGATACCCACCGTTTTGTTAGCGTTGCCGTCCCAGCGCAGCGCCCGGGGATCGGCCAGCAGGCGGGGTGCAATGTCCGCCTCGGAACCACGTCCGAAGCTGACCGCTCGCCCACGCGGTACTGGCAGTGACAGCGCGACCGGCAACCGCACCCAACCCAGATAGTGCGTAGTCATCGGTGATGGCGCCGTATGAAACTCCAGTTCCAGTTCCAGATCCGGGAACGGTCGCCAGATCCCCGGCAAGTCCAACGGCGCCGCCAGTCCCACCACATCCCCGAACAGCCGGTCGGCGCTGTCTACCCGCAACCAGGCGGCAGCGTCGGGATGCCCGCTCAGCACCAGCCCGCCGGCGCGGCTAAAGCCGATCCGCCAGTCGCTGATACCCGCTGCCGCATAGACCGACAGCCGTTGCAGGGCAATGCCTATCACTCGCAGATACACAGCGGGTTGCTGGGGAATCCAGGTGTGCTGATCCAGACCAAGCGGCGGCGATGATTCTAATAGGATGGGCGCTGCGGGGCGTGGAGTGGGCGATGCTTCCAGCAGGCTGGGCGCTGCGGGGCGCGGCGGAGTTGGAGTCGGCTGCTCTGGAACCGGTAAGGATTCCAGCGCCGGTGAATGCGCCGCCACCGCCGCCGGGGATGGTTCCGAGGGTTGGTCGAAACGGACCGGCCAACCCAGAACCGGCTCGCGCCGCCCCCACGGATCAATCAGCGGACAGGTTTCATCAGACGCTGAAATCCTGGGTTCAGGATCCAGTATGGGGTTGTTGTGAACTGCAACCGGAGTTACAACCGGCGGCGGGACCGGGCGCGATTCCGGCATGATCCGAACCGGCGCTGGCGCTGGCGCTCCGAACCCTGAATCCGCCACGTCCGCCGTGAGTACCGTGACCCGCAACCGCAAGCCGCAGATCGGAAGAGCGTCGTG
>NZ_CBTK010000099.1 GCF_000531125.1 Candidatus Contendobacter odensis Run_B_J11 | reverse complement strand
CAAACACCTTCTATAATACATTGATTAAATTGAGCTTTTCAAGAGACCGGGAACTGCTGGGGTTTTAACCTTACATATCGAAATAAACTGATTATTCCGACCAATATTTTCCCAGCCATCTCTAATAAAAAAGTGATTAAATCGGCTGGGCGATGAACATCAGCAGAGGGATTTGCCGCCATGAGTTTCTCCAATGGGTGTCTTTGAATTTTTTGCCGATGGTTGTCGCGCTAATCGCTCATCAGGGGAATTTTCTGTCTGAGTCAAGATGGCTTCCGAGTACAGTGGTGCTGCTTGGGTTTCGGTACCCACCAAGGACCGGAGTTGTCCACCGTGGAAGCAGTCCAGTCTTGTTGCATCAGACGGATCGATAACGCCCGGGCGCGTTGGGCAGCGGCGAAATAGAGATTCGGTAACAAGCCGGGGCTATGGGTGAGGTTCGGAAAGAAGCTGACAAAGTGCAGGAGATTTCGCTGGTAGCAATAGCTGCCCAGTCCATAACCGAACGGCCTTTCGGCCAATTCCACTGCATTCAGGGCCAGTGCCAGGCGAATCCCTTCGTCATTGCTCAGGTGGCCGACCGGGAAGGATTGCAGCACGAACAGGCCATTGCCATAGGCAGGATGCGGTTGATCGGCCATCGCCTGAAACAGTGAGGTTTGGTCGCCATACGGAAACTCGACCGTGAACCCGTTATCCTCGCCGGTCGCGAGCAGCGCGGGCGGTTGTTGCAGATAACGCTCCAGCGTGTCGGCAAACTCGGCGTCCTGCCACCGACTGGGTTGACAACCCAGCGGAGCAAGGAGCCGGGGGACGACCTCGGCCATCTCGTCGGGTTCCGGACGCTGACCCCGCTGCGGGGGACCGCTGGCGGCAATTTCGGCCTGGAGTAAGGTCGCCAGTTCCGGACTCAGGCGGCGGGTTTCGTTAATCTGCAACAGCGCGGCGATGCTCAGGAGGCGGGGCATCCATCGGCGGGTGTCCTCATGGATCGCCATCAGCGAAGACAGACTCAACGTGCGGGTCGTCGGGTCATAGACCGGACCGGTCAGACTGGCGAACGCCATCAGCCGACTGTTGAGGGCGCTGGCCGCCAGATCGTCCAGCACCAGTTCCCGAAGTAGCTCGGTACGCACCGCCACCAGGACGCCAACCTCGTCATCTGGACCGCCAACCTCGCCAAGGAGGTCGATGTGCTGGGCGTGCGGGTCAGCCCACCAGGTGAATCCGGTTGGAGTATGGATCGACCATTCCGCATCGACCTTGAGTAAATCCCGGTACAGTTCCTCAAGTACGTCATCACCGACCTTCATGGGCAAGCGCTCCTCTGCAAAGACCTGGACCACCACCGTGCGAGTTGGGCGCGGCAGGAAGTCAGGCGACGGTCAGAGGATAAGTCGGTCGCGGTGGAGCAATGAAAATTCCCCTACTTTTTTTCGTTGGCGGGGCTTGACGGGCCGTGCATCTTTACCGCACGCACACCGGCGCAGATGCTGGTGCTGGCCTATCTGGTGGAGGACCTGGAGGACGAACGATTGCAGCGCTTCCTCGTGGTCACGACGGCAGAAAATACCATTAAGGAACTGAAAGAAGGCAGCACAACCGTCCATGAAGCGTTGTTGCGTGGGTCGATGTGGTTGGTTGACGTGGATATGACCGACGCCAGGCCGCGACGAGCCTTCGGCATCCAACCGGCGCAACTGCCTCCGGATGCGTTGCCCGAATCGGGAACGATGCTCTTACCGCAGCTTGAACCCGCACTCCGAGTCAAGTTGAAGGGCGATCAAATCCGGGCTGGCTCGGTGCCGGCTGCCGCGCTGGGGTCGGTGGCTGATATCGCCCAGACCGCGCTGAAGCCGATCTTCGAGTGGCTGGCGCGCGATCAGCGGGCGGACAATAGCGGACGGCTGCCTGAATGGTTACGGGCCTTGTATGGGTTATCACTGCAGCGACTTGGTTACGGTAGCCTTGATTTGTCATTTCATGCCCCCCGTACCCCGGATGAAACGCAAGCGGTTTTACCATTAGGCGATGGTGAGTTGAGTAGCCGCCAAGCACTGCGCACGCACGGCTGGAGTTTGCTGAAGGCCGGTCTCGACTGGGCGGTCTCTCCGACCGAAGATTTCAAGCACGCCGGTGAAGAATCGCTGGCGATCCTGGAGGCCCTGCGCCGTCTGGCGCCCGCTTCAACGGGGCCAGTCACCACGGTAGAAGTCTCAGGCACTATGCTGGGCTATCTGCGTCAACCCTACCGATTGACTCGGGCTTCCTCAAAAAAGATCCGCACTGCACTGACCGAGTTGAAGCAACAGCACGCTGTCCAGCTACGCCTGTTTGAGGGGCGTATCCGCAACCTGGATCTGGATCTGCTCACCCTGATCTTGCGCGACGATCCCGGTGAGTTGGGAGATATTCAACTCGTTCTCGAAGATGGAAGCTTCTATGAAGCGGCGCGCGAGGCGCACTATCACGAACTGGGAGTGAAGATCGCGGCGCGTAGCACCGATGGGAAGACCTGGATAATTGTTGATTTGGAGTTTATCCCCGGCCAATTGATCAGCCTCGATGAAACGTAACTGTCCCTTGTCGGCGTAGCCCAGATTTCAGTCACCGACAACGGCGATGGGGTGCAACGGCATGGGGAGCCTTCCGGTGATTTCATATTTTCGCGGGAATTGCGAAATAGCAACCTTTTGTTATCGAGAGATTTTTATAGGTATTAGCTGCATATCTTCCGGTTTTAGCAGTGAGTTATGAAATTTTTTGCGGGCGTTGAATCCCGTCTTATGGGCTAGACAGACAAGGTGACATTGACCCGGCGCCCCAAAGCCCGGGCGGCGGCTTCAATTTGATCAAGGCGGGAGGCGTGTTTCAGATTGAATAGCCGATCCACTTGTGGCAAGTGCCAGCCCAGTCGCCGCGCCAGTTCAGCTTTGCGAACCCCTTGCGCGGTCATTTCCGCGTACAACGCCAGCTTGGCGCTTTCCAACGTCGAAGGACGCACGACCGGTCGCCCGGCGGCTTCGGAGGGAACCGGGAGTGGACGGCGGTCATCAATGTAGAACGAGAACGCAGTTTCCAACGCATCGACCGCCCGCATAAGCGCTTCGTCTTCATCCTCGCCTTGGGTGATCGCTTCGGGGACATCGGGAAATGTCACGATGAAGCCGCCTTCCTCAGCAGCCTCCAGATGTACCGGGTAATCCAGGTTGATCATGTTTGCTTACTCCTTCAGTCCAAGCTGTTTCTTGATGCTTTCCTGCGTACCTTTCTTGAGTTCGCCAGAACTCATCGGTAAGACCGACTGGCGGCCATTCAGGAAGACTTTGAGGTGTCCGCCCTTCCCAGGTTGAAAGGTCGCGCCTTGTTGAGCCAGCCAGCGTTTGAATTGATGGGGGTTCATCGACTTCTCCGATATTTCGCCCCCCGACGCTGCCCTTCGAGAATCGCCTTGCCGTCATCGATCAGACGTTGCAGGTAGGGGCGCACGGCAGCGGCATCGAGGCCGGTAAGTTCCTGGGCGTCGGCGGATGCAATGACCTCGCGTTCATCCAGCAGCAGGGTGATGAGTTGATAGGTTTCGTCATCCCAGGCGACAGCACGGGGGCGACGGGGCGCAGGGGGTTCCTCTGGACGAGCCGCATTCTCAAACAGGGGGCCAAAATCGGGCTGGAGCAACGCTCCCTGTCCCTTGCGATCAAAGAACGGCCCCTCGGTGGGCGCTTCTTCGTCCGTGGGTAACGGCAAGTTAATGACCGGTTGCGGCAGCGCCTCATTCAGCGGGATGTCCCAGTAGGGATCGCGCTGGCGGGTGAAGGCGGTCAGCCCGTTCTGCTGCAATTCGTCAAAGGCGTTCAGACACCGCGCGGGCGCGGCGGGATAACTGCGGTGGCTGAAACTGGCGAGAATGTGTTGATACTGCTCGCGATTCAGGCCGTAGGCTTGGGCAACGACGGCATCCATCGCGGCCCGCACGATCCAGCGCTCGTCATCGGTAGCCAGCACCGGCCAGGTGGGCGGGAACGTCGATTCCCACCAGGTATCGCCCAGTTGTTCCTGCCAGAGCGGGGCATAGCCGGTGTGATTGCAGGCCAGGCGGAGGGCGGAGTGGGCGAGGAAATGGGCAGCCGTTTCAGAAATCGGGGGAACGGGACAGCCGTTTAGAATGAATAGATTGACATTAGCGGATGTTCTTTGCCGCAGCGCCCAATCGAATCCAAAGGTATTGGCCAGCGCCATTACCAATAACGCCTTTACATTAGGGCGTTGGTCGGGCTGTCGTTCACAGGGAGCAGAATTTCCAAAAATGACGCCACCAGGCAAAAGTGCAAAAATGGCTGTCCGTTCGTTGGTTGAGCTTGCTATCGCTCGAAAAGCCAGTCTGTAATAGCTTGCTGCCTTTATCCAATCCAGCTTGTCCGCAATTTTTTTCAGACTAACGAGGTAGCGGGGGCGATCTTCCCAATGATCCGTGTACTGATGAAAAGTTTTGCCTTCATGGAGTGTGAGATAGCCTTGTAATCTTATTGTATCAGCAATATCAATATTCCGTGAATCTTCCCCATTAAAAAATACTGTATCTATTTGAATAAAACGGTGAGCATCATCAGTCATATGGCATTCCCTGCCTAACATTATATTGTTTTTTATAAATAAATCGGCTATTAAAGTAGTATTATTATAAAAAAGTTTCAGTAATTCAACATCAATAGTTTGTCTAAGTTCAGGAAAACTCCAATAACTGCCGCCAGTTATTCTGATAAAATCTTTAGTATAAATTAACGGTAATTTTTCATTAAATAGCCATTCCAAATTATGCAAATAGAAAGCGCACTGAAACTCCTGTGTACCTTGTAAACTTCGCTGTGCTACCACAGTAGCAAACTTAAAGCTAGAGTGAATGTTAAAAAGCTTTCGGCGATTTTCAAAGGAATAGCAACATTCTACTTTATTTTCTCGAAGATATAATTCTCGTATCCCTGTAGCACTTTGATTGGCGTGGAATGCCGATGGTAATATCCAGCCGATTCTTCCATTCATACGTAGTAATTCCATTCCTCGCTCGGCAAAGACTTGCCATAAATTCATTACTGCGCCACTTGGCTGACCACTAGCTTGTCGGTTCACCCGGCTGTAGCAATTTTCAAATAACCGCTTCAGACTATCAAACTGGTCCAGATATTTTGTATAGCGGTCTTTAATCAGTGTGTTCTGCAATAAGGTTTTTTCAATAGCAGCGCGTTCTCGGCGGGTCGGTGCATCCAGAATCCGTAAATCGAAGGCGGCGAAAAATTCTTTGGCCAGCGGCTGAACAGCATCCCACGGCGGATTTCCCAACACCACATCAAAGCCGCCGGTCCGCTCCAGCGTCCCATCGGGATAAAACACTTCCGGGAACGTCAAATCGTAAGCCACGCTCTCCCGACCCAGCGCACTCAACTCCTCCAGAGCCGGATAAGCCGCCCGCACTTCCGCCTCATCGCCACCACCCACCACGACCGTTTTCAACAACTCCAGCCAGGCCAGATTGTGTTCCCCCGCGCCGCGCATGGCCGTCCCGCTCCACGCCGCCGCCAGCGTTTTGAAGGGCTGGAGCGCCGCATCCAACCGCCGCTTCGCCGCCTGCTTCTGCTGAATCTCCCCATATTCCCGGCCCAGCGTCGCCTCCAAATCCTGCACCTGCGCCAGCGCCGCCGTCAGTCCCGCCTTCAACGCCCCGGCCAATTCCGTTTGCAGCAAGTCCGCCAACGGCTCGCCATCGACCGGATAGGTCAGCAGATGATCGGCGAACGGCCCAGTCAGCGAATCGCCGCACAGCAAGCGATGATCGAGAAAAGTCAGCGGCAAGCCCTCGGCGTAGGACTCCAGCCACAACGCCAGCTTCGCCAGTTCCACAGCCAGCGGGTTCTTGTCCACCCCGTACAGGCAATGCACCGCGACCAACCGCCGACATAACGCCTCAGCCTTGCGTTGCGCCGGGCCGGCGCTCTGACCCTCGGGAACCCGGCTCGGCAAATACGCCATCACTTCCTGATCGGGGTCAGGCAACGCCGTCAACCGCGCCTGCCAAGCGGCGGCTGCTTGCCGTAACGTCGCCTGCTGAACCGGATCAGCGCACGCTTCTGCCGCCGCTTCCGCCTCTGCCATCCGATGATCGCAAGCCTGACAGGCGGCATACAGCGCCTGACCCAGATACCGGCACGCTTCCACCAGAAAATGCCCGCTGCCCATCGCCGGATCGAGGACCTTGATCGACAACAACGCCACCGGTTGCGGGTCTTCCGCCGGACTGCGGGCCGCAATCAGCGGATCGAGCATTTCTTGCACCAGAAAGCGCACAAAAGGATGCGGGGTGTAATACGATCCGCTGGCCTTGCGCCCCAACCCCACCCGCAGAAAAAACCGCCCGGACGGAATCGCCTCAATCCACTGCACAGCGGTTTTCTTCCCCCGCCCGGTCTCGGCCTCCTCATCGCCGTCCTCAGCATCGGCGTCCTCCTCAGCGTCCACGTCCGGCGTCGGCGCCACCGGCCGATAGCGTTCCCCCTGGGCCAAGGGCGCGACCACTTCCAGCTTGGCGCGCCGCAACCGGCACATCGGTTCAGCGGCAATCCCCGGCTCCAACTCCAGCAGCGCCTCATACACCCGCCCCAAATCCTCCACATCGAGCGTCCCGTAATGCACCCGCTCCCGTTCAGCGCGGCCATCAGCCGGCGTCCACAGCAGGCAGTCCAACAGATGAGCGACCGCCCGTTCCCCCCACTGGCACTGATCCAGCAGCGGCGTGGACTGCTCGCCGAACAGCACCCCACCCAGGCGGGTGATAGTCAATTCCGTGCTTTCCAGCCCCACGCTGAACAGCCGAAACAGCGCCCGCAAGCCATCTTCCAGAAAGCGGCCACTATCCGCCCCCTGATCCAGCACCCGCCGACAGCATCCGGCCAGAGCGGTACTGGGCGAGTAGGTATTGCGCCACAGGCTGGTGCTGGCAAAACTGAACGCCCGAGCCGGATCGGGGCTGGCTTCGCATTTGAGGATGAACAACAGCCGGCAAATCAGCACCAGCCCTTCATGCCACAACGCCCGCGCCAGCTGGCGCAACTTGCGGGTCACGGTGGTTTGCGCCAGCCGCGCCTGCTCGATCAGCTCCGGCAGTAACGCGATCCCGGACGGTGACGCCAGCGCTCGCAACAACCGGAAGGAATCGGGAACGGTCCGCGCCGCCCGCCAGCCGCCCGCGCGGTCGAGCCGAATCAGCAAGTAGCTGTCCCGCCCGGCTGGATCACTCAACAGCAGGCGTAGTTCTTCGCCGTCGGTCAACAGACCGACGCGCTCACGCTGGGTCAGCAACACCCGCCATGCCACCTGACTCGGACTGAAGCGGAACACCCGGCCTCGCCGATTGGGCGCATCCAGATCGATCCCGGCTTCCACCGTCCACACTCGCAAGGCGGCTTGGTCGTCAGCCGCGCGCAAGCGATAGCCGCCCTCTTCTTCACCCTCCCGAGTCACCACCGGCTCCGCCCGCTGACCGTCGGCATAACCCAACACGGTCAATAACGGTTCGATGACATGGGAAAACACTCGCCGCTCGCCGCCCTGTTCGCCCAAGGCCCGCAACTTGCGCCGGTAAACCTCCCATTGCGCCGTCAGCGTTCGGCCCGCCTCGCCGGTCAGCGCCGGCAACATCTCGGCCCGGCGCAAGCGTTCTTCCAACTGATACTTGACGAAGGTCTCCGGCAGCGCCGGCCCGAAAAACGTGCAATCGCGCAGGTTCAGGGCCATCTCAGTTTCCTTCGCCCGGAATCAGCATCAGCAACCCCAACAAAAACGGCGGGTGTACTGCATAACGGCGGCGGGCGGCGATGTCGGTCAAGCGCCGGTCGTACAACCGCAACACCCCATCCGCTTCCCGGCGGTGCGCTGGAGAATGATGCAGATCGGCGCTGAATGCCCGCAACCGCGCCACGGGATCGGTGGGCGCAGCCGTCGGCGGGGCAGAACCGTTAATAAACAGATCGGTTTGCCGTGCTTCAGGGATGCCGCACAACGCCGTCGTGCGTTGGGTCAGCCACTGCGCCAGTTCGTGCTGTTGGCTATCGAGCGCTGCGGTCAGCGTGTTCCCGAAATCCGCCACCAGCGCCTGAAAAGCGTGCGCCGCTGCCTCGGTCGCGGCGTCCTGCCGCGCCCAACCCCACGCGGCAAACCAGCGCTCCCAAACGTCTGCGGTAG
Organism: Candidatus Contendobacter odensis Run_B_J11; assembly: GCF_000531125.1. GTDB lineage: Bacteria > Pseudomonadota > Gammaproteobacteria > Competibacterales > Competibacteraceae > Contendibacter > Contendibacter odensensis. The sequence goes on along the minus strand of NZ_CBTK010000099.1, from coordinate 7,143 downwards.
GAATTGCCCGGTCGGGCGTCGTCAACGCTTCCCACGCGCCGGGTTCCAGAATCGCCTGCGGTTCCCCGGTCGCGTTCACCCGCACCGCCAGCACCCGCTCATATTCCCGGCCCACGCCGCTCTGCACGGTACAAAGAAACGTCCACAACAGCGCCGGCTCACCGGCGTCAATCCGCGCCGCGCTCACCCGCTGTTCTAATGCCCCCCGCGAACCGGCGAACTGGACATTGCGCACTCGTTCGATGGCTCGCTGCACCAGGGGATGCGCCCGCCCCAGAAACCCCAACGGGCGCTGTTGGCGATCACTGAACTGACGGGGATCGAGGGTGATGCGTAAGGTGCGGTGGTCTTCATCGTAACCATCGAGCGCCTGCAAGCCGTGGGTCCAATCCGGCGGCAACACCAGCGACCACACACCGTCGGCGTCCACGGTTCTCCGGCCACCCGCGCCCTCGACGGCCGTACACACGAACTCGTTGAGATCCACCGCTGCCAACTTTGCTCCCTGGATTTGAGCGGTCGTCGCCACTTCGGCCCAGCGGGTTTCGGCGTTCAAACCGCCCTCACCGAGCCAAACCGGGTTTTTCACGGTCTGCCGATACCCGCCCAAGGCGCGTTCCATCTCGGCCAGTAGTTCGCGATACGCCGGCTGATTCGGATCATCCTGTTCCGCTTCACTCAAGGTCTGTGGCGCGGGGATGCCCTGGAACAACTGCTGATCTTCGTTGGCCAAGCCTTCCAATAAGCGGACGGTGGCGCTATGCGTCTCTTGCGTGACCAGTCCCAAGGTATTCGGCATAAAGGTCAGGGTCTGGCGCTGGTTCTCGTACTTGGCCACCAGTCGCCACAACAGCCGCTCCTCAAAGGTGCCGCCCAGATAGAGGTAACGCACCCGGGGGATTTGAGTTTGCCCGTAACGGTCGATGCGTCCGTTGCGCTGCTCCAGACGGTTCGGGTTATAGGGCAACTCGACATGGATCAGATGATGACAATGCCGGTGCAGATTCAAACCTTCGGCGGTGGCGTCGGTGCTGACCAGAATGATGCGGTCCTCGACGCCAAACCGCTCGGTGATTTGGGTGCGAACGCGCTCTGGATCCATCCCGCTGATCGCCAGCACCTCGCCGGTCAGTTGCCCAGCAGTGCAAGTTCGCCGCAACCATTCCAGCACGGCAGTTTGACTGTCGGTGTATTCGGTATAAACGAGAATATTGGCCTGCGGTTCATCGGCGCGGATCGCCTGAATTTCGGCGATGAGTTGCGCCAACTTAGGGTCTTCGGCCTCGGCGATCTGCGCCAGACGCAATAGTTCCTGCAGGCCGTCCTGCAAGGTCTGTAACCGCGTCAAGTGATCGCGCTCGCGGCGCACGGTGCGTTGCAGGTCGTGCAGTGCGGATTCCAGCGCCTCCGGGTCGGCGGTGAACAGTTCCGCCGCAATATCTTCCGCCTCCAGAGCAGACTGATCCTGTTCTTCCTCATACGACAGCGCGCCATACCGCTCCAACCGGCGGCGGTAGTCCCGCAAGGTCTTCAAGCGCTGCCGACGTGACTCCTGCTGTTCCTGACCGGAGTGTTCCAGTTCAGCGTAGCGCCGAGCAATCACGTCGAGCGTATTTCGACACGCCTGCACCGTGGACACCGAACGCTTGAGCAGCGACACAAACGCCAGCACCTCGCCATAGCGCTTTTTCCGCACTGCTTGCCGCAGGCAGGGTGTCAGCACCGCCAGCAGCCCGGTTTGGAATGTTGCATAGTGGGGATGGGTCTGGCCATCCACGGCCACCCGGCGCGGCAGCACCTCGCGCTCATGGAACTGGATCTGATCACCGGCCAGCGCCGGGGTGAGATGACGCTTCAAACGACGGATGACATGCCGACGATAGGCATCTCCCCGCAGTGCGCCCCGGCCATCCACGAGACTGGGATCCAGCAATTCCATCAGCGAAGCAAAATGCGCGTCGTAGCCATCGTGCGGGGTTGCGGTCAGGAGCAGCAGGGCGTCAGCTTGGCGGGCCAGCACCTCCGCCAAGCGTCGCCGCTGCGAATCCTCTCGATCACCGGCGTTTCCCATCCCAATGCAGTGGTGCGCCTCGTCGATAACCACCACATCCCAACTGGCCCGCTCCAGGTCTTGCAATACCTTTTCCTGCTTGGCGAAATCGATGGACAGCAGGCACAACGCCACCGCATCAAACGGATTCGCGCCCAGCAGCAATTCCCGGCGCTTTTCCTCCAGCATCCCCCAGTCGGTGATCGCCTGAAAGCGCACGCCAAAGCGCCGGTGCATTTCTTCCCGCCACTGATTCAGCAGTGGGCCAGCAGGCGACACGATCAGAATCCGGTGGGCGCGCCGTCGCGCCAGCAACTCGGTCAACACCAACCCGGCCTGCACGGTTTTTCCCAAGCCCACGCCATCGGCCAGCAACAAGCGTGGGCGGCTCATCTGGATGGCCCGCATCACCGGCACCCACTGGTAGGGTGCTGGATCGAGTCGACCCGGTTGCACCGCCAGTAGCGCATCAGACCCCAACGCCTGTTCCAGCAAAAACGCCTGGTGGTATAACCGCCAAGCGCGCAACAAACCCGCTTTGGCCGGCTCCAGCGCCCGGCTCAAGGGTTCAATGGTCTCGAACGGTGACAGCAAATCCATTTCCTGACCCCGCAACGCGCCTTGTACGCAGCGCAGCCGGAAGCGCTGCTGCTCGCCGGCGGAATCACATTCGATGACTTCCCATTGCAGGCCGCGAGCGACGACGGGCGTACCGGGAAGGAGATTGTTCATGGAGTGAGTGATGGCGAGAGCCTTACGAGTTGTGAATTGCGTATTCCAGCATTCCCTGCCTGATTGTCACAGCACAAGGCGTTCATTATTGATCAATTCAGTAATTTTCGGATTCTCAACAGGATACATCCTAAACGGGACGATGCCGCGATCGCGACTGATTATTGCTACATGATACTGTCAATAACGGTGGGTTCGGATAGCGCGTTTGCAGCGGCTAGCCGTGCAACTAAAGGGCGTGAAAGCGCGTGATAGGGCAGGAACTGCGGTCTGGTTCATCTTGGCTCTTTCGGATCAGGTCGGAAACGCCGAATGTAAGCATTTTCCAGGCCACGGCTGCGCTAGATGCACCATTCATTGCCCATAAAAAGGTGGCTCAATATGGATTCCGGACTGTTGAAGACGGCTCGCTCCAAAGGGAGGTCAGGGGCTACACTGAGCGGGTTCTGAGCCGCTGCGACCGAAGGCTCTCCAACGACAGTGTCGGTGAAATCGGTCTACAACAAACTCAATGGTGTGGAGCCGAGCGCCTGTTCGGCGCTAGTGCGCACCAGCGCCGAACAGGTCGCAGCATTAATCACGGAGGTGGGTGGAGCACGTTCGGGGTTGTTGGCGGGGTACCGGGACAAGATTCTGGACGGGAACATCGCCTCGCTGAGACGTGCGGCTCAACGGCCACGCCATTGCTTGGTAAGGCGTTGGTGATGTTTGATCCCGCTCTGGACGTGATCACTGAGCGGGAGCCCAGTACCGATGCCTACCCCCAAGAACGGGCGTTGCGGCGGCGATGTTGGAACGGAGCCCACCCGGAGCAGTGTGGATCGCGGACCGCAATTTTTGCACGCGGGGATTTTTAACTTGTGGTTGACTCCATTTAGAAAAAACTCCTTGACCAGCCCTCTATTTGTTGCCACGTGGCAACAACACTCTATAGCTATAATTTTTCCAAATTAAAACCGATTTTCTGCAGGATACCAGTACATTCGTCGGCACTTGCAAAGCAAATCGTGATAAAACCTTCTCCTGTCTTGCGGGTTGTAAGCCGGACTGGCGTGGCAAGCCACGAGCCTATTAGAGATTCCAAATGTCGAAGATCAGGATCAAGGGGCACCTTAAGCGAGTTAGGTCGGGAAGATTCCCGTTGGATAGCTAGATCCGCCTTGCGCTGTTCAAGTTCCCGCACCGACCATCCTTTCGCAATTGCTTGTCTGGCTAAGCCAATTTGTTCTTCCGGCGCTAAAGTGAGCAACACTCTGGCATGGCCTGCATCCAACTGATTCGTCCTGAGCAGCATCTGTACTTCTTTGTGTAGCGACAACAAGCCCAGAGTCCTGCTGATCATCGACTTGGATATGCCTAATAGTCGGCCTAGTTGGTCTTGAGAAAGCTTGAATTCCTCTCGAAGTCGCTGCATGGCAGTTGCCGCCTCTAGAGGATTGAGATCCTGTCGCTGCAGATTCTCAACGAGTGCCATGGCGGCGGCAGTTTGGTCATCTACAGCATGAACGATCACCGCTACTTCAGCTAACCCTGCCAGCCGAGCCGCTCGCCAGCGTCGACCACCTGCTAGAATTTCAAAATGACCTTCCGGTTCTGGTAGTGGCCGGACGGCAATGGGTTCGATGAGTCCTAGTGCGCGGATACTGTCCGCAAGCCGGATTAGGTCGATATCTGGTTCATCCATAGCTTGCCGTGGCTGATAGCGGCCTTGCTTCAGATTGTCGATGGGTAGTACCCGAGGTTGCACAGCGAGGTCAGATACCGGCTGCTGGATGGATTGAATCAGTTCTTCCATCGACGCAGGACGATTTCGACCCATCGGTCGTGTCGCGGTTTCGGCCAGTGAGGGCTTCCTAGGCATAGATTTATCCTTCCAGCAAAGTCGAGATCAAAGTTTGCAACTCTTGCAAAATGGCTTTGATCTCACTGGTTGCGAGACCATTCGATTCTAGATCAAGGACGGTGCTACCGGTGCTCATGCATTCGGCATAGGCCACTCGTTGGGTGGTCCGTGCGGCCAAGATAGGCAGATTGAGCGCTTCGAGTGCGCTGTTGGCATCGTTTGCCAGACGAGTACCAACAATCTGTCGGCTTACCAAGAAAGCTGCCAGAGGCTTACCGTTGGTGATGGATTGTCGAGCTTTGATCAACTCGACCAGGTCCTCGGCCGCCCAGATATCTAGAGCTGAAGGTTGCACGGGGATGAGTACGAAATCAGCCGCTTTGATCGCCGAGATGGTCATATCCTGAAGTTTGGCAGCTCCGTCGATCAGGATTGTGTCAAACGCCCCCCGCAGTTTTTGGATACTGGTTTCCAGGACTGGTCGGTCAACACCGACTACTACAGGCATGTCATAGCCTTGGTTTTGGCTTGCTTGATACCAATCGCGGGCTGATCCCTGCGGATCGGAATCCACAATTAATACTCGTTGCCCCATTAACTGCAAAGCCCGCGCTAGATTTACTGCCACGGTAGTTTTCCCAACACCGCCTTTTTGGTTGGCCACTGCGATTACTTGGGTCATATTTTCCTTATGTGAATGAAAGTGCATGGTAGGCTTTAAGTGATACCCGTTTATGAAGATGTTACGGTAGCGGCAATCTTCGATCCTAGTTGAAAATCAAGATGATTGATCAATCTAAATTTTATGATGTCGCAAGCCAGCACTAGCTGCCTTCCAGATTATTAGTTCAACTAATTGATTATAAAAAACTAATTTTCAATGGTTCGGGCAGTTTTGGCTTTCAGCCTCGTGGACGGAAGGGGTATTGGTGCGTGAAACCCCTTGAAAAATAAAAGCTTCAAGCAACCGCCACAGATCAAGTAAAATCAACGAGTTATTTTATCGAACTCCGGTCAAACCCTGAGTTGAATTTCATGATGCCGATGAAGGCTAACTTGTTGATGGTGATCGCCAAAACTGTCCGAAGTAGTGTTAATCAGTTACTTTAGAAAGCCCGACAGGCCGTTAGATAACTATATGTTGCCACATGGCAACAATAACGGGGCGCGAGTTGAGTGGTGTACCCGCAGATGGGTAGAAAGACCGGCTTGCCGACTTGAAAACCTCAAGCGGGCGTAGCCGCAGTGAGCAGTGTTCGCTAAATCACTTTTAGTATAACTTAAAAGTTACATTTTAGTCAAAGGGTAACCTTTGGTATCTCTTGACGGTCGTTCAATGAGCAACCTATGAACCAAGGTATTCGACTGCGCTGGGAAAAACACACAGCGCGGGGCGTTCGCTATTACGAGGTCGATCTGCGCCAGGACCTGTGGGGCGGATGGCTGCTTACCCAAACCTGGGGTCGGCAGGGCACTCGGCTAGGCCCAGTCCGGTCGGTGTCGTGCAACTCCCGGGTGGAGGGTCTAGCGCGGGTAGCCACCCTCCTGAAGCGGCGGCAACATCACACTATGTCGTGGTAGTCTGAGCCTCTCCTCGTGATCAAGCCCACTAACCGTTCTTCTCGCCGCCGGTCGGTGGTGGAGCAATCCGGCGTTTTTTCCTGTACTCGACCTGCGGCATGGACTTGGCAGAGGCGGTATCGGTTTGATCGGGCTGGTGTTCGGATCGCGGGTTGGGAGAGGCGGGTGGCGGGCCGGATGTAGTTTTAAATTCAGCGGGAGCCTGTGGTCTGGGCTTGGGGAAAAGGGGTTGGCGGAAAGGCTTGGATCGCGGTTCGAGTACGATCACTTGGACCCGATTGCAAGGCGCTTTTAGCCCGAAATTTCTACTCAAGAGCCCAAGGGTTCTCCCAGTGCAAGCGTCCCTGATACGGCAGGCCCAGCGGCCCTTCCCACAGGCACACCGGCAATTTCAGTGCAGGGACCAGACGCGCCTGGGCTTCGCCCGGATCAGTGACGAAAATCGACCAGACGGCGTTGGAACCGTGCGGCAGCAACAAGCCTTGGCGGCCCATAAGATGGTAGATCACGCGGCGATTGGGGAACGCTTGCGCTTTAACCCAAGGCTGCTCCATCAACTGTTCAGCAAACTGACGCGCCGTCACCCAATACGCTTCTTCAGTCCGCCAGCCCGGTCCCCGTTGCCGGTTAAACAGCGGGTGACGAATCAGATCGTGCAAGACCTGGCGCACGGCTTGGCTCAATTCCGTGGGGTTCGACGATCTCTCATGAGTGTCGAACGGTTCGTCGTCCTTGAGCGGTGGAGCCTTCCCCTCGGGGGTTTCAGCCTCTGGCAGAGACGGCGGCGGCGGCGGCGTAGCGGTTGTGGAGGCCCGCGCCGCGTCCTGAAGGGAGACAGCCTGTTTTTTTCGAGGCGTGGCGTTCGGCGGCGCGGATGCCCTGGGTTCAACCACCGCTGCGGCGGGCGCTGCGGTCGTGGAGGCCGGCACAGCATCCG
>NZ_CBTK010000098.1 GCF_000531125.1 Candidatus Contendobacter odensis Run_B_J11 | reverse complement strand
GCCGCCAGGCGGTTTTGTACAACAATCCTTGCGATTTAGCCCACATACTGAGTTTCATAGCTGCTATTTTGCCATGAGTGTCAATATATGTCTATATCTATTTCAACTGCTGCTTACCCTGCCGCAACACAATTTTACCCAGTTGTTTTGCAGCCTGTAGCCGCTGGTGGGCCGTAACCGCCTGGTCCAGCGCAAACACCTGATCCAACGCCGGTTCGATTCGCTGTTCGGCGACAATATGCAGCATAGCCGCGAATTCCGCCGGCGAACCCATGGTAGAACCGATAATCTGCGCCTGCCGAAAGAACAGCCGCGCCATTTCCAGCCCGGTGGGCGGATTGCCCGCCGTTGCACCGTAAACCACCAGTCGCCCGCCCGGACGCAGCACCGAGAAACAGCCGGGGAAGGTCGAACCACCGGTGCCATCCACAACGACATCTACCCCGCCGCTCAGATCGGCCAACTGTTTAGCCCAAGCGCTATCCCGGTAATTGACCCCGCCCGCTGCCCCCATGAGGCAGGCTTGTTCCAGTTTGGCAGAATCGCCGCTAGTGACAAAAACCCGTGCCCCCAGCGCCACCGCCCATTTCAGAGCGAAGGTTGCCACGCCGCCGCCAATGCCGGTCACCAGTACCGTTTCTCCCGGCTGCGCCGCGCCTTGGGTCATCAGCGCCCGCCATGCGGTCAAGCCCGCCAGCGGAACTGCCGCTGCCTGCTCCCAACTCAGATGCGCGGGCTTGGGAAAAACATGGCGGGCCGGAACGCAGAGATATTCGGCGAAAGTACCGGGATCAGGCATACCCAACACCCGGAAGGTGGGTTTTGGAAAGTGCGGATTGTCACCCCAATCATAGGCAGGGTAGATCACCACCTCCTGGCCGAGTAAATCTGCCGGAGCTTCCGGCCCGATCTGGTCCACCACACCGGCGCCATCTGATCCCAGAATGCAGGGCAGGCGAATGCCTGGATATTGGCCGAGGGTGATCCAGACATCACGGTGATTAAGCGCCGAGGCATACAATCGCACCCGGACTTGACCTAAAGCGGGTTCCGGGGTTTCCACCTCGGTGACGCGCAACTGATCGGGACCACCGATTTGAGTGAGAATGATCGCTTTCATGGTTGAAATCCTCTGGGCAGGTGCGGGTCGTCGCGACCGAATCAGCGGTAGCGCACTGCATTGGCGATGCGGCAGCTATTTTCGCCATGTCGCCACCGCGCTACTCAATTTATACGATAATAATAGCTTATCAATGCGACGATCAGGTCGTGGTAAAAGGGGCCAAAATGACGAATCCGCGTGAGTTGGTGAAAAATGTAGCGAACATCTTTTCCCTGCCGGATATTTATTTCCGCATTAGCCAGCTTATTGATGACCCCGCTTGCACGTCGGCGAAGCTGGCCGAGGTCATCGCCTATGACCCTGGACTTACGGTACGGGTACTCAAGTTAGCCAACGGCGTGTACTACGGTCGTTCGCAACGGGTCGAGACGGTGGCGCAGGCCGTTACCTTAATCGGCACCCGCGATCTACGCCATCTGGTGTTAGCAACGTCCACAGCGCAGGCGTTTCGCAATATCACCAGCGCGATCATTGATATGGACGCCTTTTGGCAACATAGCGTCTGTTGTGCGCTGGCGGCGCGGGTATTGGCTACGCACTGTCAGCCCCAGCATCGCGAGCGCAGTTTTGTGGCCGGACTTCTGCATGATGTCGGCCAATTGGTCATGGTCCACCAGATACCGGATGTCGCCTGGAAGATTCTCGGGCGGCTGGCTGAAACGGGCGGTGAGCGTTACCTACTGGAGCAGGAGGAACTCGGCTTCACCCACGCCGATGTCGGCGCGGAGTTGCTGAAGTCCTGGGAGTTGCCAGCCAGTCTGTGGGAACCGGTCGAATGCCACCATACCCCGCTGGAAGCCAAGCTGTTTCCAGTGGATACGGCGCTGGTTCACATCGGTAACGCCGTGGCAAACACCATGAATCTGGAGACCAGAACCTCTGATCCCGCTGATGTCGCCTACCGGATGGATGCCAGAGCCTGGCCGATTTGTGGTCAGAACGAGACGGTACTCGAAGAAGTGGCCTTGGAGGTCCATGCCCAGTGGTTCGGGGTATTCGAGGTGATTTGGCCCGGATCCAGCCTCATTTATTGAGGTCCAGGGCGCGGGTGGCGATCCCCACTTCCACCGCGCCCAGCCAACCGAACAAATCCGCCGGCTGTTCCAGAAAACCGTCGGCGCCCCACTCTTCCGGTCGATCCTCAGTTCCCAGATAGCCGAAACCCGCCACCAGCGCGATCATGCCGGCCTGTTTACCCGCTTGCATGTCGCGCTCGGCATCGCCGACATACAGCGACTGACCCGGTGCTACTCCCATCTGTTCACAGGCATACCACAACGGTTCCGGGTCCGGCTTGCGCTTGCTTAAGGTATCACCGCTGACCACACAGGCTGCCCGCGACCAGAGATTCAAGGCTTTCATCAGCGGTTCCGTCAGCCAGCCTGGCTTGTTGGTCACTACGCCCCAGCGGATGCAGTTTGCTTCCAGGTACGCCAGTACCTCGCCCATACCGGGGAACAGTACGGTCTCCACCGCAATGAACTCACGGTATAAATCCAGAAAACGTTGATTCAATGCGGGGTAAAGCGGATCGTCGAGAGTCCGCCCGAAACCGAGGTTCAACATCCCCGGCGATCCTTGGGAAATCGTCGGACGGATGGCTTCGAGCGGCAGTTCAGACTCGCCGTGCGCACAGCGCAAGCGATTCAGCGCCGCCGCCAGATCGGGGGCGGTATCCAGCAAAGTGCCGTCCAGATCGAACAGCACACCGCTTGGCGGAATGGTTCTCATACGCCAGGATCCCTCTGGCAATGCACCATGTAGTTAACCCTGACCCCCGGTCCTAACCAGTAACGGCCGGTAAGCGGATTGAAATGCAAACCGGTCAGATGCTGGAGGGTCAGGCCAGCGGCGCGGATCCAGCGATCCAGTTCCGAGGGGCGGATAAATTTACGGAAATCGTGGGTGCCTTGGGGCAGCATCCGCAAGACGTATTCCGCACCGATGATGGCGAACAGATAGGACTTTGGATTGCGGTTGATGGTGGAAAAGAACACATGGCCGCCGGGTTTGACCAGCCGGGCGCACGCTGCGATGGTGGAAGCCGGGTCGGGAACATGCTCCAGCATTTCCATACAGGTCACCACGTCGAAACTGGCCGGTTCATGCTCGGCCAGTTCCTCGGCGGTGATACGCCGATAATCCAGCACTGCACCGGATTCCAGTTGGTGCAAGCGAGCCACCGCCAGCGGCGCTTCGCCCATGTCGATCCCAAGCACCTGAGCGCCGCGCAGAGCCATGCTCTCGGCCAGAATGCCGCCGCCACAACCGACATCCAGCGCCTGCTGACCGGTTAACCCGCCAGCACGTTCCGTAATGTAGTTCAGCCGCAACGGGTTCATCTCGTGCAGGGGCTTAAACTCGCTATCCGGGTCCCACCAGCGGCTGGCGAGCTGCTCAAATTTGGCGATTTCCTGATAATCCACATTAGGATGGGCGGCCGTCATATTCGGGTTTACCTTGCAGGTGAATGAGAGCGCGGGAAAGGATGGATGGCAAATTTGACCAACATATAGCCGACTTTACGCCGAGTGTCCCGCGCGAATCTTTGTACCCCATTCCCGTGCCCGTTGAAGGGCTTCCGCCAAATCCAGCGTGGTCAACTGCCGGTCGGCCAGGAGTCGCTGGCCTGCGACCCAGACATCGCTTACTTGATGGCGCCCGGTCGCGTAGACCAATTGCGAGAGCGGGTTATACATCGGTTCAGTTTCCGGGTGACTAAGGTCAACGGCGACAATATCAGCCGCCTTGCCAGGTTGCAGCGAGCCGGTTTCTCCGGCCAAACCCAGTGCTTGCGCGCCGTTAAGCGTCGCCATGCGTAACACCCGCGCCGCCGGCAGGACGCTGGCGTCGCCGGCTATGCCTTTGCCGAGCAAGGCGGCGGTGCGCAGTTCACCAAAGAGATCGAGGTCGTTGTTGCTGGCTGCGCCATCGGTGCCGATGGCGACATTGACCCCAGCAGCGTCAAGCCAAGCCGTCGGGCAGAAGCCACTGGCGAGCTTGAGATTGGATTCCGGGCAGTGAATAACATGAGCGCCGACTTCCGCCAGCCGGTCGATCTCGGCAGCTTCAAGCTGGGTCATGTGAACCGCCAGCAGCCGTGGCGACAGCAACCCCAGTTGATTCAGCCGTTCCAGCGGGCGACAACCGTGCTGAGTCTGGAATTGCGCCACCTCGGCAGCCGTTTCGTGAACATGGATATGGATAGGAAGTCCCAGATCTTCGGCCAGCCGACCGATCCGTTCCAGCGCCGGCGCTGATACCGTGTAAGGCGAATGCGGGGCGAAGGCGACATGAAGCAGCGGCTCGGTTTGCAGTGTCTGGTGCAACGCCAGCCCCTTGCTCAAGTATTCGTCCAGATTGCAGGCATAAGCGGTTGGAAAATCCAGCGCGATCAGGCCCACACAGGCGCGGATTCCGCATTCCCGCGCCACCGCAGCGGTGACCTCCGGGAAGAAGTACATGTCGTTGAAACAGGTGGTGCCACCGCGCAGCATTTCCGCGATAGCCAATCGGGTGCCGTCGCGGACAAAATCGGGATTCACCCAGCGGGTTTCCGCCGGCCAGATATGGTTCTGCAACCAATTCATCAGCGGCAGATCGTCGGCCAGCCCACGCAGCAGCACCATACTGGCATGGGTATGGGCATTGATCAGGCCGGGAATCAGGACATGCCCGTCCAGATTCAGGCAGGTCTCAGGCGTAAAACAGGCTGCCGCTTGGTCTTGGGGCAGGAGGGCGACAATCCGTCCGTCCTGGATCGCCAGCGCATGATGCTCAAGGATCAGACCGTCGGGTTCGACGGGAATGATCCAGCGGGCATTGATTAAGGTAGCGATGGCTTGCAGCACGGAACGGCTCTCCCGACAGTGAGGTGAATGATAGCGGTGGATCGTAACCGCACAAAAAAACGCCCCGGCGAACCGGGGCGCAGAGGATGCGGGGACCAGCGATCAGCTTACTGGCTGATCACCTTCTCGGCAGCCGTCACGGTGATGACCACGCGACGATTCAAGGCGCGACCCGCCGGGTTGTCCTTGCCATTAGGCAGGGTATTGGGTGCAACCGGGTTGGATTCACCCTCGCTGCGGGTGCTGATGATTGATTTGGGGACACCCTTGGCAGCCAGGTAACTGGCGACAGTATCGGCGCGGCGCTGGCCCAGCCGCATGTTGTACTCTTCCGTACCCTTGCTGTCAGTGTGACCGACGATCCGGATGTCCGTTACAGACTTGGCCCGACGCAGGTCAACCACCAGCTTGTCCAGCCTGGCGCGACCGGCCGGTTTCAGGTCATACCGGTCGAAATCGAAGAAGGCATCGGCACCCAGCGTTATGGTCTCAATTGAGCCGGCTGCCGGAGGTGGCTCAACCGCCGCGACCCCACCGCACTCTGGAATGTTCTTTGCGGCAGTCCAGTACGGGGTGCGGATGCAATTGCCGTAAGGATCCTTGACGATCTTGTCGAAAGGATCCACCACATAGATGCAGCCATACTTGTTGATCGCCGCGTGCGCGGGCAGGGCGGCGAACAGCACCATCGAGGCAGCCAGACCCAGGCTGAGCTTATTCAGTTTCACATTCATCGCTATACTCTCCCAAACAGGCACTAAAATTCGGTGCATGGTACATCCAAAATTTCGGGACACGGACACCAGAACTTAGGTTGATCCGCCCTGATCCACTTAACACCTTATACCGAAGCGGTCACTACCGCGAGCAGCGAACCGACCGGTCATGATGCGTAATGATACAACACTGTGTCAGAATTGCAAAAAATGTTGTGCCAACAATAAATGCCCGTATTTTGCGCACTATATCGGCATTTTGGCAAGCAATTTTCGCCATAATCCGCTGAGAATCCCGCTTGTCGTCATATCGCAACAGACCTGAATTTGTCATCTTTTCCCCTAACGGCTTACCGGATTCAACTCCCCATGAACCCTGCTCATGATCAAGTGCGCGCTATCGTCTGGTGCGAAGATGCCTTGGAACTGCTGGATCAGCGTCAATTGCCAGGCGCTTTGGTTTATCAACGGTTGACTACCGCAGCGGAAGTAGCCCAGGCGATTGGTGACATGGTAGTTCGCGGTGCGCCGGCTATCGGCATTACCGCCGCTTATGGTGTGGTGTTGGCGGCTCGCGCCCGCTATGCCGAGAGCGCACCAAATTGGCAGGCCCTGATTGCTACCGATCTTGCCATGCTGGCCGCTGCTCGACCGACCGCTGTTAATTTATTCTGGGCATTGCGGCGCATGGCAAGGGTGATCGCCGCAGGGTGCAGTCATCCAGCGCAGCGGTTGTTGGCGGAAGCACGGGCGATCCATGTTGAGGATATTGCTGCCAACCAGCGGATGGGTGAACTCGGTGCAGCGCTGTTGACTGAACGCGGATCGGTGCTGACTCATTGCAATACCGGCTCGCTGGCGACTGGCGGTTATGGCACCGCGTTGGGTGTGATCCGGTATGGCTATGCGGCAGGGCTGATCGAGCGGGTCTACGCCGATGAAACCCGCCCGTGGTTACAAGGGGCGCGGTTGACTGCCTGGGAACTGGTGCAGGACGGAATTCCAGTGACGCTGTTGGCGGATGCGGCGGCGGCAGCGCTGATGCGGCAGGGTGAGGTACGCTGGGCGATGGTGGGCGCGGATCGAATCGCCGCCAATGGTGATGTCGCCAACAAAATCGGCACCTACCATCTGGCAGTGGCGGCACGCTATCACGGGGTACGGTTGATGGTGGTGGCGCCCATCACTACCGTAGATATGAGCATCGCCAGCGGGGCGGACATTCCGATTGAGCAGCGCGCCGCCGAGGAGTTGTTAACCTTGGGCGGACAGCCAATAGCCGCTGCCGGTGCCCAGGTGTGGAATCCCTCATTCGACGTAACCCCGGCGGCCCTGGTGGATGCGCTGGTGACCGATCGGGGGGTGGTGCTGGCGCCGGATGCAGTGAAGATGGCGCGGCTGATGGCGGGGACGACATAAGCGGTGATGATGATGTTACCGTCTGCGGTACGGTTTTCGTCGTCGTGCTATCGTTTCGACGAAGCCCATCCTGGTACTTTGGCGAGGACTGTCAAGACTGTATCTGGCATCACGAAACGGGCTGGAATCCGCTTCTGCTGGCCGGCCAAAAAGAACTCCGCTCCCGTTTTCATCCGATCCGCCGCATGACCGAGGATTCCAGTACGTCGTCCCCTTTCCCCGCTTCGCTAACCTCCTTTCAACCGCTGGCACGTTACCGACGGCTGTTACGGCGCATGTTGACCGTTAATGGCCAATGGTTCGGGCTGTTGGCCGGCAGTCTGGTGGTGTATGTCCGCAGTCTGCCCCCGGAGGCGCAACACGGCAGCCGGTTATGGTTGACGCGACGGGTTGCGGCGCTGGCGGCGCGGCGACTGGATCCGGAACTGGTGGATCTGCCCTTCGCTGCCCAACTGCGTTACCGGCTGGAACGGCTCGGCCCCACCTATATCAAGCTGGGGCAAATCATGGCGGTACGTGAAGATATGCTGCCGCGATCCGTCACCGATGAGTTGAAAAATCTGTTTGACCAAACCCCCGCTGCCCCTTTCCTGGCGATTCGCGCCTTGATCGAAACCGAACTGGGTCAACCGCTGGCGGCGTTGTTCAGCCAGATCGAGGAACGACCGCTGGGTTCCGCGTCGCTGGCGCAAGTCCATCGTGCCACCACTCACGCCGGCCACTTGGTGGTGATCAAAGTGCTAAAACCCGGGGTCCGCCAAACTGTACTGGACGATCTCACCTTGCTGCGCTGGCTGAGCGCGGTGCTGGATCGGTTGGCGCCGAAATACCAGCCGGCGGCTATCGTCGAGGAATTTCGCAGCTATACCGTGCGTGAACTGGATTTAACGGTCGAGGCCGACAATGGCGAAGTTTTCGCCGCCCACTTTCACTCCACGCCCGCGATTGTCTTTCCACGCATGTACCGCGAACTCAGTGGCTCCAGCGTGCTCACTATGTCGTATCTGGACGGCTTCAAACCCGGATCGCCCGCCACCTTTACCCTCGATGAGCCGCAACGGGCGCGGGTAGTGCATCTGGGGGCGCAGGCGATTCTGCAAATGCTGTATCGAGACGGCTTTTTTCACGCCGATTTGCACGCGGGCAACCTGCTGATCTTGAACGGGCGGCGGGTCCGGGTCGGTTTCATCGATCTGGGCATGGTCGGGCGGTTCGAGGACGAAACCCGGCGGCGACTGTTGTACTACTACCATGCGCTGGTTAACGGCGATGTCGAAAAAGCGGCCCAACATCTCGGCCGCATTGCCGATATAGGGCCGGGCGGCGATCCGGAAGGTTTCCGTCGTGCGGTGGTGGAATTGTCGCGGCGCTTTTTGCTGCACACCGGTCGTGGCGAATTCAGCATCGCCCGGCTGATTCTGGAATCGATGCGGCTGGGCGGTCGCTACCGGATGCGGTTCCGGGTCGAACTGGTGTTGATGGTCAAGGCGCTGGTGACATTTGAGGGTGTCGGGCGAATGGTCGATCCCGATCTGGATGTAGTGGCCTTGTCGCGGGTTCACATCACCCGGATTTTCCGCGATCAATTCCGGCTGGAACGACTGACGCGGGAGTTGCGACGCAACGGCCCGGAACTGCTGGACTTGGCCAGCCGCCTGCCGGATCTGTTGACTAAATCGGCGCACCTGCTGGATCGCCCCAATATGCCGCCGCCCCACCCGCTGGCTGCATTGCGCAGCGCGATTGTCGCCGCCGCCTGTATTCTCGGCGGGGTGCTGATACTGGTGCAATCGGAGGCTTGGCTCACCGGCAGCGGGTTGGTGCTGGTGGGGTTATGGCTCTACCAGCGCGAGGCATAAGCGCCTAATCCCAACCCGCAAATCGTCTGCTACAGGGGGCAGCCGATGACCTGGAACACTACCCGGCGATCCAGCGCATCGCTGACATCATCTTTCCCGGTGCCGACCAGATTTTCACGGGAGCCTTTTCCGGTTGCAAGAGTGCGCTTGCCGAGTTCCGGTTCCTGGGATTCCAGGCGCTGCTTGATGGATTCAGCCCGCCGCAGCGACAACCGATCATTGCGTGCTAGTAGCCCGGTGGGACTGGTATGACCGGAGATTTCGAGACAGGCGCTGCTCTGCGCGGTGCGCGCTGCAATCTGCTGCAACCAAATCGGATAGGGTCCGGTGACTTGGGCATTGGGCAGGAACGCGGTCGAACCGGGCTTGAACAGGAATTTTACGGCCAGACGTTGATTCGCCAGCCCATAGTCCACGATCTTGCCAAAAGACTGCGCAGCGTCATTGCGTTGACCGAGTTTCCAGTAAGCGAGGTAAGTGCCGTTATACGCCCGTAATTGATCGCCGCCGGGCGCTTGCAAGGCTTCAGTATAGAGATCAAGCGCCTGCCGATACTGACCGGCGTCATAAGCCTTGGTGGCTTCATTGATCAGCGCCGCAACCTTGATGCGCTCGATGTAAACGGGATTTACCGGATCGCCGATCTTGGTGCCCTGACAGGTCTTGATATATCCCTCCGTAGCCGGATCTTTCGCCCATGTCGGGCTGTCCTGGAAATAGCGGGTGGGGGTCGCGTTAACGCCCTGCATCTGCGCCCGTGCGGTGCCTTTGCCGACAATTTTCCCCGACTTGAGATCGGCCAGCGCCAGACAGATGCGATAGGCTTCGCGGGTTCCTTCAGTCTTGCCCTCACTGTTAATTGGAGTAAAGGTTCCAACCAGCACCACGGGAGAAGCGGCAACACTGGATGTCGAGAAGGGCTGCACCTGAAATTGCGGATATTTCTCACCAGCCAACTGTTCAATCCGGGTCTGCATTGATTGGGTGGCAATAGACTGGAAGCCGGTAAGGCCATCAATCAGGGGATCTATCACCAAAGGGTATTTGGCCGGTGATTCTGAACCTGCGGACGGTAATTGTGCCTTGGTAAAAAGATCATTCGCCGCTTTCAGCACCGCCTCGTCAAAAGGAAGTGCCGGAATCGGTGGCGGAGTGGCTGATGCAGCAGGTGGGGTCTCTGAAGAAGTGGCGCATGCGCCAAGTATTGCAGCCAGGATTAGCCCAAGCCATGGGCGGTAGAATCCGGCACCGGGAAAAGTCATTCTATTCATCATCTGCACCTCTGGCTAAGAAAGGTTCTATCTTCATCCGGCACCGGTTCTCCGAGTGTCAGACGACTCAGGATATCCCCACAACGGCGATAATTATTACTGCCGGTCTCTGGCGTGGCCGTCTGTGGTTTCGGCTGCGCAGCCAGTTGGCGCTGGATGCGTTCGGCGGCCTTCCGTTTCGCCTCCTCAACGGCTTGCCGTTTCACTGCTTCCTCGGTTTGCCGTTTCGCCGCTGCTTCCGTCCGCCGTTTAAGTTCCTCATCCGTCTGCTGGCGGGTAACCTCTTCGGTCTGAGGCGGGATCGTGGCGATGATCGGGTCCCGCTTCGCCTGCAAGTCCCGCCTCAGAATAGAGAGCTTGGGATGGTCGGGTTTGATCTGACTCAGTTGCGCCAGATAATCCTCTGCTTTCTTGAGATCGCCCTGAGCAAGCGCATCGTTGGCCCAGTCGGCATATTGATTGGCGATTTGTTCCAGTTTAGCACGCACTTCAAGCTGATCTCGCAGCTTCAGCAGATCAGGCTGTTCGGGAGCAAGCTGCAATCCTTGCTCAATCAGTTGCAGGCTTTGGTCCAACGCACCTTGCTGTAGGCGTTCGTGCGCTTTTGCTACCAGTTGAATCGCCTGCTGATAATTTTGTATTTGGTCTCGCAATACCAGCAGACCGCGATCATTGGGCGCTGCATTCAGGCCCAAACCGATCAATTCCAGGCTTGGCTTCAATTCGCCGCTTTGGAAATTCTCCATCGCCAACCGCTCGTAATGGATAGCAGCAGCAGAACGATTGTCCAGCACTGGTAGCGGTGGCCTATTGATTTCGGAATTAGTTTGCAGAGAGGTATAATCCATAATCAGGTAAGTGCCGGCTATTACGATCACAGTCAGTATTAATAGGCTGCTGACTATTAAGGCCGTTTTTGATCGAACTGCTCCTGATCGATCAAATGAAGTGAGTGGCGGTTTGGATGTAGCCGTAGTCGTATTCAATGAAAATACGGGTATCGAACGATTCGATCCTGAATCAGGAAGTGGGTTGGTTTTGATCTGATCGATGGCATTAATTAACTGTTCGGCGTTGTCGAAACGATTCTCTGGTTTTTTAGCCAGAAGTTTATTGATAATGGGTTGAAATCTGCCAAAAGCTGAAGGCAATTCCGGGACCGGTTCACTACAGTGCATCAGCGCAAGACTAATAGCGTCGCCTGAATAATAAGGGGTTTGTTGGGTTAGCATTTCGTAGAGTACGATTCCCAAGCTATAAAGGTCGGAGCGAGTATCAAGCATTTTACCGCTGACTTGCTCTGGACTCATATAGCGTGGACTACCCATTATTATTCCTGTTTCGGTCAATTGGGTAGCATCGGCATCCATCATTTTGGCAATACCGAAGTCACTAAGGATTGGAGTTCCGTCCTGGCGGAACAGAATGTTTTTTGGTTTGATATCGCGGTGGATAATACCGAACTGATGAGCATAGGCCAGCGCCTCGGCGATCAACTGGATGATGACCAGGGCGCGTTCATTGGTAAGCCCTGTTTCTATCTGTTCAGAGAGCGTGCCTCCTGACAGAAACTCCATGGAAAAATAATAATAAGGACCATGGGAGTTGAAATCGTACAGTGCAATAATATTGGGATGTTTAAGCTGAAGAGCAAGTCGGCCTTCTTTAATAAAGCGCTCGGCAAAATTCTCATCTCCCTCCAGCGCCGGTTCTATCACTTTCAAGGCCACTTGACGGTTCAGGCGATCTTGAACGGCAAGATAGACGGTCGCCATGCCGCCTTTGCTCAGTTCGCGCACAACGGTGTAGCCTGGAATTTCCATAGCCGGGGTTACTCCTTTATGTGGTGCAGATTTGCAATGTTGTGCCGCATGATGACGATAAGTTCCCCGAGTGTGCCAGTGTCGAGAGATGATACGAACTCTCCGCGCCGTGTGGGAGGCTATTTCACCTCACCACCTATCAGTTCCTCATCACCTCGCAGACGCGATAAAAGGACGGCAAGGATTGTTGAGTTTGGAGTCGTCTTCGGAGCAACCGCAGACCGCGCTTGAACCACGACAGGGCGC
>NZ_CBTK010000097.1 GCF_000531125.1 Candidatus Contendobacter odensis Run_B_J11 | reverse complement strand
AAGCCGCTGAATTGCTCGCTGCATCCTTCACGCTGGTGATGACCAATGTGCCGTATTTAGGGCGTGGCAAACAGGATGACGCGCTCAAGGAGTATTGCGAACGAATTCATACCGAGGCTATGACTGACCTAGCCACTTGCTTCGTTGAGCGATGTCTCAACTTTTGTGCGGCGAGCGCTGGTACTGCTGCCTTAGTTACTCCCCAAAATTGGCTTTTCCAGACCAGCTACATCGAGTTCCGTAAACGACTGTTAGAAGAAATAAAATGGAGTTACGTTGCTCTGCTTGGACCAAAAGCATTCCAGACCCCGATGTGGGACTTCAACGTGATGCTTCTTTGCGTATCCCCGCCAAAACCACAAGATGAACACTCAACGCTTGGATTGGATGTTTCTAGTCTAAAAAGTTGTGCAGAAAAAGCGGATGCGCTGAAAACCGTCCTGCCGTTGCTTACTTCACAAAAGACACAGATCAATAATCCAGACCACAAAATCGTAATTGGATTGTTGAAAGAAGCTGCACGAATGAGGCAATTTGCTGTTTCTTTTCAGGGACTAAAAACTGGTGACGATAGCAGATTTCGCGGTTTCTTTTGGGAGATGCCATTTATTCATGAACCGTGGAGATTCTTTCAAAGCACCGTGCCCGCAACGATTTCATTTGCAGGCCGAGAATCAATACTGTGGTACGAAAACGCTGGTGTCCAAATAGCAAGGAACCAAGGTCAAGGCGGATGGGGTCGAATTGGTGTAGCAGTTAGCCAAATGGCATCGCTCCCAGTCACTTTTTATCAAGGGGACGCCTTCGACAGTAACGTAGCCCCAATTGTCCCGCGAGATTCAAAGAACCTTCTTGCGCTTTGGTCATTTTGTTCTTCGGAGGATTTTGCCAAGCAGGTTCGTCAGCTTGATCAGAAGGTTGCGGTTGCTAATGGCACCTTAGCGCAAATCCCCTTCGACCTCGCCCACTGGCAAGCGGTCGCCGCCGAGAAATACCCTGACGGTCTGCCCAAGCCGCACAGCGACGACCCGACGCAATGGCTGTTCAACGGCCATCCCCAAGGCTCCGACCAACCGTTGCACGTCGCCGTGGCTCGCCTGCTCGGCTACCGCTGGCCGCGCCAAACCGGCTCCAGCTTCCCCGATTGCCCCGCCCTCGGCCCGGACGGACTGGAAGCCTTCGCCGATGATGACGGCATCGTTTGCCTGCCGCCGCTCAACCGCGAACAACCTGCCGCCGCCCGCCTGCGCCAACTCCTCCACGCCGCGCTGGGTCCTTTCGACGAACGCGCCCTGATCGCCCGCGCCGGACTCAAAGGCAGCCAGGCCAAAAACCTCGAAGACTGGCTGCGCGACGAATTTTTCGCCCAACACGCCAAACTCTTCCACGACCGCCCGTTCATCTGGCACCTCTGGGACGGTCGCCCCGATGGCTTCCACGCCCTGGTCAACTATCACACGCTCGACCACGCCACCCTGCAAAAGCTGACCTACAGCTACCTGGGCAACTGGATTCAGCAACAGGCCGAAGACGCCAAAGCCGACAAACCCGGCGCAGCGGTGCGGCTCGGCGCAGCCCAAAAACTCCAGACCCAACTGACCGCCATTCTCATCGGCGAAGCCCCGCTGGACATTTTCGTGCGCTGGAAACCGCTGCACGACCAGGCGCAAGGCTGGCATCCCGACCTCAACGACGGCATCCGCCAGAACATCCGCCCCTTCCTGCTCGCCGGCGATGTCGGCAAAAAAGGCGCGGGCCTGTTCCGCAGCGTCCCGCTGGCGCTCAAAGACAAAGATCGCGGCACCGAACCCCACCGCCCTCAAGCCGATTACCCGTGGTTCTGGTGCGAAAAATCCCCCGGCACTGACCCGACCGGCGGTAAGGATTTCGTTGGCGCTCGCTGGAATGAAGTGCATCTGACTTTGGCTTATAAGCAGCAGCGTAGGGCGGGTTAGGCGCAAGCCGTAACCCGCCGTTGTGAGGAATCCCCGGTAATGGCGGGTTACTTAGGAAGACTATAACCGGTTGGCAACATGACGACTTTTCAAACAGTCTCTGAGGATTTACTAAGAAAATTTCTGTGGGTTTTGGCATAAAAAAGCCCGCATGGCGTGGGCTAAATGGAACGACTTCGATGCAAAGATTCAGCGAAACTCAATAAACATCTTTGCGATGTCCGATCTTGATCACAAGAATAATCAGCTTGGTGTCTTCAATCTGACAAATCAATCGGTAGTCACCAACGCGATAGCGCCACAGACCTGCATGGTTGCCTTTCAACGCCTTGCCAATTTGTCGAGGGTCATCAAGTTTTGATAGCCGCTCATCCAAAAACTTCCAGATGCGTTTCTGTATAGCGGAGTCGAGGGCATCCAGGGTATCCGAAGCGCTTTCCGTTAGCTCAGTTGCCCAAGCCATGCCGGGTTCCCCACTTATCTAAAGTTATCACGCGCTCTTCGCCGCGATGGATGCGATCGAGTACTGCTTCTGCTTCGGCAACCCAGTAAGCGTCTTCAATCTCCGTGACCTCATCGTTATGCTTCATGATTGCGGTACGGCTCCAATCCAAATCCGCATGGCTGGCGATCAATAATCGCCGAGACCAACGAATCATCCAGCGCGCTCCCATTGAAATTTTCAAATGCAGTGACTCATTGCAGGCTTGGATCATCGGCTTAATTGCTTGCTGATGCATCCAGAGAAGTTCGGATAATTCATCATCCGGGTCAATCTCCATCTTGACCGTGCGGGCTTTCTGAATTATTGATTCGACCCGATCACGCAATGCGCGCGTCTCCCGACGCATCGCTAGCGCCATATTCCATTGACTTACAAATAATCGTCCAACCTTGGCGGCAACCACATTAGTTTGTTGTAGAAGTTCAATTTCTTGAGAGAGTCGCTCAAGTGTCGGGTATAATTGTTCAGTTAATGTCGCCATTGTTATTTGCGCCTTTGACAGGGGGTGATCCTTGGAATCGTTTTTCACTAAACTTGGATTCGCAAGCGGCGTAGCGGTGTAGTGATGGGATGGACTCCTCCCGCTCCTCATCGGCATCGAGAGTGCCAGAATGGAGGGGCGAACCGATCCCATTCATCGAGCAGAAGGAGTCCGAGCGTGAACGCTACCACCGTCGCTGTTGACTTGGCAAAGACCGTTTTCGAGTTGGCGATCACTGATGAACAAGGTCGTCTGGTTGAGCGTAAGCGCCTGTCGCGAGAGGGTTTCGCTCGATTCTTCGTCAACCGCCCTCCGTGCCGGATCGTGATGGAAGCCTGTGGCACTGCCCATTATTGGGCGCGGACGTTCCAGGCTCAAGGCCATACGGTGAAACTACTGCCACCGCAGCATGTACGGCCCTATGTGCGTCGCAACAAGACCGACCGGACTGACGCTGCGGCGTTGTTGGAAGCCGACCGCTGCGGTGATCTTCTGCCCGTGCCGGTCAAGACTGAGGATCAGCAGGGTCTTCAGGGTCTCCACCGGGTCCGCAGTGCCTGGATGGCGACCCGCACCGACCGCATCAACACCACCCGAGGTCTGTTGCGGGAGTTCGGCCTCGAACTGCCCCAAGGGGCAACGCAGGTGCTGGCAAAGGTGCCGACCTGGCTAGCAGAGGAGGAGGGACCGATTCCACCGGCGCTGCGTCCGGCCATAAGCGAACTGATCGCGGAAATCCGCATCCTCGAGAGCCGCATTGCTGCGCTCGAGCAACAACTCCGCGCACAGGCCAAATCCCGGCCAGAAGTACAACAGTTGATGACGGTGCCCGGCATTGGTCTGTTAATCGCGACCGCCTTGATAGCCGCCGTCGGTGGCATGACCGCGTTCCGTGACGGTCGCCATCTCGCGGCCTGGCTGGGCCTGACCCCGTGCGAGTCGAGCAGCGGTCAACACCGCTGCCTGGGCGGCATCAGCAAGCGGGGCGACCGCTACCTGCGAATGCTGTTCATTCACGGCGCCCGCTCGGCTTTGCTTGCGGCCATGACCCAAGACCGCACCGGGAAGAAGCCCCTGACTCGACTTCAGCGCTGGGCGGTCGATCTCGCCGCCCGGGTCGGTCACAACAAGGCCGCTTGCGCGCTGGCGAACAAACTGGCCCGCATCGCCTTCGCCGTGGTCCGCCAAGGGCGCACGTTTAACGGTGACTTCGTCTCGGTTGCGGCCTAACCCCTGCACCCGCCGTCAGTTTCTTTAACCCTTAACTTGAGTTCCTCACCCAGGTTTGCGAGTGAGACCCTCAACGATCATGGCGCCATAGGTCGGACCGGTACCCGGAAAAGCCGATAACTCGGTTGGCTCCACCAAGCCGTTGCAGCGATAGGCTCCTGGTACGCGGATTCCATGAAGGCCCGGAGACCTGTTAGGTTCTCCAACAAGGCCGGATATACGACTGCAACCGATTCTCAACGCCGATCACTGATTCCGTCTCCTTGCAAAAAGGGAGGAGTCCATATAGGCGGGTTAGGCGTTAGCCGTAACCCGCCAAGAGCGCAGAATCCCCAGTGAGGGCGGGTTACGCTTCGCTAACCCGCCCTACAGAGCCTTTCAGCGTATCCCTTATCGCCTCGTGAAACGTCGCTTCAAAGTCATGGAAGAAATACGTTTTATCGGTGAAGTAAGGCGCGCGCGCCGCTTGCCTCCGGCCAATTTTCGCCGCATCTTCAATCACGGCAATCACCAAGGTGTGATCATTCAACCGCCGCAAATGCGACCAGGCTAATTCTGCCTCCAGCAAGCGCTCGGTCGTGCTGGCAATCAACACCGCCACTGGCCGCCCGGTCAGAAACAGGCAATCCGCAATGAACAACCGTTCAGTATCCAGAGGAACGTCATAGCGGGCATCCACGCCGGTTTCCTGCTGAACTTGCTGAAGTACGGCGACCACCTCGTTTTTGAAGCGTGACTCTTCCCGCGAAAGCCGCAGCGCGGTCATCGCCTGCAATTGCGCCGCCGCTTGCGCGACACGAAAGACCGCCGCCTGCTGGTCCGGCTCGGCGACATTCAGACATTCCAGTTGGCTCAACGCCTCGTTCCATTGCACTCGCAGGGTTTGCTCTAGCAGCCAGGTCTGAATCTTGGCCGTATCCGGATCAACGCTGTCGAACATCAGTCGTAACGCGGCATCACCGCTGTCATGAATACACCAGCGCCCATCAGGCTGGCGATCCCCGTACACCACAATGGCATCCCCGTCGTCATACCGCCACGGAGTCACGATTAGAAAACCGCTGGCTGTCGGGCGAATGTGAAAATCGGGACCCATCGCTAAATGAATCGTCATAGCAGCCATGGTTGCTCCAAATCAATCTTCAACCGCTCACAAAAAACCTTCACGAACTGCTGTCGGTCGCTGGCATCATCCGGGTCCCAATCAACTTCATGCAAAGCTAGTTCTTTGCAACCGGGCAAGCCCCGATTGGTCAAGTCCAAATCACGCTCGCAATTCAGCACCAGATGCAGATTCTTATGGCTTGGGTGGTAATCCAGCCGAACCAGCGGCACCAAACCACGGGGAGTCTCCTGAAAAAGCCACCCATACAACGCCCGCTGTTCCCGAACTTCCGCAGTCTTCCAGATAAAAACCGCACGCAGCGTCGGATTGACTTCATAGAGGGGCGTAACCTTAAAGCGTTCACCGCCCAGCTTTTCGAGTGGCTTGGGCAACTTACCTTTGCGACAAGGGCCGAACTGGCAACCTTCCAATCGCTTATCCGGCACCCTCTGGAGAGCCTGCAACTCGCGCCGTTTCATGTTTGTATCCAGAATTTGAGGAAAATGGACAGACTCGCATCGCAATATATGAAACCATAGCTCTGGAAAAACAACTACAGGTAGGGCGGGTTAGGGCACCAGCCCGTAACCCGCCGTTGTGGGGATAATCCCCGATGATGGCGGGTTACGCTACGCTAACCCCCTACAATGAGCCAACAATCCAATCCTAATGACCATTCTGACCGCCCTTCTCCACGCCCTGCGCGATGCCGCCGCCTACAACTCGCACGAACTGACCGCGCCCCGGTTAATCCTGTGGCCTGATGAGGCGCAAGAATGGACGCCATGCATTGAAGTCTTGCGGGCCAACCATCCCGCGCTGTGGTCACTGGGCGACTATGCCCCCGAAACCGCCACCGGTCCGGCAGTCTGGTTGCGCTACCAACTGGAAACCCACACCAGCACCGCCGTACCGGTGATCTACCTGCCCGGCATCGGTCGCCCGGCCTTTCGCAGCGCCGCCCAATGCCCAAAACCCGCACAGCACCTGTTCGCGCTGCAATTCCAAGGGCAATTCTGGACCCAGAACAATGGCAAGGACTGGACGCCCTGCGCTTTCCTGGCAAGCGCCGCCGGCGGCCTTGGCCTCGACGTAGCGACGGATCCAGACACGCAAAAAGCCCTTCAGGAAAGCCTGCGGGCCTTATTGGATGTGGAAGTGGCAACCCTGCGCGGGTGCAAATTGGAAGCGGCGGACTTCCGCGCCCTGGTCACCAAAGACCCGGTGCGAACTCTATTGCGCTGGATGGGCGATCCAGCCCGCATCCAACGGGAACTGGAACGCGCCGGATCGGAATGGGCCAGTTTTCGGGCGGTCTGTCGGGACAGCTACGGCTTCGATCCAGAGAAAGACGGCGTACTCACCGCCACCGAAAAGCTGACTCACGGCAAAGCAGCTTGGAGTCTGGTCTGGGAACGCTACAAGGAAGCCCCCCGCGCCTATCCGGGCATCCAACAGCGGCTGGAATCACTGCCCCCGCTGAGTCTGTTTGAAGAACCCAGCGAATATCAGCCACGCACCAATCAACACGCGGAAAAACGACTGGAAACCGATCTGCTGGCGCTGGCGACGGTCTCGCCCCAAGCAGCCCTCGCCAAAATCAAGACCCTGGCCGCCGAACACGCCCCCCGCGCCACCTGGGTTTGGGCGACCTTGGGCGAATCCCCGCTGGCATTGTCCATCGGCCACTTGCGCGAAGCCGCCGAGGTCGTTCAAACGTCGGGGACCCCCACCACTTGGGACGCGCTGGCCGATGATTACGCGACCCGGGGCTGGCAAGCCGACCGCAGCGTGGGGCAAGCCCTGGCCGCCGCCCGTTCCAGCGCCGCCACCCAAGCCGTCACCGCTGCGATCCGGGCGATCTATCTGCCGTGGCTGGAAAAGTTCGCCTCTCTCACTCAATCGCTGGCGGCGACCTATCCCACCACCGGCCCGCAACACTGCCGCACGCTACCCGTTGAAACCGGCACGGTTTATCTATTTGCTGACGGCTTGCGCCTTGATCTCGCCCGCTGTCTCGAAACCCGGCTCCGCGCTGCCGGTCTGGCCGGTGAAATCACCCTGACCTGGGACTGGTCCGCCTTGCCCACGGTGACCGCCACCGCGAAACCCGCCTGGCAACCGCTGGCGGCAAAACTCGGCGGGCCGCTGGAAGGCGTTGGCTTTCAAGTCAAGGAACGCCACACCGGCAAGGCGCTGGTTCAAGCCCGCTTCAAAGCCCTGTTACCTGAACTCGGACTGACATTCCTCGAAGCCAACGCACTGGGTTTACCCACCGGCTGCGCCTGGACTGAATACGGCTCGGTAGACACCTACGGCCATGAGCAAGGCGCAAAATTGGCGTGGCGGGTTGAGGAAGAGTTGGCGGGTTTGCAGCAACGCATCGCCGATCTCCTGCACGCTGGCTGGGCCAAGGTCCACGTCATCACCGATCACGGCTGGTTGATGCTCCCCGGCGGGCTGCCCAAAGCCGAATTGCCCAAACATCTGACGGCATCGCGCTGGAGTCGCTGCGCCCTGCCTGATCCCGATGCCCAGCACGGCTACCCGCTCACCGCCTGGTTCTGGGACGCCGCCGAAGCCGTCGTTCTGGCTCCCGGCGTTTCCTGTTTCGTCGCCGGAATGGAATATGCCCACGGTGGATTGACGGTACAGGAAGCGTTGATTCCGTCCTTAACGGTCACGGCTCAGGTCGGCGGCGGAACGAAAGCAGTCGTTTTGAAAGACCTGAAATGGTTGGGATTGCGGCTCAACGTGGTGCTGGAAGGCGCGCAAGGCTTGACCGTGGATCTCCGCCGCCAAGTTGCGGATGCCGCTACCAGTCTGGCTGCCAGCCCAATGACCGGCGCAGCCACCGGCCAGAAAACCAGCCTGCTGGTCGCCGATGATGAGACGCTGGGAACCGACGCTTGGCTCGTCGTCATTGACGCCACCGGCCAACCGTTGTTGAAGCACCCGGTCGTCATTGGGGAACGCTAAGTTGTAGGGCGGGTTAGGCGGCAGCCGTAACCCGCCGCCAGTCGCTAAATAGGCGGCAGCCGTAACCCGCCTTGGCTGAATCAATGGGGCGGCGGGTTACGCTACGCTAACCCGCCCTACCCTTACTCCATAAAATCAGGATTTCAATACTATGCAGCTTGATGCCCTGGACCACATCGCCGCCCAAGCCTTTGAGGGCTACCTGGTTCGCAAAGACCTGGTGCGCCAATTCAAAGGCCAATATCCAGTACCTACTTATGTGGCGGAGTTTCTGCTAGGGCGCTACTGCGCCAGCGTGGACGAAACTGAAATTCAGGAAGGACTGGCCATAGTGCAACGGCAATTATCCAGCCGAACCGTCCGGGCCGGCGAGGAAGAACTGTTCAAGGCCCGCGCCAAAGAACAGGGTCGGGTCAAGATCATCGATCTGATCAAGGCCCGGCTGGACGCCAAAAACAATTGCTTTCTGGCCGAACTACCCAGCCTGCGGTTGAACGATGTACGGATTCAGGACGAGCTGGTGAACACCCACGACCGGATGCTCACCGGCGGTTTTTATGCAGAAATCGATCTGACTTACGACCCCCACATCGCTGAGGAAAAAAACGGGCGGCCGTTCGGCGTCGAGTCGCTGCGTGAAATCCAGCTCTCCAAGCGCAATGTGCTGGAAACCCTGTGCGCGGGGCGGAAGCTGTTCACCTTCCAGGAATGGCGGGATTTACTCCTGCGCAGCATCGGTCTGGAACCGGCGGTTCTCGGCGAGCGCACTTGCGATGTCATGCTGCTGCGGATGGTTCCGTTCGTGGAAAACAACTATAACGCGGTTGAACTGGGGCCACGCGGCACCGGCAAAAGCCACCTATACCAACAGGTTTCGCCCTACGCGCATTTGGTCTCCGGCGGCAAGGCCACCGTAGCCAAGATGTTCGTCAACAACCAGAACGGCCAGCGCGGTCTGGTCTGCCAATACGATGTGGTTTGCTTCGATGAAGTCGCTGGCATTGCTTTCGATCAGAAAGACGGCGTGAACATCATGAAAGGCTATATGGAGTCCGGCGAGTTTAGCCGGGGCAAGGAAAGTATTCGCGGTTTCGGTGGGATGGTCATGGTCGGCAACTTTGAAGTGGATGTTGAACACCAGCAACGGATGGGTCACCTGCTGGGCCCGCTCCCGCCCGAAATGCGCGACGACACCGCCTTTATGGACCGCCTCCATGCCTACTTTCCCGGCTGGGACGTGCCGAAAGTCAACCGCGAGCAATTGACCGAACATTTTGGCCTGGTCAGCGATTTCCTCTCCTCCTGCTGGAATCACCTGCGGGCGCAAAGCCGGGTCAACCACTTCCAGGGTCGTATCCATTTCGGCGGCGCTTTGAGTGGCCGCGACACCACAGCCACCCAAAAAACCATGAGCGGATTGCTCAAACTGATGTTCC
This sequence comes from Candidatus Contendobacter odensis Run_B_J11, assembly GCF_000531125.1. Lineage (GTDB taxonomy): Bacteria > Pseudomonadota > Gammaproteobacteria > Competibacterales > Competibacteraceae > Contendibacter > Contendibacter odensensis. The sequence continues at coordinate 12,858 of NZ_CBTK010000097.1, read as the reverse complement.
CCGATCCCGAAGCCTCGATTCCCGACGACGCGCTGGAGTGGGCGGCCAAGCTGGCGCTGGAATGCCGTCGCCGGGTCAAGGAACAACAAAAGCGCATCGGCGCCGCCGAGTTTCGCAACACCCATTTCAGCTTCACCCTGCTCCCGGACGGCATCGAGCAGTTTGTTTCTACGCCTGAACTGCGGCACGAAAACAGTATCGGCAGCGACCCACTCCCGGCCGGTCAGGTCTGGGCCTTGTCGCCCGGCAGCACCGATGAAAATCCCGGCCTGTTTCGCATTGAAGTCACCGAAGGCCCTGGCAGTGGCTTACGGATTCTCAATCAAAGCCCACCGGGACCGCTCAAAGAAAGCGTGCGTTGCGCCGAGCAGAATCTCTACGCCCGATCCAGGGAACTGGTCGGGGATCGTGACCCCCGCGCCCATGAGTTCACCCTGCAATTCCGCGCCTTTGATGCGTGTAAAAGTGCGGCAGCGACCGGAATCCCTATTTTGCTGGCGCTGAGTTCCGCGCTGGTCGAGCGTAGTCTGGAAGGCGGGCTGGTGGTGGTCGGCGGGCTGAATCTCGGCGGTTCCATCGAACCGCTATACAACGCGGTCAGCATCATTGAACTGGCCGCCGATAAAGGAGCGCGGAAAATCCTCATGCCGGTCTCGGCCCGCAAGCAATTGTTTGATCTGCCCGATGACTTGGCGACTAAAATCACCGTGGTGTATTACGCGGATGCCAAAGACGCACTGCTCAAAGCCCTGAGCGACTAGGTGATGCCCGGTGTTACTCCGATTTTGGGGCTTATCGGTCAAATCAGTGATGGGTGATTCCATTGCGGGATAGGATTGATTTAGACCCGGAAGTTTGAAACAGGCCGGGCTTACGGCAACACGTCCTCGCTGCGCAAGTGCGCCTCGGACGGTTGCGGCCCTGGTTCACCCTGCACTTCCGGCACGAACAGCGGACAAGGCCGTTCACTGGCTTGCCAGCGATCCGCGAATTCGCCCAAATGCGGCCGTTTATCCCGTTCGCGTTCCAGATAGTCCAGCAGGTTCTGCACCGTCGCGTTATGACCGGTCACGGTCATTCGGGTGCTGAAATACGCCCAGCGCAGATACAGCACGAAGGTATTCAGCACATCGCCCTCGCAATAGCGGTCAATGGCCGCGAAATCGCCCGCGTGCGCCTGTTCCGCCACGTCCGAACCGTGACCGTTCCACTTGCCCGGCAATCCCAACGCCCGCGCCGCTTCATCCAGACTCAAACGCGGCGACGCGCCGTTATCGCTCAGCACATCCATCAAATCGCAATGCCAGTTCACTTCATACCGAAAATCATACCCATAGCGCGGGTCCAGCCGATGCCACTGATACGCGCTCAAGCCGTGCAGCAACGACCGCTGTTTGAGCACAGGCACATCAAAGCCGCGCCCGTTCCAAGTCACCAGACGCGGCTTCTGCTTATCCACCATCTGCCAGAACCCGGCCAATAACTCGCGCTCGCTGCGGTCGGCCATGCTGGCCGCGCCCAGCTTGCGCACCGCATAGCGTTCGCCTTGCCCGTCGCGCTCAATCCGCGCCAGCAGAAAGCCCAAGGTCACGATCTCATGCTGGATCGGCTTGGGGAACGTGGACGGATCACGGTCAGCGGGCAGAATCGCGGTATCGGGACGGGTTTCGAGGTCGAGAACTAACAAATGTAAGGGATTGGCCATAGCACTCTTGCGTGGAATCGCCGTCTTCGGTTGAACCCATTCCAAGGGCAACGACCGGGGCGATTTGCCCTTTATCGCCCTTCCATCCGTCAACTACCGATCCATCTTGGCATAGACCGTCATCAACTCCCGCAGCACCTCCCGATGTTTCGGCGACAGTTGCCGCCCCATCTTGACCCAATCAATTTCTTCGGGCGTCAACGTCGCGCCAATCGGCTGCTCGGCTTTAGCGCCCGCCTCGAACAGCCCCGGAATCGGCTGCTCTCCCCGCAGTTGCGCCAAGCTCACCCCAAAATAATCAGCAATCGGCTGAACCGTCCCATTGCGTGGATCGACTGAAATCCCGTTGCGAATCCGGGTAATGGTGGACTGACTCATATCCACGGCTTCGGCAAGCTGATTATCAGAAAGGCCATGCTTATCCAGTAGCCCAGCCAAAACCTCATGAAGTTTCATAGCAAACCCCCATCCACAAACCAACTTTGAGGGTGTGAATTATGCGGTAGTGCATAACGGGATCAACTAGCAAAGTTGCATTGATATTCAATGCAACTTTGCTTAGGATGAGCGCATGAAAAACCAGCCTGAACTACAGACCGCCCAACAAATCATCCTGACGCTCAACGCCGCCGGATGGAGTGACAACCGCATCGGCCAAGCCATCCAACGGCCACAGTCCACGATCTCACGGATTCGCACAGGTCTCGTCATAGACCCCGGCGAATCCATTGGCATCGCGCTACGACGGCTGATTCAGCCCCAGCCCGCAACGTCAGCCCCTTCAACCGCCGCGGATCGCGCTAACGACCCGCTACCGACTCCTGCCCAGAATCGAGAGAACCGCCATGCCCGACGCCCTCAAAACCCTATGCAGTCTTAGTTATTGTCATAATTCAGTAATGAATAGCAGGAATTCACAGGAAAAAACAGGCGCATCAAGCGCCGAATCAGGCCCATCAAGAAAAATTTGTGAAGCGACGGGAAAAATTCCCTACGCCACCGCCGCGAAAGCATGGCGCGTCATCCAGCATCTCGGCGACCGCAGCAGAAACCGCAAGGTGTATCGGTGCAGCCCGTGTGACCACTGGCATATCGGCACCTGGCAGAAGAAGCCGGACGCCCGCCGCGCCGTGGCCGACCGCGACGGTTGGGAGGCGCGGGGATGAGCGCAAACACCGATCTGATTCGGGTGACCCATTACGGAACCGTCCATTTTGGCGCAGACGTTGAGTGTGAAGCCCTGGTATTGGCGAATGGCGAGCGAGGATTCAACCGCCGTCAAGTCATGCGGGTCGTGGGTTTCAGGAATAACAATCCGAGTACGCATTTTCGCTCTTTTTTGGCTGAAATCGCGCCTAAGTCATTGGTTATGTTTGATAAAACAGAGTCGCCAGTCATTATGCCTCACGGCGGAAATGCCCGGTTTATCCCTTGCGATGTGATACCCGATTTTGCGGCGGGTGTGATCCGGCAAGCCGTGACCGGCACGTTGCATCAAAAACGGCGTGGACTGATTGAACCGTGCCTTGCTATTCAGGAATCCCTCGCCAAAGTCGGCATTGCCTCCCTGATTGACGAAGCGACCGGCTATCAATACCACCGCGCCCCCGATGCCCTGCAAGACCTGTTTACGCGGCTCATCCGCCTTACCGCTGCCGACTGGGAGCGGCGGTTTCATCCTGACTTCTACGAAGCGATCTACCGGCTCTTCGGCTGGAAGTACCACCCCGCCAAACCCAAGCCCCACATCATTGGAAAAATCACCCTGCAATGGGTTTATGAGCCGGTGTTTCCGCCTGAAATCCTGATCGAGATTAAGGAGCGCCAAGGCAGCGACAAGATGCACCAATGGCTCACGGCGGAAGGCGGCTTGCAATTGATGGAGAAACAGCGCGATGCCGTGATGATGATTGCGCGGTCGTCTACCGATCATCCCGACTTTGAAGCCCGTTGCCGCGTAGCCTTTTTCAAAAAGGGACAACTCCCCATTCTCTATCCGCAGGAGGCGCGGGGATGAGCCGGATACGCACCGTTAAGCCTGAACTGTTCCGCCATGAAAGCCTGTTTGATGCCGAACTCGAAAGCGGTTTGCCGTTGCGGCTGGCGTTCATTGGTCTGTTTACGGTCGCCGACTTCAAAGGCTGTTTTCTTTGGAAACCCCGCACCTTAAAGCTCGACGTATTGCCGCACGACCTGATCGACTTTGCGCAAGTCCTCAACGCCTTGGAACGCCACGGCTTCATCCAAAGCTACGAAGTGGACGGGATGAAATACGGCTGGATTCCAAGCTTCACCAAGCACCAGCGGCTACAGAGCAAAGAGATCGAAGCAGGCAGCCAAATCCCGGACTATCGGCCAGCGCCAACGGCGGAAGAACAAGGAACGCATCCAGAACAGACCCAGGTGCATACCAGGTGCGTTCCAGAACAGACCCAGGTGCGTACCGGTACGCATCCAGAAGCACAGGAAGTGGAAGTGGAATGGAAGGGAAGAGGAAGGGAAGAGGAAGGGAGAGTACCGGCGCAAGCGCCGAACGCACCCACACCTACGGCCATGCCTTCAACCCCGGAAGTCGAACCCGACACAGCGCCCGAAGCAACGGCGAAACCCGCGAAAGCCAAGGCCACGTCGAAAGAACGCCCTTCGGCAAGCACAGGACAACGCGCCGCCGCCAAAACGTCACTCCCTGCGGACTTCACCATCACGCCGGAAATCCAGGCATGGGCCGATCAGCACCACTACGGCGACCTTCCAGCACACCTCGACAGCTTCAGGGACAAGGCCAAGGCCAAGGGTTATCAGTACAGCGATTGGACAGCGGCTTTCAGGAACGCTGTCAGGGACGATTGGGCGAAATTGCGCACCTTCCCGGACACCGCCCGAACCCGCACCGCCAGCAATGCCACCGCGCCGCAAACGCCAGAAGCGGCAGAGTTTGAAACTATCCTGCGCGGCCTGAACGCTCAGAACGCCAGCAGAATCATCGAGGGCGAATGCTATGCAACCCACTGACAAAATCCCATTCACCGCGTTGCTGCAAAAGGTTTGGCGGTTTCACCGACTGGAAGTGACCGGACAAGACGTCGCCGACTGGATCGGGCTTTTAGCCGCTGTGCCCTTCCCCGCCGTTGAGACGGCCTTCAATCGGCATCTAGCCGATCCGAAGCACGGCAGTTATCTCCCCAAGCCCGCCGATATTTTTCGGCAGCTCGCCGCGATGCAGAGCGCCGACGACCGGCCCGGTGCGGATGAAGCGTGGGGATTGTTGCTGAGGGTGATCCGCGACGAACGAGAAACCGCCGTGTTGACCGACGAGATGCGGGCCGGCTGGACCGCCTGTCAGCCGATCCTCGACCTGGGCGACGAGGTCGGGGCGCGGCTGGCGTTTCGGGAGACCTACACCCGCGAAGTCGAAAAAGCGCGAAAAATGGCCGTAGCGCCCCGATGGACGCCGACGCTAGGCACTGACCCTACTTTGCGGCAAACGCGGCTCAGAGAGGCCGTAGAGGCCCGCAGAATCGGAGTGGACACGGTACGCGCCCTGCTTCCCGGAGCAACGCCCGTCGCGATCTGCCAAGTCGCCGGGTTGTTGGAGGGGCCAGCCGCCAGTGAAGCCGAGACCGCGATTGCCGCAAGTTTGAGACAGACGGCGCAAATTCTTCACCACTGCAACCCGGCATTGGCGGAAAAGGCCATCAAACGCGCCGAGGCGCTGACCCAATTGCCGCCCGATCAACGGCCCGGCGCCTTGGCCGCGATGCTGCGAACCGGTTTGGCTGAATCCGAACAGCGCCGCGCCGAGGAACGCCAGCAGCAACGCGACGAGGAAGCGGCGAAGAAGGCCGCGATTCGGGGATTGCTGGAACAGAACCAGCGCGATAACGACACAGGGCAGGCGGCGGCATGACGCCTTGTGAACAGTGCGGATGTCCATCAGCCCAAAAGCATTGCCGTGATTGCCTGGAATGGGCGGCGATGGATCGGCGGCTACAGGCATTTGCAGACGGGATCGCACAGCACCAGCACCAATTGTACCAGCAACAGCATCAGCGCGATCACGACGCAGCACAGGAGGCCGCATGAATAGCGAACAATGGGGCTTATTACCGCCAGCGAATGATGAACAGCGTAAAGACGGCTGGATTTTATCGCCCGCATTCCTGATAAAAATTCGCGACGCCGCCAGAGCCTACGGCGAAAGGGTCAGTATCGAGCAAGTCGAAGCGGTTTTATTAGGAACCCGCGCCCATCTGCTGCTGATCGAGTCAGAAACCAAAGGGATTCAGCCATGAGCGAAGACCGAGCGGTTTATATTTCTTGCGCCAGCGGCGAACAGATGCAAACCGATTTTCTCATTCAACGCCGAGGCGATTTAGTCCAGATTCTAGGGCATCCCGACCTATTGATGACGCCCAAGGACGCACTGAGCGCGGCATCGGCATTGAAGCGGTTCGCAATGGCGGCGCTGGTGGACTCCATGCAGCAGAGCGAAACGCTGGATATTCTGGCGGTTGCTTTCGAGCGGATGAACGATGCCCACGATTAACGCCTTCCCCGAATATGACCACGCTATAGAAACCGTACTGCATTGCCGCTGTACGGTTTGCAAAAGATGGTGGCATTTGGAGAATGCGCCCGCCGATAAAAGCTATTTTTGCCCGCATTGCGGGAAGCAACTGGCACCGGCGCAATACCCAGAAGATAGAGCCACGCCGACCGCACCGCACCTTAATCACGAAACCGGAATCATTGACCTATGAACAGCCGCATGAAAGCCAGCCTGTTGTTTCAAGCACCCGAACCGCCACAACGGGATTTATCCGCCAGCCTCAACGACCGCGAACGCGGATCGCGGGTGGAATTTGCGAAATGGCGCGAAGCCCATCCGAACTTTACGCACAATGAACTACTGGATAATTGGAAGCGGATCAGAGTCGCTTGGAACATCAGCAAGCCGGATAAAAAGAAGACGCGCAAATAGCCCGGAAGCGGCGATAGATTCGCAAATAAAGCCGTGATGAAGAGGAAGGGGGTAGGGGGTAGGAGATGCCAGTAGGAATGCAGGAGAGCGAGCCTCTACGCCTCTACACCCACACAAGACGCGCCTACGCGCACAGGAAAGCCTTGAGCCGAGCAGCGGAAGTGCAGATTAACGCCTTACTGGAAGCCGAGCGGATAGAGCGGCGGGCGGTCTATCGCCCTGGGGAAGTGTGCCGGTTGTTGCGCATCAGCCCGACAACCTTACGGCAGTTGTGCGAACTGGCGGAACAGCCTGAGAGTTCATGCCGACCGCCGCAGAGTCTTGAATCGTTCCGCATTGGCTGTCATCGCCGGATTGAACATACAACGCTGGTGAATTGGTTGGCGCGGAATCAGAGCATGGAAAGGGAGGGTTAGGGGGTTACTTGGATTTAGGCGATTTAACCGCTGTTGAGCTTGGAGCCAACCGGCGTTGCACGGCTTTACCGCGCAGTGTCCGGTGGACCGTAGGGTTAGCCTTCACACGCGGGCGACATGGCTGTCATACCCCCCGATGCAGTAAGTCGCTTTCCCATTGGACTACCCTGAAATTCAGCGAGTTCGCAGGCAAGCCGCAGCATAAGCTCAAGCTTTTCTGCGGTTATACCCCTTTGACCACGACACTCTAGATGTAGCGCAAGCATCTCTGTCAAATCGTGACCTCTGGATAGAGACCAGCCTAAAGGCAATTCTCGGTCAAGGCGTTTAGCCGCTTCGACGAGGTCGTCCGTGTACTCGCGATAATTTGACCATGTAGGAAGGGCTTTAAAGAGTTTGCCCTGATCAATGGCGATATCGCGAGAGCTAAAGAAAGGCCGAATTTCCAATCCATTTAGAATGCTTGAGCGTAGGTTATTGGATCGCTGAACAATAATATCTGCCGCTCGAAGGCTTCCTGTAACCCGCGATGCTCGTTCCAATCGCTCGCGAAGACTAGCGGCTTCGTTTACGTCGATATCCAAATTAACTAACACTTTTTCAAAGGCGCTCGTGTTTATCAGGTACGTTTCGAGATCGTTGTAGTGAAGCCGATTCTCTTCAAAGCAAAAAACGTTGTATATAAACTTTGGATGATTATGTAATGGCTGTTCGGTAATGACATCAAAGTCGATGTCGGCGAAGAAATATAGAAACTCGTAATCGGAATATGGTTTCAATCGTGAGTTTTTGTACACGAGGTCTACCAGTAGTTTTCCGTTGAGCCCGTCAAACCGAATCGCTGCGTTTAACGGAATCCATTGGCTTAGAAAACGCTTGTCGCACACCCCCTCTACAATAGCTGTTCGAATCTTCTTGCTTCGGAACATGCTTAACGCATTATTAAGAATATAATTTGGCTCTATCTGAAACTTGCGGAGCGAACTCATAATTGCGCTCCAAGGTCGAGTTGTTCGCCCGTCACCAGATGTTGTTCTGCAAGCTCGATTACGCTGCTCCATCGATCTCCGATAAGTATCGGCGAGTGAGTTGCGAGGAGTACAGCGAATCCATTGAGTTTTCGAATTTTCTCAAGAATTGATAGAAACTTTTCTTGCCATTCAGGATGAAATGAAATTTCTGGTTCATCGATCAGTACAAGCGAACCCCTATTCGTATTGAAAACTAGCTTTCCAATCAAGACGATCAGGTGTTGTTCACCAGACGATAGGACTGATAGGGGTAACGCTTGCTTTTCTCCGTCATTTACTCTAACAACAATACCCTCATCGGCTGAGGTTCCAATTGCTTTAAAGGCAATCAGTCCATTGATGGAGCTGCAGAAAACATCGAGACGCTGAGCTAGGTCTTCGAGCAAAGAAAATTTTTCACGAATGTCATCCAGATAGGTCTTCAATACCAACATACCTGCATTTTCCGTTGATTCAGCATGGACATTTAGTTGTTTCGTTGTTCCAGTATGGGGAACTAGTCCAAGCCGTCCATAGCGTTCTTCATATGCTTGAACGGATCTTATGGATTCGATAATGGCCTCCCTTGGCGGCGCGATCCCTTCCCTTAGCGACTCCATAAGCCGAGTTGGAAAATTTGTTTCCTTCTTTCGACCTTCTTCGAATTGATTCCGGATTGCAGATTGCATTTTCTCCTGAATCTCTTTCGCTAGGGTCTCTACCATCAGGCTACTTCTGGCCGCAACGTGTCCTCGAATGTTAAAATCTTCCTCGAATTTGAGGCGGTTGGTGGGGATGGAAAATACCTTTATTGATTTTCTAATTTTCTCAAGCCATTCGTCGCGCTTAATGTGTCGCCTGAATACTGGGTGATCACCATAGCGAGATAGTATTTCAACGCGATCAAATATTTCTCCAGTACGATCATGCCGCCACGTTTTTGGACCTATTCGAGTTAAAAATGGCAAAGCCCGTTCAACTACAAATAAACGTTCGTCACCGTCCTGATTTCCAAACGGGTCTTTTATCTTTGTTATATTTGATCCAGTACGAACTGTGACTTGATTGTTTTCATGATCATCATCGATATGAATGACTTCGACGACTTCATTATCAGATAGGAAAAAGCGGATGCTTCTGAACTTTTCGCTGATGAAATAATAATGGTCACCTGATGCAAAGCTGCTGATTATCTTTAGGATTGTTGATTTTCCGTACCCGTTTGGTGCAGTTAATATAGATATTCCCTGATTCTGTTCGGCGAGGTTAATGGAATAGTTAAAGCGACCAAACAACTTGTCAATCTCGATTCTCTCAATTCGTTTTTCCATAATTATTCTCTTGTGATGGCTTACGGTCAATTCTGCCTAGAGAAGGCTAACGCCAAATATGGACTCCCCCAGTTTGCAAGGAAAGTTGGGGCTTGAGAAACCAAGGTTAGACTGCACGCATATATCCGGCCTGTTCATGAGCATACGCTCTGGCCCTGATGACATTCGCGCACGGGTGCCTCATTAGCTCAACGGTCTGAAACGACCTAAGACGTTATCAGGTTGAACCCGTGCTGGTCTTACCGGTTTCCATCCACTCCACGATCCAGGCAATCTTTCGGCAGGGTTGCTGCTTTTTATGAATAGCCCCTATTGAAAACAACCGACTCAACGGGCCATCCACGATGAAATAAGAACTCGGCTTTAATTTGAACGTCCTCTGCACCTCCTCCGCTTATCGCTCATAGCTAGATTTCCGATTACGCCGCCACCACCTGATAGGCTTCACCCCGAACTCACATCGCCCAAAAAATTCGAGCATGTTTGGCCGCCAAGGCAATGGCCGCAATATTAGGGCCGCGCCGCGCCTTGAGCGCTTCCACCCACTGACTTTTTCGATCCGGGCGCGAACCCGTCAGAAGTAAGGCCGAACGGGCACCGTGAATGAGTAAGGTCCGTAAATAAACATTCCCTCGTTTGCTGATGCCGCCCAAGCGGGTTTTTCCTCCACTGGAGGATTGGCGGGGCGTCAGGCCGAGCCACGCGGCAAACTGCCGACCACTGTGGAACTCATGACCCTCACCGACACTCGCCACCACGGCCGTCGCCGTCACGGGGCCAACGCCCTCCACCGTCATCAGCCGCCGGGCCGGTTCCGACTCACGGGCGATCTGCTGCAAGCGCCGATCATCCCTCGTGATCCATTCATTCAACTCCCGCAACCGCGCCGCCAACTCGGTAAAGGTTTCCCGGGCCAAGGTTGGCAAACCCTGGTCGAGATTCGCCAGGATCAAGGGCAATTCTTTCTCGATCCGTTCTCGCCCCTGCGCCACCACCACCCCAAATTCATCTAACAACCCCCGGATTTGATTCACCAACGCCGTTCGTTCACTCACCGCCAATTCCCGCGCTCGATGGATCATTAATACCGCTTGCTGTTCTTCGCTCTTGATCGGCACAAAGCGCATGTTCGGGCGACCCACCGCTTCACAAATCGCTTCTGCGTCGTTTTTGTCGTTCTTGCCGCTTTTCCGATACGGCGCGACAAACTGCGGGGCGATCAATTTCACCTCGTGCCCCAACCGGGTTAGCTCCCGTGCCCAGTCGTGGGAACCACCGCCCGCTTCCAAGCCCATCAGACCCACCGGTACATGGGCAAAGAACCTCATCACTTGATCCCATTTCAGGGTTTTGCGAAGAACTATCTGACCGAGTTTATCCACCCCGTGAACCTGGAACACCGGCTTGGCAATATCCAACCCGATGCGTGTCGCGTTCATGTCAATCCCCTCACCGTCAATGGAAATGCGTCATTCCCAGTTTGGCCCCGTCGCTGCCGTCAGGGAAGGGGGAGTCCATGTCATTAGCTAACCGGCGCCGAAGGCGTCCGGTTGAGCGTCTTGTTCGACTTTCCTAGACACAGATATTGAGGATATTCCGTGCACACTCCTCGAATTTTTGTCCGAGCAGGGTAATTTGTTCAAGTTGATTATCCGCCCACGCTGCTCTATCACGAAGGTCAACAACTTGTTGGTGGGCTGCAAGTTGACTCAATGGAACATTGAGCCAAAGGCTATTTTGAATAAGGACATTTGCGTCCTCAATATCACCAATCATGCTGTTCTGAGTAGGTATGTTTGCGACAGCAATGTAATGGTTAATGCCATTCATTTGTGCAATAAGGCCATTCGCAATGGCCTTTTCAGCATGCTGATGCATTGTTGCGTCGGCACGGTTCATTTGACGTTGCCCCATTGGTGCGCCAGCCGCAATTTGAGCCGGAGTCCGGCGACGCCTAGCAGTATCGAACCCATTAAATATCCATCCGGCAAATACAGGCTTCCCAAAATCGTCAAAATCAGTGAAGTGAGGGTTCGATGCCTTAAATCGAGTCAGGCCACTGTGCCAATCATCAATAAAGGAAGGGACCATCTGGCCGATCAGGCCAATACAATAGACACTGAAGTTGTCTGAAGTGCAGGGGACAATAAAGTAGTCAGAAGAATAAAACGCCGCTCGCACTAATGCCCCGAATGATGGAGGCAGATCAACGAGCACATAATCAAAATCGTGGCCTGCTTGATCCACCGCCATTTCAATTACTCTTCGCAAGGCCACGTACCTTGATAGTCCTGTGCCAGAAAGAAGGTCACTGCCAACATTTAAGGAGTCAGCATAGACATTTAGCCAGAAATCACCAGCCACCAACTTCACATTTTCGTTTGTGTGCCGACCTTGGTGAAGAAATACTTGCTCGCCACCTGTATTCTGGAGAAATCGTTGGAGGAATGCTCTAATTGCTTGACCGTATGGTGCATTTTGAGTTGGAAGAACATCGACAAAGGTCTTATCGCCAAGAACAGCAATTGAAAGATTACATTGCGGATCGAAATCTACGAGAAGCGTTCTTCTGCCGAGCCGACCAAGTGAGTCCGCCAGGTTCCAGCAAATTGTAGACTTTCCTACTCCACCCTTGTTATTGAAAACTGAAATCACTTTAGGCATGTCGGGCTCCACGTGGATTGTATCTGTGCTTGTCAGTCGAACGGGGTGCGAGTTGAGCGGCCCCCGCGCGTGGGTGGAAAGGCCGGTTTGCCGGCCTAGAAACCCCAAGCGGGCGCAGCCGCGAACGCAGTGAGCGGGGTCCGCTCGAACGGAGAGTTCGACGGCGCGCAGCGCCAAGAACGCGAAGTTCGGCTCAACTCGCGCCCGTTCATCGGCGCGTAGCGCCGATGAACTAGCATTAGTCGGTGACACCCAAAGCTCACCATGCGGTCTAAATCAGAAATTCGCTTTGTTAAAGCCGATTTAGAACGCCTAAATATCTGCGGATGCCGCTTTTGCCCTGCTGCGTAACGATCTACCAAGCAGTGATTCAAGGGTAGAGCATACCTCCCGCCTTTTCCAACCGAATTTAGCCCTGAAATCGCTTTAACCGCTGTCATTCCCGCGATGTTCCCACGCCCCGGTTATACCGCAATGGACGCGTCGCCGCTGCTACGACTCGCTGGTGCGCAGTCGCGGTCTGCGGCAACGGAATAACCAGGGGACGCCCCATTGAGAAAACGCCGCAGAGCGGCTTCGCTTTAGAAGGTCAAACCCACGCCACGGGATAGATAGCCTTGCACGGGGAGCGCCCATTGGGTCCCGCGTATCCCCGGCGGCAAGGGTTCGCTCCCTTCGGTCGCCGCTCGCAAGCTCGCGCCCTATGCCCCCGTGGCCCCTCGCGGGCCTCATGGGGCGCGTCCCCGGTGCG
>NZ_CBTK010000096.1 GCF_000531125.1 Candidatus Contendobacter odensis Run_B_J11 | reverse complement strand
TACCCTACCGAAGGCTCCCTATTCATATCAATAAGTTAGAGAAAACTGTCCGAACCATTGGTGTTAAAAGAGTTTCAACATATCACCAAGCGCTTTGTGGAACTGGCAGAGCCACGTTTTCAAGGGATTTTTCCACACGAACCAGAAGATGCACAGGTTTTAGGTTATCTCTGGGCGCGAACCATCACCTGCCCGTATTGTGAAGGGGTGATTCCACTATCACCGAATTGGCGATTGGCTCCCGATGGCACTGGCGTTCGGCTGAAACCCACCCCAGTGACCCATCATTGCAAATTTGAAATTGTCCACAGCGTCAAGGAACAATCTGCTGGCACGGTCAAAGGCGGTGATGCGACTTGTCCTTATCCGGGTTGTGGGCGAACTGTGGACGGCGTGGAAATTAAGAAACAAGCCCAAGCTGGAGCAATGGGCGAACAGCTTTTCACCGTGGTTTTCAAGCGCCGCATCGTGACCCGCACCAAAACGGGCAAGCCCCGTGAAAAATGGGAACGTGGTTATCGTGCCCCACGCCCGGAAGACGATAACAGTGCAGTAATTACAGCACGATTGGCGGAGAAAATGCCGGCATGGGAGGCGCTGGATTATATGCCGAGTGAGGCGATTACTGATCCAACAAACTATGATCGCGGCCATAGAATAGACATTATCAGAAACAATAAGAGCATTAGATTAGAATTTTAATTAAGCTGTTATTTTTCAACATGTTAAATATTTATTTTTATTCGGTTCCTTATGTTTCTGATAATGTCTAATGTATGGAATGTATTACTGGCGCAATATGTTTTCGCCCCGGCAATTGCTTTGCCACGGGACAAGCGTGGAAATTTTCCCCTCCTGTAAATTTTCCTGTGATCGGAATTGTGGGGCAGGCAGGTAAAATGAATATCACTTGGTTGGATCAATAGGTTAGATGCAGTCAACGCCTTAGCCTGACGCTGCTAACCCTCGCCATCACAGGAAAATTTACAGGACCAATTTTCCTGGAATTGCTGGACGAGGAACATCAATCTGGCGAATTGAGCGAATTAGTGCGGGCAGCGTTTGGGTATTTGGCGCTGGCACTGGATAAGTTTATTGATTACAACTCGCGAATATCTGCTTGGCATGGTGGGCGTGAGGTGATGGAGCATACATTCCGTGACCATGCGTTTGTCTTAAAATGGTCCTATGCCGAAATGGCCCCGCTCATTGTCGGTTTAGGCTATGACTGGGCGATTGAGCAAGCCGCCAAGTGCATCAAGGAATTCGTTGAAGAAACTGCTATCGGTCAGGGTGACGGGGAACGGGGCGGGCGGGCTGGGATGGGTCACGGTAATACCGTCAGAGAAGCTGTTATTTCCGAGCGTTCCGCTAGTGTAAAAATTGCTGACAACGACGGTATTGTTGCTTGTTAGGCCATCGTTGCCGATGAAATCGAAGGCCAAACTCGCCGCCTTGCCGTTCAGAGCAGCGGTATTGAGGCTAAATTGGAGCGTGGTGGCGTGGGCGGGCATGGGGCCGGCCCACAAAAAAGCCGCCAACGCGGCGGCGAAAACCGAAGAGCGACCAAAATCCGCTACATTTTTGTTACAATGGGGGGGGGTAAAAATCATTGGAGTCCTTGGCTATCGCTGCGTAGGGTAATTATTCAGAAAACAAAGCATTAAACGAGCCAAAAATTTATAAGGATTAGTCATCAATAAGATACCAAAAACAATCGGCCCAATGCTACCCAGTAGCTGTAAAATTTTCTGACTATACAGAATAGTAACAATTAACCTATAAGATTTTTAACTTCAATAAGTTATAAAAAATATCTCCTTTCTCCGCGCCCCGAACCCGCCAAAATGCCCGGAAATCGGTGTAAAAAATCCTGACAAACCGCAGCGGGGTCAGTACCCGTCTGCCAGACTGGATGGCGGATCACCGCCACCGGCTTCCAGCCCGTGAACCGAGCGAAGGACATTCAGCAGCGGTTGATGGAACGGCAACTCTGCCGGATCAATTCGACCCGGCGTGCGACTTCCGCCTTGAGTCGCGCTTTGCCTCCGGCCAGCCACAACAGCAGCGCAACCAGATACAAAATCCTCGTTGTTGTGCTTATGAGAAAAAAGTCTAGCAGATGCCCCCCTACGATTCCAGAGAGGTATGACCGTCCAGTCCTGTCGCCAAAATTCGCAAATTCAACGAACATTGGCTCAGGCGTTTTTTCCCGCTCAGGGTTGATTGGCTGACATCCGGGTTATTCCCCCCGGCTGATCCATACTTCGGCGCTGGCGGCTTGACCCACCTGATCCAGCACCGTGATCCGTGCCGACCCTGCGCCGTCCGGTTGCCAAAACGCCTCCCGCCGCCACGGTGCTGCTGCCAGCGGGCGGCCATTCACCAGCCAGTGCAGCGGCTTGACGCCACCTTTCGCCGACAGCGGCAGCTCCGCCCATACCCCATCACGCTCCGGCAGTTCCACCGTCGATCCGGCCACCGGAAAAGTGAGCGTCAGCGGCGGCGCGTTAACCGTTTCCCGCGCCGGGCGGGTACGGAAATAGCGCAGCCGTTCCGGCAACTGCTCGCGCTGAACCCGCAGCACTGCGTCCGGCGGCGGCGCGACCGGTTGGCCCGCCGGTTCCGGCAACAGCCCGAACACCCGAAACAGCAGCGGCGCAGCGGTATTGCGGCCGTAATAGCCGGGACTGGGGGAACCGTCCGGTCGCCCGACCCAGACCCCCACGGTGTAATCGGCGTCGTAACCCAGCGCCCAGGCATCGCGGAAGCCATAGGATGTGCCGGTTTTATGGGCGATGACGCGGGGGCGAGCCACGCTGGCCGGCCCGACCACGTTTTGCGGCACCGGTGCGCTGCGCAGAATCTCGCCGAGATACCAGCAGGCGGTTTCCGTCAACAAGCGCTGCTCTGACCCAGCGGGATCGGTGGGACTGAACCACAACGGCGCGATAAGTCCGCCATTGGCGAAGCCCACATACAACGTCACCAACTCCTCCAGCGTCATCCCCACTCCGCCCAGCACCAGCGGTAACCCCGGCTGCGGATGCGCTTTGCTCCAATGCAACGGCAACCCGACCTCGCGCAGTCGCGCCGCTACCCGCGCCGGCCCGACCTGCTCCAGGATTGCTACTGCCGGGATATTCAAGGACTGTTGCAGCGCCTCGCGCACCGTCAGTTGCCCGGCATAGGTATTGCGGAAATTGGTCGGGCTGTAATCGCCAAACCGGGTGGGCACATCCTCGATCAGGGTTTCCGGGTGAATCAGCAGATCGTCGAAGCCCAGACCGTACACCAGCGGTTTCAGGGTTGAACCCGGTGAGCGCACCGCCCGAACCAGATCCACTTGGCCGGCGCGGCGCGAGTCGTGGAAGTCGCTGGCGCCGACGTAGGCCAGCACCCGCCGGTCACGGTTGGCGACGACCAGAATTGCCAAACTGCTATTTAATTCCAGCGTGGATTGCTGTTGGCGGGCCAGCGTTTCCAGGGTGTGTTGCAAGCCCCGCTCGATAAAAGTTCGATGGATGACGGTGGCCGGTTGCGTGGTTCGCAGCCGTTCAGCGAGATGTGGGGCGAGGAAGGGCAAAGATCGCAAATGGGTCGGTAACAGTTCCTGGCGGGCTTCGATCACCTGCTGCTCACTCAGGATCGCAAGCTGAGCCATCCGCAACAGCACCTTGTCACGCGCCGCCCGCGCCCGTTCGGGGAAACGATCCGGGCGCAGCCGCGACGGTGCTTGCGGCAGCACCACCAGCAGCGCGGCTTCTGACGGGGTTAACCGAGTCGGTTCCTTGCCGAACCAGGCGAGCGCGGCGGCGCGCACCCCCTCCAGATTGCCGCCGTAAGGCGCCAGCGTCAGGTAAAAATCGAGAATCTCCGCCTTGCGGTAACGCTGCTCCAGTTGCAGGGCGCGCAGCATTTCCCCGAACTTGCCGCTCATCGTGCGCGGATGCGGTTCCAGCAGGCGAGCGGCTTGCATGGTCAGGGTCGAGGCGCCTGACACGATTCGGCCCTGACTGCACCACTGTCCCAGCGCCCGCACTACCGCCAGCGGGTCCACGCCGGGATGAAGTTCAAAGCGTTGATCTTCGTAGGCCAGCAGCATCCGCAAATACAGCGGGTCTACCTCGTCCGACCGGGCCGACAGCCGCCATACTCCCGGTGGCGTGGTAAAAGCGCGCAACATGCGACCCTGCGCGTCCAGCACCAAGGTTGAAGTCTGGCGGGCGCGGTCCAATGGCGGCGGCAATATTCCATCCAACGCCAGCAGGACGCTGGTGATGATTACCAATGCCGCCAATCCGTAGCCGATGCGCCGGTGGCGGAGTAGGGGATGTTTCAGTGCTGGCATTTCCTAATACCATTCAAAACTTTCGCTTTCCGTCATTCCCGCGCCAGCGGGAATCCAGTAACTCGCCGAAAAGATTGGATACCCGTTTTCACGGGTATGACGACACCCGGTTTATTAGCGAAAGTCCTGACTACAAAAAAGCGGTGTTCCCGCCCGACCGAGTGGGTCGTAGCGCGAACACCGCGATGGCTTCCAGGGGTCAGCCGGGCGGGATCAGACGTCAGGCCCCCAGCCGAACACTTCCACGGCGCGGAACAGATCGTTGTCGGTGACCATGCCGACCGGTTTGCTGTCCATCTCGACCACCACCCGGCGCACATTGGCCTCAGCCATGCGCTGCGACGCTTCGGCCAGCGACATTTCCCGCTTGACCGTCACCAGTGGGCGGGTGGTGACTTCGCTCACTTGCACCCGCGCTGGCGAGCGATTGACGCTGATGATTTTCTTCAGCACGTCGCGGTCGGTCATGATGCCCCATTGCCCGCTGGCGTCCGGCTCGACCATCACCGCGTTCACACCCTTTTCGATCATCAGATGCATGGCGACGTTGACCATTTCGTCGTTCTTGACGCTGACCACCGGCGCCATGATGCCGCCTACGGTGCCGGGCAAGCGACCGGATGCGATCATCGCCTGCAACGGATCGGCGACACGGGCGGCTTCCAGCACCTTGCGCGCTTCCTCCTGGGCGCGGCGACGGCGGGCCGCTTCCTCGCGCAGGACCGGGCCATATTCCTTGATTTTAACGATGATCAGATCAGCGAATTTGCTGGTGGGAACCTCGGTGCCACCTTCCATCTGCCGGGCAAAGTCGTAGGTCACGGTCTTGTCGGCGATCACTTGGGTCAGGGCGGTTTCGATCAGCTCAGCGGCTTCCTTCCAGCCCATGTACTCCAGCATCATCACCCCGGACAGCAGCAGCGAACCGGGGTTAACCTTATCCAGATTGGCGTACTTGGGCGCAGTGCCGTGGGTCGCCTCGAACACGGCCACATGGTCAGCCATGTTGGCACCGGGCGCGATGCCAATGCCGCCCACTTCCGCCGCCACCGCGTCGGAGAGGTAGTCACCATTCAGGTTCATGGTCGCCAGCACCGAGAATTCTTCCGGTCGCAGTTGCAACAACTGGAAAATAATGTCGGCGATCCGATCCTTAATCACAATCTTGCCGGGCGGCTGTTTGCCGCCGTGGATGCTGTACAGTTCGTTTTCGGTGATGGTCTGATCCGGGAATTCATCGCGCGCCAGTTCGTAACCCCAGTTACGGAAGGCGCCTTCCGTGAACTTCATGATGTTGCCCTTATGCACCAGGGTCACACTGTCGCGGTTGTGGTCAATCGCGTACTGGATGGCTTTGCGCACCAGCCGCTTGGAGGCAAACGGCGAGATCGGCTTGATGCCGAGACCGGCGGCGTCGAAGAAGGTCGCGCCCATTTCTTCACGCAGAAACTTGGCCAGCTTGATGTTTTCGGGCGAGCCGGATTTGTATTCGATACCGGCGTAGACGTCCTCGGTGTTCTCGCGGAAGATCACCACGTCCACCTTCTCCGGGAAGCGCACCGGCGACGGTACGCCGGGGTAATAGCGGACGGGGCGGACACAGGCATAAAGGTCGAGGTCTTGGCGCAACGCCACGTTCAGCGAGCGGAAGCCGCCGCCCACCGGGGTAGTCAACGGCCCCTTAATGGCAACCACCAGTTCCTTGATCGCTTCCAGGGTTTCATCCGGGAAGTAGTTGCCCTCATAAATCTCCGCTGCTTTTTCGCCCAGATAAATTTCGCACCAGTGAATTTTGCGCTGACCGGCGTAGGCTTCTTCAACCGCCGCATCCCACACCCGCAGCGAGGCTTTGGTGATGTCGGGACCGATGCCGTCGCCTTCCACGAAACCAACAATAGGTTGATCGGGAACGTGCAGCTTGCCGTCCTGAACCGTAATTTTCTCGCCGACCGTGGGAATGCGAATATGCTTGTAGGCCATAAGCCCTCCTTAACGTGTTGTTGTGGGTTCCACAGCGTGCTGAAGTGGGGGAGTGCGCGGCGGCGGGAGAAAGCCGCCAGCGGGTGCATAAAATCGCTCGTAAACTTACACGCAAACGCGCCAAGTGTCCATGCAGCCGGGTCGCAGCGCCGGTCTGAATCCAGTCCTCAATCAGCGGTATCGCCATGACTCTCAACGAATTGCGTTACATCGTCGCCGTCGCTCGCGAGCGGCATTTTGGCCGTGCCGCCGAAGGGTGTCATATCAGTCAGCCGTCGCTGAGTATCGCGGTGCGCAAGCTGGAAGAGGAACTGGGCGTTATTCTATTTGAGCGCGGTTCTGGCGAAGTGACGATCACGCCGGTCGGTCAGCGCATTGTTGAGCAGGCGCGACGGGTGCTGGACGAGGCGGCGACGGTCCGGCAGATTGCCGCTCAAGGTCAGGACGAACTGGCCGGGATGTTGCGGCTGGGGGTGATTTACACCATTGGCCCTTACCTGTTGCCACATCTGATCCCACGGCTCCATCGCCGTGCGCCGGATATGCCGTTGCAGATCGAGGAAAACTACACGGCAGTATTGAGCGAGCGGCTCAAGGACGGGGAACTGGACGTGCTGATTCTGTCACTGCCGTTTGAAGAGTCGGGTGTACTGACGAAAGCAGTGTACGAAGAACCGTTCGTGGTGCTGATGCCGACCGGTCATTCGCTGGAACGGGTCGCGAGTATTGATGCACCAACTTTGGCGCAACAGGACTTGCTGCTGTTGGGGCCGGGTCATTGCTTCCGTGACCAGGTGTTGCGGTTCTGCCCGGAGTGTAACCGGGTCAATACGGCGTTGGGGACGATGCGGCGAACGCTGGAAGGCAGTTCACTGGAAACGATTCGGCTGATGGTGGCGACCGGAGTCGGCATCACGGTGTTGCCCTATACCTCGGTCAGCGGTTATGCCCATGCCGGTGATTTGCTCAGTGTCCGCCCGTTTGTGGAACCGGCGCCGGCCCGGGTGGTGGCGCTGGCCTGGCGCAAAAGTTTCCCACGCGGCGCAGTGATTTCACTGTTGACGGCTGCTATTCACGCCTGCCCGTTGGGAGCGGCGGTGAAGCTGTTGCAGTGAGTGGGCCGATCAAAGCACTGTTCCCAAGTATTGCCCCATCTGCACCGTGGTTCCGGCCTGAAATGCGGATTCCCAGCGCACCGCCTCTGGCCCAAATAGCAGAATCACGGTCGATCCCATGTTAAAGCGACCCATTTCCGCGCCTTTATCGAGTGACACGGCACCCGCGCCCTGCGATGGATAGTTCCAATGCCGGATGGTGTTACCCAATGGCGGTGTGATCACTCCCGCCCACACTGTTTCAATCGACGCCACATTGATCGCCCCCACCAGCACCAGCGCCATTGGCCCCGCCGGGGTGTCGAACAGTGTTGCAACCCGTTCGTTACGGGCAAAGAGTTCCGGCACTACCCGCGTGGTCAGTGGCGACACGCTGAACAGCGCGCCGGGAATATGCACCATCTCCCGCAAGCGCCCCGCCAAGGGCAAGTGAATCCGGTGGTAATCACGTGGCGACAGATACAGCGTGGCAAAGGCTCCACCCCGAAACGGTCGCGCCCGTTCCGAATCGCCGCCTAACAGTGCGGTCAGCGAAAAGGTCTGTCCTTTGGCTTGCAGCAGGGTATCAGCCTGGGCAACGCCAATTTGACTCACTGCGCCGTCCACCGGACAACACACGGCCCGATCACCTGAAGCTATCGGTCGTGCGCCGGGCTTGAGCGCGCGGGTGAAGAAGGCGTTGAAATCGGGATAGGCGCCCGGTTCCGCTTCCAGCGCTTCGGCCAGATTGACCCGGAAGTGCTGAGCGAACCCGCGAATCAGCGCCTTTTTGAACCAAGGCGTTTGAATTCGTGTCAGCCGATAAATCAGGCGGGTCAATAGCCGTTGCGGCAGCAGGTATTGCGGCAGATTGCGTAGATGATCACCGATGCGGTTGATCATGACTTTGTTCTTTTCCTTCTGGTTATAAACAGTGCGAGCATATCGGCTTTACTGTTGAAACGGTAGAATGCAATTTCCCTTAACTAATAATGGAGAATTCTCATGGCAACCCTGATTGATCCCAATGATCCCGCGCTGCAACCGATGAATCCGCCGGGTTTGCCCTTGGCGGGCAAGAAAGCGCTGGTCATCGGCGTAGCCAACAAGGATTCCATTGCCTACGGTTGCGCTCGGGCCTTCCGAGCCTTCGGCGCCGAGGTAGCGATGACCTACCTGAACGAAAAGAGCCGCTCCTATACCCAAGTGCTGGCGGATGCGCTGCAAGTTCCGCCCGAACTCTACCTGCCGTGCGATGTACGCGAACCTGGTCAGATGGAAGAAGTGTTCAAGGCCGTCGAAGAACACTGGGGCAAGCTG
The DNA here is from genome assembly GCF_000531125.1 of Candidatus Contendobacter odensis Run_B_J11. Taxonomy (GTDB): domain Bacteria; phylum Pseudomonadota; class Gammaproteobacteria; order Competibacterales; family Competibacteraceae; genus Contendibacter; species Contendibacter odensensis. The sequence goes on along the minus strand of NZ_CBTK010000096.1, from coordinate 27,571 downwards.
AATGTGCTGCTGCACTCGATTGCCTTCAGTCCCAGGGAAGATCTGCACGGTCGAGTCACTGACTGTTCGCTGCCAGGATTCCTGTCCACCATGGAAGTTTCGGTCTGGTCGCTGATCCGGATGACCCATCTGGCCGAGCCGCTCATGGAGAAAGAGGGCGGCGCGGTGCTGACGCTCAGCTACTTCGGTGGCGAGAAAGTGGTGCCCCATTACGGAATTATGGGTACAGCCAAGGCTGCCCTGGAAACTACGGCGAAATACCTGGCTGCTGAACTGGGACCGAAGGGCATCCGGGTCAATATCGTTTCACCGGGGCCGGTGATGACCCGCGCCGCATCCGGTATTGATCGCTTCGATGAACTGCTGAATCACACCAAGGAGCGCGCCCCGACCCAATCGCTGGTGACCCCGGATCAGGTGGGCATTGCCACCGCCGCGCTGGCCTGCGAGTTTGCCAAAATTATCACCGGTGAGGTGTTGTACATGGATGGCGGCTACAACATCATGGGTTGAAGCCACACCGGCGTTGCTGTGCGTGTTACCAAGAATTCACGCCGTTATTATCTAATATTCATGCTGTTCCAGCAGATTCTGCTGCCTATCGTCATTGACGCTGACGCGAGGCGGATGTATGCAGCCGAACCACTTCCGATCCATTTGGGTCTCCGATGTTCATTTGGGCTTTAAGGACTGCAAAGCGGAATTTCTGCTGGATTTTCTGGAAACCACAGATTGCGAGCAACTGTATCTGGTCGGCGATCTGATCGATTTCTGGAACCTGCGCCAAGGCGGGCGCTGGCCGACGGCGCATGGCCGCGTCATTAAGACGATACTGGGCAAGGCTAAGCAAGGAGCGCGAGTGGTCTACATTCCGGGTAACCACGACGAAGTTGCCCGTGATTATCTGGGACTGCGGGTCGGCGGGATTGAAATCCTGCCGGAGTGTGAACATCGCACCGCCGACGGTCGGCGGTTCCTGGTGACTCACGGCGACGAACTGGACAGTGCGGTCAAGTGCGGCGGCTGGCTGGTCAGCGTCTTCGGCGACTGGATGTACGATGCGCTGCTCTTTGCGAATCGCTGGACTAATCGGATTCGCCGCCGACTGAATTACCCGTACTGGTCGCTGGCGAATTTCCTCAAGCTGCGTATCGGCCAGGCTGCTGCCTACATCACCCGTTTCGAGGCCGCCGCCGCCCGCGAGGCTCGGCACCGGGGTTTTGATGGCATTATCTGTGGCCATATCCACAAGGCGGAACTGACCGAAATCGAGGGAACATGGTATGCCAATGACGGCGACTGGGTGGAAAGCTGCACCGCCTTGGTGGAACACGCCGACGGGCGGTTGGAAGTGCTGTACTGGGCTGCGGAACTGGCGCAACGCCGGGTGAGGTCCATTCAGCAACCGGTGGCGGCGCCAGAACCGGAACCGATCCTGGAATGCAAAACTTTTCGCTGACGGTGAGGTGGACCGGGCTTTCAGCCCGCATCGCTATTATCTGCCGCCGTGCGTTCCTGGTTCAATGCCCAGCATCGCGGCAAGGCCGCATCATCTTGATCGCGGAGCAGATTTTGATACTTCCAGCGCTGTTTAAGCTCTATCGGCCGGAAAAGCGATCACGTCCTGGATCGCCGCCTTGCCTGCCGCCAGCATCACCAGTCGATCAAAGCCTAGCGCCACCCCGGCGCAATCGGGCAAGCCCGCCTCTAAAGCGGCCAACAGGTTCTCGTCCATTGGCATGGCCGGCAGTCCTTGCGCTCCTCGCGCTGCATTTTCCGCCTCAAAACGACGACGCTGCTCACCCGCATCGCCCAGTTCGTGGAAACCATTGGCCAGTTCAAGGCCGTTCACGTACAGCTCAAATCGCTCGCCCAGCGGCGGATCGCCGGGCCGCAGCCGCGCCAGCGCCGCTTGCGAGGCGGGATAGTCGTAGATGAAACTCAGCCGCCCTTGCCCCAAGCGGGATTCGATACCATGGGTCAGCAATAAATCCAGCCAGGGATCAACGTCATCCATCGGCATCCCCGGCACCATCGAAATACCGCATTGTTCCACGCACCGTGCTAGTTCTGTCACGCTGACGCGGTGCGGATCCAGCTTCAGATGGCGCTGAAAAATCTCGCGATAACTCAGCCGTTCTGCGGTCGCCAGCGGCAACCGTCCGGTCAGCAGCATCGTCACCAGTTCTGCCACTTCCGTCATTAGCTGATGATGATCGAAACCGACCCGATACCATTCCAGCAGGGTGAATTCGGGATTGTGGCGGCGACCCGCTTCACCATCGCGAAAGACCTTGGCGATTTGATAAATGCAGCCGCTGCCCGCCGCCAGCAAGCGTTTCATCGGGAATTCCGGCGAGGTGTGCAGATACAGCATCCGGCCGTGGCGCGGTCCTGGTCCCGAATAGGGTGTAGCGAAACTGAACAGGTGCGGATCGGTAACGGCCGCCGCTGACAGCGCCGGTGTCTCCACTTCCAGCACCGCGTGCGCCGCGAAGAACGCCCGTGTTTTCGCCAGCAGTTCGGCGCGCAGGCGCAAGGTGTCGCCGTCAGCGACCGGTCGCCAGTTGCGAGGAGGAGAGGGCATGTTTTATCCCGGCATTGCGGGCAACGGCAATGTGCCGGGCGCCAGGCGCACCCGGTTGCGACCGCTATTTTTGGCGTCGTACAACGCCATATCGGCGCGCTGGATCAAATCCAGCAGCGGTTCCTGTGGCTGGCGGACAGCGACACCAATACTCACGGTCACGATCTGATCCGTCATCGGTGCCAGGAAGCGCAACGCCGCGATCCGTACCCGCAGCCGCTCGGCAAACAAAGCGAGGCTGGCCGTTTCATCATCGGCGACAAAGATCGCAAACTCTTCGCCGCCCAGGCGCACTGGAATATCGCTGCCACGGATCGTACCCAGAATTTCTGCCGCCACCCGCTGCAACACTACGTCGCCCTGATTGTGACCGTAGCTATCGTTGATGCGCTTGAAGTGGTCAATATCCAACATTAGCACCGCCACCTGATGGACAGAACTGCGATCCTGAATATCGCACAGCCGTTGCACCGCTTCCCGCATATAGACCCGGGTAAACAAGCCGGTCAGGATGTCGCGGATCGACTGCTCATAAATGCGTTGCCGCTCCAGATCGATCTGACGGTAAATGACTTCCCGCTCCACCGCCACCTGGAGCGGTACACTCATCTGCCCGATAATTTGCCGCAGTTGGTCGGTGGAAACCACCGGTTCGGCCAGATGGATGATAGCCACCGCTTGCGCGGTGCCCTGGTCCGGCGCAAACAGCGGCAGCATCAGGATCGGTGAGTCGCCCGCGTTATTCACCAGCATGAACTCAGTGGCACCGGCTACGTTTAATTCGTGCCATTGCTTGTGGTCCAAATTCAGAATCTGAGCCACTGGCGCGGGTGGCTCCGCTTCGATACCGCTGTAGCGGCTTTCCGGCGTCAGATGCAATACCCGCTGTCCATCCAGTCGAGCGTGAAATTCCAGCGAAGTCGCGGGCAACAGTCGCTGGGTGATTTCCAGCAGACTGTGGGCAATATCGCGGAAATCCCGGTAGATCAGCAGGGTCTGGGTGATGTCGCGCAGAGTCTGGTTAAGCTGGGATAGTCGCTGGATATCGGTGTCGCCGTGGGCGATCAGATACAGCCCGCACTCCAGTGTCTTCAACTGATTGATCATAAAACCCACCAGAGGTTCAGGAATGATCGATCCGTGCTGGGGCGCGATGAGGCGAATGGGATGGCGCTCGATAGCGCGCAAGGCATAGCCGAGAATGTCCCGGCTGGGCATGTAATGCTCATGAAACGGGCGCATGGCCTCAAAATAGCGCTCGTCCTGGGCCACCAGCGAAAATTCCGGGGTCAGCCCGCCGAAGAGGTCGCTGGAAAACAGCACCTGCGAGCGGGGATCGAAGGTGCAGATCGCGCCGGGAAAATGGGCATAGGGGGTGAACACGAACTCCAGGCAACGATCAACCAGTGGCAGCTTCCAGTCGTGTTCCTCCACCAACCAGAACGGTAGCTGCGACAGACCATAATGCTTAATCAGGGTCTGAGTTCGCCAGTGAGTCACCAGCACCGCGTTGTCGCGCCCGACCATTTGGTCAATCAGCGGCAATGCCCCGGTGATGTCCGGATCTGAATGGTGGCAGACGAAATAGCGGATGTGGGAGAACGGAATGATCTCTTCAATCTTGCGCAGGGTATGGCGAAAGGTGAGTTGAGAGCCAGGGTCCAGCAGCACCGACTGATCCCCCTGCTCGATCAGGTAGACGTGGCACTGAAAGGGATCATCGTTCTGACGGTGCCCAACCCACCAGACCCGATCAGCGACCCGGATCGCATGGTCGGTATCGGCATGGGCCAAGTCATCAATCGTGTAGGGTGTCATGCTTGACTCTCGCTGTAGGGCTTGATTCGTAACCGACGCCTGATCATCAGAACGCTTGAACTCCACCAATGCAGCACGGTTACCCCGTTCCTTATCCAAGGCGGCGAAGATTCCAGCCCAGAGGCAGCACTTTTTATTCCTTGACCCGGGAGACGTACTCGCCGGTGCGGGTATCCACCTTAATCACTTCGCCATTCTGAACAAACAGCGGCACCCGGACCACGGCGCCGGTTTCCAGAGTGGCCGGCTTACCGCCGCCGCCGGAGGTATCACCGCGTACTCCAGGATCGGTTTCAACAATGGTCATTACCACGAAATTAGGTGGAGCTACGCTCAGCGGTACACCGTTCCACAGCGTCACCTGGCAGATTGCTTCTTCCTTGAGCCACTTGGCGGAATCGCCCATGGCTGCGGTATCAGCGGTCAATTGTTCGTAGCTCTGCGGATCCATGAAGTGCCAGTATTCGCCGTCGTTGTAGAGATATTGTAGGTCTACATCTACTACATCGGCGCCTTCCACGCTGTCGCCCGATTTGAAGGTGCGCTCGATAACCCGCCCGGTTTTCAGGTTGCGCACCTTGGCCCGGTTAAACGCCTGACCCTTGCCGGGTTTGACGAACTCGTTCTCGACAATGGCGTAGGGATCGCCATCCATCATGATCTTCAGCCCGCTTTTGAATTCGTTGGTACTATAAGTCGCCATGCAAAACCTACCCTTAGCTAGAGAAATTGAGTCAAAAAAAGAAAACATGATAACGGTAAAGCCGATTTTGCGTCAGGTTCCGCGTTGGCAACGGGAATTGGCCCACGCGATCCACGATCCCGCTGAACTGCTGCGGGCATTGGAACTCGACCCCGCGCTGCTGCCGGCAGCACGCACGGCGGCGAAGTCCTTTCCATTGCGGGTGCCGCTCGGCTTTGTGGCGCGAATGCGTAAGGGCGACCCGGATGATCCTTTGCTACGGCAAGTGTTGCCGCTGGCAGCGGAATTCGAACCGGTTCCCGGCTTTGTGTCCGATCCGGTCGGTGACCAGGCGATGCAAGCGGCGCCGGGGGTGTTGCATAAATATCAGGGTCGCGCCCTGTTGATCGTCACCGGCGTCTGTGCGGTGCATTGCCGCTATTGCTTCCGCCGCGAATTTCCTTACGCCGAGGTTTGCGCTGATGCCGATTCATGGCAGCCGGCGTTGGCCTATCTAGCCAGTGATACCAGTATCCGCGAGGTGATTTTGAGCGGCGGTGATCCGCTGGCGCTCTCCGACCGGCGCCTGGGTGTACTGCTGGCGGCACTGGATCGGATTCCCCACCTGAAGCGCTTGCGTATTCACAGTCGGCTGCCGGTGGTGCTGCCCGAGCGGGTGGATGAGGTCCTGCTGAAGCTGCTGGCCCAAATCCGGTTGCAGTCCGTATTGGTGATCCACGCCAATCACCCACGGGAGATGGATGAGGCGGTGCAGGCGGCGTTGATGCAGTTGGCAACGGCGGGTGTGACTTTGCTGAATCAATCGGTGTTGCTGCGCGGAGTCAATGATACAGCGGCGACACTGGCTGAACTGAGTGAGGCACTGTTCGCTGCCCGGGTCATGCCCTATTACCTGTATTTGCTCGACCGGGTGCGTGGATCGGCTCATTTCGAGGTGAAGGATGCCAAAGCATCGGCTATTATGAAAAAGCTACGTCAGCAGCTTCCAGGCTATCTGGTACCCCGACTGGTACGAGAACAGCCGGGACAACCGGCCAAGACTCCGGTGTGGTAGCGTCACTGGCAACACCTTATTTTCTCGCCGGTTCCCGGCCATCCGCAGAGGTTGGAGTGCGTGTCTGAGCTTTCCGTTATCAATCTGCTTATTGTGGATCGCTCTCGATCCGATATTGACCATATCGCGAAAACCCTACGCGGTGATGGCTATGAGATCGAACTGATCGATACCGATCAGGCTGAAGCAGCCCGCAGCGCTATTGATTACCAACCGCTGGATCTGATTCTGCTACGGCTGGCTGATGATTTACCCACCATCGCCGAATTGCGACTGATGGTAGCCGAGACCAAGCAGGATATTCCGATTATCGTGGTGGTAGACGATGACTACCGTCAACAGCACAAACCCGCCCGCTTGCTGGAGGAAGGAGCCGACAACTACTTCCATCTGGACGATGCCGATCATCTCATGGCGGTGGTTCGCAAGGAGTTGCGCCACTTACAGGCGCGCAAGCGCGAACAATCGTTTGAAACCCGGTTCAAGGAAAGCGAGACCCGCACCCAGGCGCTGTTGGAACACATCCAGGAAGCGCTCGCCTACATTCATGAAGGTGTCCACATCTACGCTAATCCGGCCTATCTCCGCTTGTTCGGTTACGAGAGCAAGGAAGATCTGGCGAATATCCAACTGGTTCATATGGTGCCGCCGGGCTATCGTGATGCGCTGAAGAGCGTGTTGCGCCGCAGCATCCGCTCTGGTAAACTGGTCGAACCGGTCGAACTGTCCGGGGTACGCAGCAACGGCCAAACCTTCCCGATCCTGCTCGAATGCGCACCGACCCGGATGAACGATGAACCCTGCACCCAGATCATCGTTCGGGATGTCACTCCGGAAAAAAGCGCCTATAACCAGCAGCTCGAAGACATGCTCAAATTCGACGATCTCACCGGGCTGTACACCCGGCGGTTTTTCGTCGAAACCCTGGAACTCAATCACGATGGCACCGTGCTCTATCTCCTGCTTACCGATTACGCCGCCATCCGTTATGCCTTGGGATTCGAGGCCATTGATCGGTTCATGCTGGAAGCCGCCGGCCTGATCAAGGGGATGCTGGCGCCCGAAGATCTAGCCGGCACCTTTGCCAGCGGGGTGGTCGCGGTTTTCGTGCCCGCCAACTCCGCGTCCGACCCTTTCGTCCTGGCCGAACGCATCCGTCTGGCGGTCGCTGAATACAGTTTCAAAATCAATGGCAAGCTGTTTACGACGACCTGTTGCATCGGCCTGTGCAAGATGCATGACAGCCACGATAGCGCTATCCAGATTCTGGCGCACGCCGACCGTGCCTGTGAGGCTGCCCGTCAGAAAGGCGGCAACCAGGTCGAGACCTACGACCCTCCCCGGGAAGAGGCACGGTCGGGCAGGGCCGCTATCAGCGAGCAGGATGAAGCCAGTATTCGGCTGATTCGAAACGCCCTGACCAAGGGGCGGCTGAGCCTGTTTTACCAGCCGATTGTGAGTTTTGAGAACGCTGAGGAAGCGCGCTATAAGGTTTACCTGCAACTCCTGGATGAAGCGGATCAGCCGCAGCCGATGGATAAGCTGGGCGCGGTGGCGGTGCGCTATGGTCTGATGGGCGCTCTGGATAAATGGACGGTGATTCGGACGCTGACGGCGCTTATGGAAATTCAGCAAGCCACTGCCAATTCTCCGACTTTGTTCGTGCGGCTTTCGCAGAATTCACTGACGGATAAAGATTTTTTGGACTGGTTTATCAAGCGGGTCAAGGAAAGCCGGCTGGCGGGAGACCGCTTGGTGCTTGAGGTCAAAGAGGATAACGCGGACGAATGTTTCGAGGAGACCCGGTACTTTCGTGCGTGTCTGCGCGATCTCGGATGTGGGCTGGCCCTGTCGCACTTCGGTGGCAAAACCCATTCGGATCGTTTATTGAAGGAACTGCTGCCGGACTACATCAAGCTGGATGGCAGTCTGATTGAGCGACTGGCCAAGGCCAAGGATGAGAACAGTCGCCGATCCATGGCCTTGCTGACGCAACAGGCGCAGCAACTGAAAACCCGGGTGGTGGCCGCCGGAGTATCCACTGCGCCACAGATGGCGAGTATCTGGCAGTTCGGCGTGACTCTGGTCCAGGGCAATATGGTCGCTGAAGCTGGACCTAAACTGGATTTCGACTTTAAGCAATACGCCGGCTGAAAACATCGCCGACAGAAACCTAATATATTTTATAAATCGTCCTCTGCATCCAAATACTGCGTACCGGCGCATAGGCAAGTAGGCGCGGCCTTGACCGCGACCCGTTGCGAGCATCCGTGCTCCCACCCACCCGCTTGCAGAGGAAAATTGCCATGCCCCGCGCGTTTACCCGCACTTGCCTGAGTCTGGCTCTGACCTTGGCGGTCGCTACCGCCAGCCACGCCGCCAACCACCGCGAAGCGCCGCTTACTGCGCTCGATACCAAGGCCGATATCACCGATTTCTTCGCTTTCGTCAGCTACGACAATCCTGGAAAAGTCACCCTGATTCTGGATGTTGATCCGTTTCTGGAACCGAGCAATGGCCCCAATTATTTCCCCTTTGACCCGGAAATTCTCTACACCCTCCGGGTAGACCATGATCACGATGGTGTCGAAGACCTTCGCTTCGAGTTCCGCTTCAATACTGAAATTCGTGCGCCAGGGGTATTCACTGGCTTCGTAGGCGCTGGAGCTGGGCTGTCGGCACCGAACAACTCGCCGGCGCCGGTGAAACCAGGTACCCCGCTGATTCCGCCCGCGATCACTGCGCTGGACGGTCCTGGCTCCGAAGGGCTAAGCCTGCGCCAGCGCTATTCCGTCACACTGGTGCGCGGCGGCCAACGCACCGAACTGGCTCATGATCTGATCGCCGTGCCTACCAACGTCGGTCCACGCACCATGCCCGACTATGCCCGCCTGGCCGATCAGGGCGTCTATGACCTCGGCGGCGGCGTTCGCGTGTTCGCGGGCACGGTAGATGATCCGTTCTGGCTCGATCTGGGCGCGACCTTCGACTCGCTGAATTTCCGGGTGCTGCCTAACGGCACCGGTATCGCTGGAGTGTTGTCGCCAGCACAGGATGCCGACGACAGCCGCAACTTCGACTCCGATGATTTCGCCGGTTTTAACGTCAACGCCATCGCTATCGAAGTGCCGATCACGCTGCTGACCCGCGACGGCAAGCTGCACGGTGCTAACGAACCGCTGGCTACCATCGGCACTTGGGGTACGACATCGCGGCCCACGATAAAATTGTACGCCACCACACCGGGCGGCCAGCCGCTGTTGTCCGACCGGTTCGTACAAATTCAGCGTATGGGCAACCCGCTGATCAACGAGGTCCTCATCGGTACCGGCGATAAGGACAAATTCAGCATGAGCCAGCCCAAGGATGATGCCCAGTTCGCCAGTTATCTCCTGGATCCGTTGCTGCCACGGGCACTGAACGCAATCTACACCGATGCGCTGCCGATTCCGCCCGCGCCGCGCAAGGATTTGCTGCCGTTGGTCACCTATGCTGCGCCCATCGCTGCGAAGGACACCCCGGCGGGTCCAGTGGCCGATTTGTTGCGCCTGAACACCGGAGTGCCTGCCACCCCCGCCGCACAACGCAAACGGATGGGGTTGCTGGCCGGAGATACGGCGGGTTTTCCCAATGGCAGAAGGCTGTCGGATGATGTGAGCGACATCGCACTGCGGGTGGTGGCCGGGGTGCTGACAGGCGATCCGAAATTTTCCGGCTTCCCGCACAACAGCCTCGGCGATGGCGTCAACACCAACGATGTCCCTTACCGGGAGAGCTTCCCCTATCTCGGTCTGGCGCATTCCGGTCACTCCAGCCGCCACGTCGATCCAGGCGAGCCGGGCTGCACCGGAACCTGCCCCTGAGCGGGACTCTTGGCGAACCGTCGTGCGAGATCGATCATGAATCCGTTTCTTGCTCCCTCGCCATTATCGGTGGGAGTCAGCGGTGCAGCCGGGCGGCGGTGCTTCCGCTTGCTGCTCGGCATTCTGCTGAGCATCGCTGGCCCGGTGCTGGCGACGCCATTGACTCCCACCGACCCGAATCAGGTATTGGAACGACTGCCGCTGGCGGCGACCGATCCGGTGGTTCGGGAACTGCAAGGGTTGCGTCGCCAACTGGTCGCCCAGCCTGACGATCTGGATCTGGCGCTTCAAGTCGCCCGCCGCAACATCGAAATCGGGCGTTCCGAAGCCGATCCTCGCTACTACGGCTACGCTCAGGCGGCGCTGGCGCCTTGGTGGGAACAAATGCCGCCGCCGCCCGAAGTGCTGTTGTTGCGGGCCGTGCTGCGTCAGAACCGCCATGATTTCGCGGGCGCCTTGACTGATCTGCAACAGGTATTAGTGGTGCGCCCGCGCCACGCCCAAGCCTGGCTCACTCAGGCGGTGATTCAACAGGTGCAGGGCGAACCGGCGGCGGCGCTGCGCAGTTGTCTGGCGCTGCGACGACTGGCCCGTTCACTGCTGTCCAACGCCTGCCTGAGTGGAGCGCTCGGTCGTGGCGGGCAGATTGAATTCGCCTACGCCAGTTTGCAGCGGGCGCTGGAGACGCCGGCAGAGGCCGATGCCGAAGAGCGGCTGTATGCCCTGACGGTGCTGGCGGAACTGGCGGAGCAGCGCGGTGATGTGTCCGCCGCCGAACAGCATTTCCGGGCTGCATTGAACTTGGGCCGGCGCAGCGTTTACCTGCTGGGCGCGTATGCCGATTTCCTGCTCGATCAGAACCATCCGGCTGCGGTCCGCGACCTGCTCCGGGACGAACAGCGCGCCGACAACCTGTTGCTGCGGCTGGCGCTGGCGGAACGGCGGCTGGCCGATCCGGCCTGGCAGCGCCATGCCGAAGTGCTGGAAGCACGGTTTGCCGCCGCCCGCCAGCGTGGCGATGGTGTTCATATCGCCAGCGAGGCCCGGCTACGGCTGGATTTGCGCCAGCAGCCGCAGGAGGCGTTGGTGTTGGCGCAGCGCAATTGGGCGCAGCAGCAGCGCGAACCGCAGGATGCCCGGCTGCTGCTGGAAGCGGCACTGGCTGCCGGCCAGCCAGCGGCGGCGCGCGAGGTGCTGGACTGGATCAGTCGCGTCAAGCTGGAAGATCAACGACTGGTTGATTTAAGCCAACGCTTGCGGGAGACCCAATCATGAGCCGCTGGTGGGTTACTTTGACGCTGTTGTTGACCCTGATGGTGCTGCTGATGGGACTGACCCCGGCAGCGTTCGCTCACAAACCCAGTGACAGCTATCTGAGTCTGACGCCGCGTGACAATGGCTGGGACGTGCGTTGGGATCTTGCGTTGCGCGATCTGGAATATGCGCTGGGGCTGGACAGTGATGGCGACGGCGCGATCACCTGGGGCGAGTTGCGGGCGCACGAAACCGCCGTGATCAACTACGCATTGGAACATCTGACCGTGCGTGCTGGTGACGCAACTTGCACCGCCCAACCTGGTGCCATGCAGTTTGTCAACCACAGCGACGGCGCTTACGCAGTGCTGAATTTCGCGCTGGATTGTCCGGTTGCCGGTGCGCAACTACTCGATTATCGGCTCTTTTTCAGCCTCGATCCCTCGCACCGGGGACTGCTGCGGGTGAATGCGCCGGCTGGGGTAGAAACCGTCGTATTGTCGCCGGAGCAACCGCAACATCTACTCAACGCCGCGCCGACCAGCGGCTGGCAGCAACTGCTCAGCTATTGGCGGGAAGGGGTGTGGCATATCTGGATTGGCTTCGACCACCTGCTGTTTTTGCTGGCCCTGCTGCTACCGACCGTGTTGTGGTGGGAGCGCGGTCATTGGCGGCCGACAGCGGCGTTGCGACCGGTACTGCTGGAAACCGTCGGCATCGTAACTGCCTTCACCCTCGCCCATGCGCTGACCTTGACTTTGGCGGTGCTGGGTCTGGTGAATCTGCCCAGCCGGGTAGTGGAGTCGGTGATTGCGCTCACCATCGTACTGGCGGCGCTTAACAACCTGTTCCCGATGGTGACGGTGCGGCGCTGGTCGCTGGCGTTCGTCCTGGGACTGATTCACGGCTTCGGCTTCGCCGGCGTGTTGCGCGGTTTGGGCTTGCCGCCGGACGCGCTGGCCCTGGCGCTGACCGGATTCAATCTCGGAGTGGAGACCGGGCAACTGGCCGTCGTCGCGATTCTGCTGCCGCTGGCCTTTCTGCTCCGGCGCACCTGGTTCTACCGGGGTTTGGCGCTACCGGTGGGTTCGGCCATTGTTGCCCTGTTCGCCCTGATCTGGTGTCTGGAACGCAGTTTGAATATCAATCTGCTGACCACGGTCGCCAGCCGCGCCGCGCCGACGGCAATACCGGTGACCGTGGCTTATCCTCCCGCTCCTTCATTATCTCGATTCAACATGGGCTGAGGTGCAGGGGCCAGACCATGAGTGGGTGTAAAGTGCTGCTGTTTCCATCGGTCGGGGCTCATTGCCGCATGCTAGAATCCCGCCGGTTTACGACCGGGGAGACGCAGCGCACCATGGATTTAGCCCAACAGGTATTTCAACCCGATTCCCCGGCGGAGCTGCTGGCGGCGACCGCTCGTGGCGACCGTCAGGCATTCGCTGAACTGTACCAGCTCACCCATCGCCGGCTGTACGCCATTGCCTTGGCGCTGTTGCGCCAGCCGGATGCAGCGGAAGATGTGGTGCAGGAAGCCTATCTGGCAATCTGGCGTACCGCCGGCCAATACCAGGCCGGACGCGCTCCGGCCCTGGTCTGGCTGATGGCGATTGTTCGCCACCGGGCGATTGAGGCGTTACGCCAGCGGCGGCGGCGGGTGCTGGAAGTTTGCGCCGATCCACTGGCTGAGGAGGCGCTGCAAATCCCCGATCCCCAGCCCGCGCCATCGGTGGATCATCTGGCTCACGCTATTCAGGAGTGTTTGCAGCGCCTGTCCGCCGATCAGTCCCAAGCCATCGCACTGGCTTTCTTCCACGGTCTCAGCCATGAAGAACTGGCGGCGCGGTTAAAAACTCCGCTCGGCACGGTCAAAAGCTGGGTACGGCGGGGTTTGTCGCAACTCAAGGGGTGCCTGGAATCATGAACCGGAACCAAGCTGAAAGTCTGGCGGGCGATTATGTACTCGGTACATTAAGCGGGTCGGAACTGACCGAGTTCGAGGCGGCCTTGGCTGGGAATCCGGGGTTACGCCAGCAGGTCGCAGCCTGGGAACAGCGGCTGACCCCGTTGGCGGTAACGCTGTCGGAAGCAACGCCGCGCCCGGCGTTGTGGGAGGCCATCGAAGCGGCACTGGATGCGGCGGGACCACCCGCCACCGTCACGGTGCGCGCGCAGGAAGGCGAATGGCGAACGCTGGCGCCGGGGGTAGCAGTCAAATTGCTGCTGGTGGATCAGGACGCCGGTTTTCAGTCCTTTCTGCTGCGGTTGGCGCCCGGTTGCCAGCTTCCGGCTCATGATCATGGCGCGCTGGAGGAATGCCTGCTGCTGGAGGGCGACATGCTCATCGGCGACCGTTATTACACGGTGGGCGACTATCATGCGGCGCTGCCCGGTTCGCAGCACGCCCCTCTTTCCACCCGTAACGGTGGGCTGGTGTTTCTCCGCAGCGAACTGCGCCCGGAATTGATGGCCTGAGCGCCGGCATTGCCGCCGGCCAGACCTCGTTATTGGCCGCGAACCATCATGCCGAACACTAAAATGCCGACAGCGGCGATCCAACTGCCGGCTACGCGCACCGCAATGGGTAGCCAGGCCGGTTGCAGACGCAACAGATACGCAGTGCCAGCCATGCTGTAACCCAACACCAGCAGCGCGGCAGTGACCAGACCCACAATAAAGACCGCCGGTGACAGATTGGGCGTGATCGCCGCGCCGTTGGCATAACCATGGCTCATCCCGAACAGTAACGCCAGCGCGTACAGCAGCACTGCCGGCGCTCGCCACGCGGCGGCGACCAGGCCACCGAACAGCGCCGCCGACCCGATATTCAGCAACGATACCCACTCCAGCGCCGGATGCAGCAGCGCCAGGCTCGCACCCAATGCCATCGCCGCCGGAAAAACCAGCAATAGTCCTTGTCCCTGGTTTAATCCCTGTTGACCTGCCAGCAGACCCAACGCCACCATCGGTAGTACATGCTCCGGGGCGGTCAGCGGATGGAGCAGGCCGGCGTAAAACGCGCCGGCCTGGGCGCTGGCGACATGGGCATGGGCCACATTGGCGCTCAACGTCAGCCCCAGCGCCATGCCGATGCGAGGGTAAAGCGTTGGCGAATCCAAACGCACGTTCTTATGCCCCCGCCAGATAGGGGACGAGGAAGTACAGGCCGCAGGCGGCAATCGCCGCCCCGCCGGTGCGCAGCGAGCGCATGCCCCAGGGCCAGCGGTTGATCAGGCCGATGATGATCCCGGTCACATGCAAGGATCCGGTGGCGATGACAAAGCCCATGGCGAAGGCCAGCGCGTTGGCTGATTCAGGCAACTCCGCCCCCCCGTGGGCATAGCCGTGGAAAATGGCAAACAGCCCGACCAGCATCCCCGCTGCCCACAGTGGCGGGCGTACCGCCAGCGTCACCATCAGCCCCAGCGTAATAGCGGACACGGCGATGCCGATTTCCACTCCCGGCAGATTCACGCCCAACACGCCGAGTAGCCCGCCAAACGCCATTACCAACGGGAAGGTCACCGGCAGCACCCAAATCGCCGGCGATCCCAACTGCGCGCCCCACAAGCCGACCGCGACCATCGCCACCACATGATCCAAGCCAAGAATGGGATGCTCGAGGCCAGTGACAAAACCACCGGCAATATCGCCTTGCCCCACATGGGCCAGCGCCAATGCGGGCACCAGCAGACCGGCAAGGGTGGCAAGGCTCTGCCATCGGTTGGGAATAGGGATATTCATGATCATGCTGTCCTCTGGGTGAAAGTGTTCTATCCCTATGCGAACCCGGAGCGCGATGGGATGCAGCTTCAGCGAGATAATTATTCACTGTGCGTTGATCCGTTCTTTCCTTGGGGTAATCCTGCTAATCTTTGCGGAAAGTGAGGAGGATTTATGCCCGTCCGACATGTTCTTGTGGTGGATGATTCCAAATCTGCCCGATTGATGTTGCGCAAAATGTTGCAGGGATTCGGTCTGACCGTTGATACGGTGGAATCCGCCGAGGAAGCGCTGAATTACCTGCGCAGTCAGCGGCCAGACGCAATTTTCATGGATCACACCATGCCGGGTATGGATGGTCTAACCGCAGTGCGCCGCATTCACGCCGATCCGGATACCGCTGCTATTCCCGTAGCGATGTACACCTCCAAGGAGGAACCCGCCTATCGTAGCGAGGCCTACGCGGCGGGCGCGATGGATGTGCTGACCAAGCCGGCAGTGCCGGATGTGCTGGGCGCGATGCTCGAACGAATGAGTGCGATGCTCGATGTGCCGCCAGCGGCCGAGACTCCGGAAACAGTTGGCGAACCGACGCTGGTCAGCGGGTCGGTGACCGCTGCCTGGGTTGAGAAGCTTGCCCTCGAGAAAGCCGAAATGGTGTTCTATGAGGCTATCGAATCGCAGGTGCTGCCGTTGATCAACGATGTGATTGCCAAACTGCGCCGCGAGATTGAGAGCGGCCAGGAAGGAGTAGCGATCCGGGTTTGCGAAGCGCGGCTGGCAGCATGGCAACCGCCGCTGGAAGCGGGATCGACGCCATCAGCGGCGGCTGTTTTTCAGGCTCAGTTGCAGCCACTGCTTGAAGATCGGCTGAAAACTTTCCAGCACGAGAGACAGGCAGCTATCGAAAAACAGGTTCGTGAGGTCGCCGCCGAAATTTGCCAGAGCCAATTGCATGAGTTGTCCGAACGGCTGGTGCGGCAACTAAGCCTGCGGTTTACTGAGACTACCCATAAAGTGGTGGCAATGGCCCGGGAAGCCGCCCGGGAAGCGGCGCTGCGGGCCAGTGCGGAAGCAGAGGTTCTCAACGCCGGGACCGAGGAGAAGGGCAGCGCCAGTGTTGTCGGGGCCGAGCAAAGCATCGCGACGGTCGCCGAACAGGCTGCCCAGCGGGTGTGGGTGGAAGCGCAAGGTGATTTGCGACGGCGTATTTACTGGGCGGCTGGCGGGGCAGCGATAGCCGGAATCGGCGCGGCTGTACTGGCGTATGAGTTGCTGCGGTAGGGTACGGCGGCCAGTGATAGACGGAACCGGGATGAGCGGAAAATGAGCGAGCGGACTTGAGTCATGACGGAAATCCTATATCTGGTGATCGGGGCAATCGTGGGCGGCATGGTGATCTTGCTGTTGCCCTATCAAGGCTTGCGGCGCGCCCGGGCGCGGGTCTATGCAGAACTGGTGGATTTGCAATCGAAGAACAACGAATTGCAGAGCACCATGATCGAACAGCAGTCCACCGCCTATCAGGCCCGCCAGGCATTGCTGGTGCAGCAGAAGCGGCTTGAGGGCGATCTGAATCAGGCGCGTGAACGACATGCCGAGCTGGAACGCCAGCGCGATGATTCGAACGCCCAGATCGAGCAGCAGAAACAGGCTCATCTTCGCGAAATCACGCAGTTGCGCGGCACCATCACCCGGATGGAACAGGAACAGATTGCCCTGCAAGACCGTTTTGCCCAAGAGAGTACGCAGTGGGATCGGGAACGGCAGAGTCTGCTGCTGCACATCGCGCAGGTGGATGACCAGTTGCGGATTCTGCGGCAGGACAAGTCGGCGCAGGATACCCGGCAGGAACAGCAGAGCGAAGGTTGGGAGCGCGAGCGGCTGGCGTTGCAAATCCAGATGAATACGCTGGAGGACAATCTGACGTTACTGAAAGCCCGTGCCGGGCAGACTACACTGTCGCCGGATAGTGCGCTGCTGGTTGAACAACTCAGAGCCGAGGCGACTGCGGACTTGAACCGGCAGCGCGTGGGCTGGGAAGAGGAACGGCAGGCGTTGCAGGAGCAGTTGGAGCGGTTGCAAGCTGAGCGGCGGTCGCTGCGGGAACAGGTAGCGTCGGCAGGGGAGGAGCAGGGAACACAGGATTGGCGCCGGTTATTGGAACAGGAGCGGCAGGAGCGCCACGCGCTGGCGGAAAAGCTGGAGGCGCGTGGTCGGCAGTCGGAGCGGGAGCGCGCCGCGCTGGAGGCTGAAATCGAACAATTGATGGAGCGCCTGCTGCGGATGCACCGTGAGCGTCAATAATACGCACTGATCATTGTTCCGGTTCCAGGAGTCATGAGGAAAATTGCCATGCATGTGCTTGTGGTCGGTGGAGCGGGTTATATTGGCTCCCACATGGTCAAGCGGTTGTGCCAGCGCGGTTTCGAGGTGACGGTGCTGGACAATTTGTCCGCCGGCTACCGGGACGCGGTCACCGGTGGGCGATTCGTACTCGGCGACTTGGGTGAACTGGAGGTGCTGGAAGATTTATTCACCACTTGCCGCTTCGATGGGGTCATGCATTTCGCTTCCCATATTCAGGTCGGCGAATCGGTGCGGGAACCGGCCAAGTATTACCGTAACAACGTGTTCAAGACCCAGCACCTGCTGGATGCAATGGTGGCGCATCGAGTGCGCTGCTTCATTTTTTCATCTACCGCAGCGATTTTTGGCGAGCCAGTTCACGTCCCGATGGATGAGGCGCATCCCAAAAATCCCATCAATCCTTATGGTCGTGGCAAGTGGATGGTCGAGCAGATGCTGCAAGACTACGAGGTGGCCTATGACCTGAAAGCGGTCTGTCTGCGCTATTTCAACGCAGCCGGCGCCGATCCTGAGGGTGAACTGGGCGAACGCCACCAACCGGAGACACACCTGATTCCACTGGTATTGCGGGCCGCCACTGGTCGCTTGCCGCAGGTGACGGTGTTCGGAACCGATTACGATACCCCCGATGGCACCTGTATCCGCGATTACATTCACGTCAGCGATTTGTGCGAGGCGCATTTGCTGGCGCTGCAACACCTGTGGGATGGCGGCGATAGCGCGGCGTATAACCTCGGTAATGGCAATGGTTTCTCGGTGCGCGAGGTGATAGAAACCGCCCACACCATCACCGGCCGCGATATTCCGGTGCGCTATGGTGAGCGGCGAGCGGGTGATCCGGCGCGGCTGGTGGCTGACTCGCGGCGGGCGCGAGCCGAACTGGGATGGGAGCCACGTTATACGGATCTGGCAACGATCATCGCCCACGCCTGGCGCTGGGAAACGGGCCATGGTGAGGGCGGCCGCTAGTTGGCCAGCCGTTCCAGCACGGCGCGTAACTCGCCTTCCAGCAGGGTGGCCCGCTCAGTGCGGGTATCCACCATCACGAAGGCGACATCCGCATCGGCGACTACGGTATCGGTATCCTTGAGACTGATGAGTTGGTGCATCACACAACTGCGAACACCGATGGATTTGACCGAAGTTTCGATGCGCAATACTTCGCCCATGTAAGCGGCGCGACGGTAGTTGATGTTGATGTTGACCACGGCAAAGGCATAGCCGCTTTCATCCAGAAAGTCGAGATTTCCCTTGTTTTCCAGAAAGCTCCAGCGGGCTTCCTCCAGAAATTCCAGATAGCGGGCGTTATTGACATGACGAAACAAATCGAGGTGGTAGCCCCGCACTTTGATTTCAATGGTATGGCTCATGGGAACGCTCCGTGATATGGACAGCGAGTGGCGACCGCGCCCTGATAAGCAGGGGCGGATCGGGTAGCGGTAGTGTAGGGGACAACCCAGGGCTGTGCATGGACGTTTCGGTTGCTTGGCCCATTGCCAGGCCCGCGCCGCCACTGGCCGCTGACGAGGTACAGGTTTGGCTGGCGGATTTGCGGCAACCCGCAGAGCGGCTGGCAGAACTGGCGACAACGCTGACAACGGATGAGCAACAGCGAGCGGCGCGGTTCCGTTTTCCCGAACAGCGGGATCGCTTCAGCGTCGGGCGTGGGTTGTTGCGGGAGTTGCTGGGGGTGTATCTGGATCGGCCAGCGGCAGCGCTGCGATTCGAGCAGGGTGCGCACGGCAAGCCGGAATTGACCGGTGTAGATGCAGCGGCTGGGTTGCATTTTAATCTGTCGCACAGCGGTGAGCGAGCGCTGTACGCGGTGGCCCGCTGCGAGCTGGGGGTAGATTTGGAATGCAGGGATCGAAGCGTGAGCCATGCGGCGGTCGCTGAGCGAGTTTGTACTCCGTGCGAGTGGGCGGCGTTTCAGGTATTGCCCGCAGAACAGGTGCATGAAGCATTTTTCACCTGCTGGACTCGCAAAGAAGCGCTTGCTAAGGCGCTGGGCGGTGGTTTGGCGAGCGGTTTGCGCACTTTGGAAGTCTGCTTTCCAGCAGTTGGAGCTTTAGACGGTCGAGTGACGTTGCGTGATGGATTGGAGCGGGAGTGGAGTGTGTTGAATTTGTTGCTGGATCCGGGGTGGAGTGGGGCACTGGCGGCGGCTGGCGCAGGTTGGCTGTGGCGCGGCTGGCGCTGGGGCTGATCGACGACGGGCGATGTAACCGGCTGTTTGGGGAGCAGCAGTAAACTAACGAATCGGGCATACTTTAGGTGATTACTGGAGTGTGATACTTGCCATGTCAGTGCTAACACCCTCTCCCCCGCCCCCCGATCCGTCCACCGCAATTCCGTCGCCTGAGGATTTCACCCTCGTGCGCCAGGACCTCGGCGAGGCTGGATCATTGCCCACCGTTCGCCGCGATCTCCGGTCAGCCAAGACGCTTAATCCCAGCGATACAGGGATGGAAATCGCCAAGTTCCTGTTGGAGGATGGGATACTGACTGATGAGCAACTGGCCTATGCCGTTCGTATCCGGGACAAGCTGTCCACCGAAAAGCCCCTGCTGAGCATTCTTCACGAAATCGGTTACGTCAACCTGGATCAGCAGCGTACCACGCTGCGCAAGCACCGGATTTCGGTGCGGATTGGCGCATTACTGGTGGAACTGGGTCATCTGCGAGAACAGGATTTGCGGGCGGCGCTGGCCTTGCAGAAGGAGTCCGGCAGCGGCAAAAAGCTGGGCGACATTCTGCTGGAAAATCATTTTATCGAGGAAAACCGGCTGATCGAGGTGCTGGCCGACCAACTGGGCTTTCCTCAGATCACGCCAGACCTCGGCGACGTGGATCGGAAGCTGCTCGATAAGGCCAACGCGAACTGGTATTTGCAACGGCATTTTCTGCCCATCCGCAGCGAAGAAGGCCGGATTCTGGTGGCGTTTGCCGACCCTTTTGATCAGCTCGCCCGTCAGGATGCGGCCCGCCTATTCGGACCGGAACTGGTGCCCCTGATTGCCAGCAAGAGTGCTATCCGTGAAACCCTCGAATCCTACAAACGCCAAAGCCAGAATGTCGGAGGACCGCTCATCCAGACCAACGAGATCGCTCGGGTCGTCGAATTGGTGGATGAGTTAATCCTGGACGCGATCAATGCCAAGGCCAGTGACATTCACGTCGAGCCGATGAAGGAGCATTTGCGTATCCGTTTCCGCTGCGACGGCGTGTTGGGTATCTATAAAAAGTTCGACAAGAAGCTGGCGCCCTCCATGGTGAACCGCCTCAAGATTCTGGGTAAGGCCGATATCGCCGAGCGGCGACGCCACCAGGACGGCCATATCACTTTCGAGGATCCCAAGACCGGACGCGAGATCGATATCCGGGTTTCGGTCTATGTCACCATCTATGGTGAAAAAGTGGTGTTGCGGCTGTTGCGCAAGGCCCAGTTGGTGCCGCTCGATCAGATCGGCATGTTTCCTCGCACTCTGAGCCGCTTCTACGAGGATGCGCTCGATTTACCGAGCGGTATCGTCATGATCACCGGTCCAACCGGCACCGGCAAAACCACTACTCTCTACAGTTGCGTCAATTACCTCAACAGCATTGATCGTTGCATCGTCACTGTTGAGGATCCAGTGGAATATGTGATCGAAGGCATCGCGCAATGTTCGCTGAACCCGAAGATTGATGTCACTTTTGAAACGACGCTCCCCTACATCATGCGGCAAGATCCGGATGTGATCGTATTGGGCGAAATCCGCGACCGGTTCTCGGCCGACGCCGCTATTCAAGCGGCCCTGACCGGGCATAAGGTGCTCACCACTTTTCATACCGAGGATACGATTGGCGGTTTGTTGCGGCTGATGAATATGGATATTGAAACCTTTATGATTTCTTCTACCGTGGTCTCGGTGCTGGCGCAACGGCTGCTGCGCCGGGTTTGCTCGAGTTGCGCCGAATCCTATCAGCCCAATTCCACCGAATTGCAGCGACTGGGCTACAAACGCCAGGAACTGGAAGGCACCCAGTTCAAACAGGGACGCGGTTGCGCCGAGTGCCGCCATACCGGTTATAAAGGCCGCGTCGGTGTCTTTGAGCTGCTGATCCTGAACGTGATGGTCAAGGACGCCATGTTGCAAAAATGCACCTCGCACGAAATCCGCCGAATCAGCCTGGAGACCTCCGGTATGGTGACTCTGCTGGAGGATGGTTTGCTCAAGGCGGCGCTTGGTGAAACCACGCTGGCCGAAGTGTTCCGGTATTTGCCTCGTCTCGACAAACCCCGACCGCTGGCCGAACTCAAACGTCTGGTGGGGATCACATGACTGCGCCTCAGCAATCCATCCATGATCTCATCGCCGGGTTTATTACCACCCGCGAAATCAAATTACCGGTCTTTAATCCAGTAGCGCTGCGCCTTCAGCAAGCCTTGGCCCGCAATGACATCAAAATCACCGATATCGAGCGGATGATAGTCGAGGATCAGGCGTTGACCAGCCAGATCTTGCGGGTCGCCAATGCAGCCTTCTACCAGGGCTTGCAGCCGATCACTACGATCCGCAAGGCGATTATTCGCTTGGGTAATGAGCAGGTCGCGAATTTGGCAATGGTTGCTGCCCAGCAGCAGATGTATCAAAAAAGTAGTGGAGCCTTCCAGTCGTATCAGGAAAAGCTGTGGCGACACGCCTTCGCCTCGGCCATGGGCAGTAAATGGCTGGCTGAGCGTTGTGGCTTCCGTACCATAGCGGAAAATGCCTTTCTGGCCGGACTGCTGCACAACATTGGTCAACTGGCGCTCCTGAAAATCATTGCGGATTTGTATGCCACCGGCTTTATTCCCGCTAACCTTCCGCCAACCTTGATTACCGAAATTCTGGATAGCGCCATGCATACCGAGCAGGGCTATCTGCTGGCCAAGAAGTGGAACCTGCCGGAGGAGTACTGCGCGGTGGTGCAAGAGCATCATAAGGAACCCTGCGATCCCAACAACACCTTGTTGCTCTTCGTTCGACTGGTGGATTTGACCTGTGAAAAAATCGGTATCGGTCTGCATGATGATCCCCAGATTGCCTTAGCGGCTACGTCAGAAGCGCAGGCACTGGGGCTGGGAGAAGTGACGCTCGCTGAGCTGGAAATTCTGCTCGAAGACAGTGTCGTCATGGCTGACCAGATCTGAGGGAGGATCGGAATGGACCAGCGCCTGATCCTGCCTATCCTGCTGCCGTTCATCGCCGGTATCGTGCTGTTGTTGACGAACGGTATGGCTCGCCAGCGCCGCCTGAGCATCACTGCTGTTGCCGCTTTACTTCCGCTGGCTGCTGCGCTGCTGGCGATGACCGGCGACGGCTATCACGCCTACGTCTTGGGCAACTGGCCGGCACCCTTTGGCATCGTGCTGGTGCTGGATCGCCTGAGCGCGCTGATGTTGGGGCTAACTGCGCTGGTCGCACTCCCGGCGTTGCTGTACGCCGTTGCCGCTGGCACTGATGCCCAAGGCCGCTATTTTCATCCGCTGTTCCAGTTTCAACTGATGGGCCTGAACGGCGCCTTTCTGACCGGCGATCTGTTCAACCTGTTCGTGTTTTTTGAAATCCTGCTGATCGCGTCTTATAGTCTGTTGCTGCACGGCGGCGGGCGGGAACGGATTCGCGCCGGTCTGCACTATGTAATCCTGAATCTGGTCGGATCGGCGCTGTTTCTGATCGCGATTGGCACCCTGTACGGGATGACCGGCGCGCTGAATCTGGCTGATCTCGCGGTCCGGATTGCGGCGGCTCCAGCGGCGGATGCCGGACTGTTGCGCACCGGCGCCCTGCTGTTACTGGTGGTGTTCGGGCTGAAAGCGGCGATGTTGCCCCTCTATTTCTGGCTGCCCGCCGCTTACACCTGCACCAGCGCTCCGGTCGCGGCCCTGTTCGCACTGCTGACCAAGGTGGGGGTCTATTCGATCATCCGCGTGTTCAGCCTGGCGTTTGGGCCAACTGCGGGAGTCGCCGCCAATGTCGCTATGCCCTGGTTGCTCCCGCTGGCGCTGGCGACCTTGCTCGCCGGTGGCTTCGGGGTTCTTGCCAGCTGGGATTCGCGCCGACTGATCGCCTACAGCGTGATCGTTTCCATCGGCACCCTGCTGGCGGGGATCGGTTTGGGCAGTACCTCCGGTCTGAGCGCCGCGCTGGTGTATTTGGTTCACACCACGTTGATCACCGCTGGAATGTTTCTATTGGCCGATCTCATCGCCATGCAGCGCGGCCATAGCGATAGCCGCCCGTCGTCGCCTGTCGCCCAACCGCTGATTCTTGGCACCCTGTTTTTCGTCGGTGCGGTGGCGATGGCCGGAATGCCGCCACTGAGCGGTTTTCTCGGCAAGGTGCTGCTGTTGCGCGCCGCCGAAGAGACAGTCGCCCTGCCGTGGATTTGGAGTGTGGTGCTGGGATCCAGTTTGCTCATCATGGTCGCCTGGGGTCGGATGGGGAGCAGCCTGTTCTGGAACACGCTGGATACACCAGTGACCGGCATTCCTGTCCACGCTCGACTCTTGTTGCCCGCCGTCGCACTGTTGGCAGCGGGTCCGCTGCTGATGGTGTTGGCTCGACCGCTCACCCATTTCGCGGCTGAGACTGCCCAGCAGATTTTTGCACCGGCGGCGTACATCGAAACCGTGTTGGCCAATCGCTCGCTGGTGCCCGCTACCGGAACGTCCCCATGACTCTGATCAGCGCTTGCTTACCCCGACCAATGCTTAGCGCTACCCTGCTCGCGATTTGGTTGCTGCTGCAAAATAGCCTCGCTCTCAGCCAAATCCTGCTCGGCAGTATTCTGGCGGTCGCGATCACGAAGCTGGTGATGCGAATCTGGCCGGAGCCGGTTCGTCTGCGTCGCCCCGGATTATTGCTGCGTTATCTCGGTCGCTTGCTCTGGGACATGGTGATCGCCAACCTGGAGGTAGCCCGACTGATTCTGACCCGGCCAATATCTACCTTGCAGCCGCGCTTCATCGAGCTACCGCTGGCGTTGCAGGACGAATTTGCCATCGCGGTATTGGCGGCAACCATTACCCTGACGCCGGGTACGATTGCGGTAGATGTCACGCTGGATCGCCGCCACTTATGGATTCATTGCCTGGATATCACCGACGAAACCGCGTTGATCGCCACGCTGAAAAATCGTTACGAAGTTCTGCTCAAGGAGATGTTCGCCTGATGCTGAAGGTTGCTCTCGTGCTGGCGTTTGTCTTGCTGGGCGCGGCGCTGCTGCTCACCGGCTGGCGACTGCTGATAGGTCCCACCGTGCCAGATCGCATGGTTGCTTTCGATACCCTTTACATCAACATCGTCGCGCTGCTGGTGGCGCTGGGGATTTACTTTGACAGTACGCTGTACTTCGAGGCGGCGCTGTTCATTGCTCTGCTCGGTTTCATTGGTACGGTGGCGCTGTGCCGCTTTTTCTCGCACGGTCGGTTGTTTCAATAGGAAAGGAGCTGCGCCATGTTCAGTGCCATCGTCGAAGTTGTCGTCGCTCTGCTGATCGTCACCGGTGCGGCCTTCGTTTTGATCGGCGCCATCGGGCTGGTGCGCCTGCCGGATTTCTTCACCCGCCTGCACGCTCCCACCAAAGCCAGCACTCTTGGCGCTGGCTGTTTCGTGCTGGCGTCCCTGCTGCATTTCAGCAGCCGTCAGGCCGGTTTGAGTCTGCACGAAGTACTCATCGCCGTCTTTCTGTTCCTTACTGCCCCGATCAGCGCCCAATTGCTTGCTAAAACCCGGTTGCCCGATCAGGCGAACGATGCCTGAAAACCTACTTTACCCCAGACAACCTTCTATACTTCAAACGAAAAAGTGACGGGATTTTTTAGGTATCCATCGTTCTGCTCGCCCGACGCGATTCCCCTGCTTCCATAGGTAACCCGGCCATGACTGACCTTATCATCCACGAGTCCGAAATTACCCGCGCCAGTCTGATCAACCGCACCATGCAGAATCTGCGGGAGGCTTGGCGTGATGTCGCTGACTGGCGGGATGGTTTTCTTTCTACCGCTCCTGGTCCTAATCTGCCCGAAAAAGAGGTGGAGGCGCTCAAGGCCCAGATGCGCGATTGTCTGGAAGGGCGAGGCGGCGAAGTTTCGGCCCGCGCCCGCGCCGCCAATCTGGGGCGGATTTACCTGTCGCTGAACGCCAAGGGTCGCAAGCGGTTTCTGAAACTGCTCGCCACCGAGTTCGATATTGATCGCAAGGCAGTCGAGCAGGCAACGGTGAACTATCAGCAAGCGGGCGATGATGCCGAGGAACGGGCTAAAGCCGAGCGGGCGCTGCGACATGCTTTGAAACCGCCCCGGCTGCGGTTATTGACTCAACTCAACGCACTGCCCGAGGGTTTTCATTTCCTGGTCGACCTGCGGGCGGAATTGTTGGGCTGGCGCAAGGACGATCCGATTCTGGCGGCGCTGGAGCGGGATTTGCTGTCACTGCTGATTTCCTGGTTCGATGTCGGCTTTCTGGAGCTGCGGCGCATCACCTGGGATTCGCCCGCTTCATTGCTGGAAAAGATGATCGCCTACGAAGCGGTGCATCCGATTCGGAGTTGGGACGATCTCAAAAATCGGTTGAGTCCTGACCGGCGTTGCTTTGCCTTTTTCCATCCCCGCATGGCCAATGAACCGCTGATCCTGGTGCAAGTGGCGCTGGTGAATGGCATCGCCGACAACGTCCAGACCTTGCTGGATGAATCCGCGCCGGTGGTCGCTACTGAAAGCGCCGATACCGCCATTTTTTACTCGATCTCCAACGCCCATGAAGGGCTGAGCGGTATTAACTTCGGTAATTTTTTGATCAAACGGGTGGTGGACGAGCTGATCAGCGAATTCAAAAACCTCAAGACTTTCGCTACCTTGTCGCCGATTCCTGGTTTCCGCAACTGGTTGGATAACACCCTGAAAGCGGCTGACCCGGACGCCGAGGCGGAACTGCTGACCCTGGCCGAGCGCAAGGCACTGGCCACTGCTGTGGGTACTGGCAATGAACCTGTTGCGCTGAAAACCCTGCTGCAAGCGCCGGACTGGCACCAGAAGCCGGAATTGGCCAAGGCATTGAAACATCCGCTGCAACGGTTATGTGCCCGCTATCTGGTCAAGGAAAAGCGTGACGGTGGCACTGCGTATGATCGGGTCGCCAATTTTCATCTCTCCAATGGATCGCGGATCGAGCGGATCAACTGGCTAGCCGACACTTCGCCCAAGGGTTTGAGCCAATCGGCGGGGCTGATGGTGAACTATCTTTATAAACTCAACGATATTGAAACCAATCACGAGTCCTATCGCGGTGAGGGCAAGGTGATGACTTCATCGGTGATTCGGGCTTTGCTGAAGGGTTGAATTAAGTTGGGTGATCTTATACCTCTGAAATTCGTGGACTGGGTTCTCTACAGCGTCCATGGTTGAAATAACCGGTCTGTGCAGCTTTTCACGCAGGCCAGTTAAGCGTAGGGTTATGCTTTGGATTGTTTGACGCACTAAACGGGAATAAAAAGAGTAGAGGCAGAAATTTTCGCTTGAAGAGCTTGAATTATCTGTTCCAACTCAATCCGAGCTTCCGCCTGAAGCCCAAGGCAAAGACCAATTCCGTCGGCATCGGTACTTAAGCGTGACTGCATCGTGAGCTTGTATGACCTGTCGGCCTGCACGTTCATTCTATATGCGTGCAAATGCATTGAGTTACCAATGCTCGCAGGATTGTGAAGATGGTCGAACTTGAATTCGCGACTCATGTAATTCAGCAACTTGTCTTGAACCACCAATACCAATTTCTTGTTTACGTACTCAAAAGTGTGAATCTTGTGATGCATCTGAACCAAAATTGTCTTTGCTGTCATCTTCCAGTTCATGCCGAAGGATTTGTCCGAGTCTTCACCGTCGTCGCCGCGAGGAACGTTCAACTTCTTCAGTAACCTCTGACGTTCAGGCCATACAGTACCAGTGGTATCGAGTGTCTGAAGCTCAATGCCCACAAAGTCTTTTATTTTGCCGTCCTTCGCTGAAACGAGGAAGTAGTCGACACTACCACCGGGAATGGAAACCTCGGAAACTATATGCAGCTCATTTCCGGGTTCATGCATGGTCAATAGGTGGAAACAATCTGTGAATGTAACTACCTACCCTCAAACGCCAGCCGAAGGGTATCGAACGGATTGATGCCGTTCAGTTT
>NZ_CBTK010000095.1 GCF_000531125.1 Candidatus Contendobacter odensis Run_B_J11 | reverse complement strand
CGCCACCGCGCCTAACACCGCCAGCGCGACCTGTGGCAGAAAAATGGCTCCGTATTGGGCATCAGTGAAACCGTGCATCTGTTTCAGTACCGCGCTGCTGGCCGGGAAACTGACCAGCGTCAAACCTTGCAAAAAGGCGATGAGATACACCGCGAGCAGCGCTAATACGTTGATCGAAAAGTGCTTGAACATAGCGATGCTCCTACTCGTGGCCGCCGGTGATCAACCGGGTGCCACGCTTGAAAGTGAGATAGGCCCAGAACCATTCAATCGCCACCGACAGCCGCTTGCGGGTATCCACCAGAAACAGCAGATGGGCAACGCCCCACAGCCACCAGGCCAGTGCGCCACTCAACCGGATCGGGCCAAAATCCACTACGGCGGACTGGCGACCAATGGTGGCGAGATTGCCCATGTGGCGATAACGAAACGGCGGCAGTTCGGGTTGCCCTTCCAGCCGCGCCTTGATGACGTGAGCGACATAAGCGCCCTGCTGCTTGGCTGCCGGGGCCAAACCCGGCGTCGGCTGGCCGTTCCAGGCCGCGCTCAGCGCGGTATCGCCCACTGCGAATACATTCGGCAGACCCGCCGCGCTCAAATCTGCCCCGACTTTGAGCCGGCCCGCCGAGTCCGCTTCGCCCTTGATCCACTGCGCGGCCGACGAAGCCATCACTCCCGCCGCCCAGAATACGGTGCGCGATCCAATGCGCTGACCGGACACCCGCACGCCATCATCGTCAATCTGCTCGACCCGACTTTTGGTCAGCACTTCCACGCCCAGCGCTTGCAGCGATTGCGCCGCCACCGCCGACAGCGTTTCCGGGAACGTCGGCAACAGCCGGGGCGCGGACTGCACCAGCAGCACCCGTGCCTGCGTCGGGTCAATGTCGCGGAATTCGCCAGCCAAGCCATGCTGGGACAGTTCAGCAATCGCGCCGGCCAGTTCCACCCCGGTCGGGCCGCCGCCGACGATGACGAAGGTCAGCAGCTTTTGCCGTTCTTCGGGATCGGCGCAATTTTCGGCCTGCTCAAACGCCAGCAGCAACCGCCGCCGAATCGCAGTAGCGTCCTCAATCTGCTTCAGGCCCGGCGCGTAGGGTTCCCAGTCGTCGCGCCCGAAATAGCTGTGGCGAGCGCCAGTCGCCAGCACCAGATAGTCGTAACTAATCCGGCTGCCGTCATTCAGAATCACTTGGCGCACAGCGGTATCTACATCCATCACTTCACCCAGCACCACCCGGATATTGTGCTGATCGCGGAACATCGCCCGGATTGGCGTGGCGATGTCGGCGGGTGACAGGCTGGCGGTAGCAACCTGATACAGCAGCGGTTGAAACAGGTGATAGTTGCGTTTATCAATCACCGTGATCCGGCAAGCCGCCTGCCGCAGACCGTGCGCCGCCTTCAATCCGCCGAAGCCCGCGCCAACGATCACCACATGCGGCGCATCGGTCAACGCGGCGTCGGACCAGCTTTGCAGCGGTGGAAACCAGCGGGCCAGTTGCCATTTCAGGGCGGCGTCGGCGGCGATCAGCCCCGGTCCGTGCAGCGCGATCAGCCCCAGCAGCAGGCATTGATAGAACCGATCAATCGTTTGAATGTTATCCGCGCCCATGATCAGATACCAGCCGAACAGCGCCGCTTGGTAAAGATGTTGATCCAGAGCTTGGTATTCGAATTGAGTGACCAGAGTCAGGATCAGCAATGGAATGGCCGCCAACCGGGTTGCCAGTCCAAACGCCAGCAACACCGGCCCGATCACTTCAATGGCGATGCCCAGCGTTGCCGCCGTGGCTGGATCGAGCCAGGTCACCGGATATTCATAAGTAGCAAGCCGCAGCGCGGTGTCCCAGTCAGCCAGCTTGAGGATGCCCGACACCCAGAACAATTGCGCCAGCCACAGCCGGATTGCCAGATCAAGGAAGGGGTAAAACGTGGTTTCGGCAACGCGCAGCGCGTCGTCCATCTGACCGAGGAACGCGGCGATGATATTGGCCCGCCGATGACGGGCGGCGGCGACGGCAGCGGTCAGCATGGCTCAGACCTCCGCTGCGCTGGGCGCAATTTCCGTCTGCGCGGTCATCTGCTGGCCCCAATAGGTCGGGATGTCCTGCCGATAGCGGCGCATGACCAGATTGGCCAGCAGGCCGGTCCAGCCGGTCTGATGCGCTGCGCCCAAACCTTGGCCGGTGTCGCCGTGGAAGTATTCGTAGAATTGCAGCCGATCGCGCCAGTGCGGATCGTGCTGGAACGGGCTATCGGCGGGAAACGCGGGCATCAATCCATCCTGATCACGGCGGTAAAGACCCACCAGCCGCTCGGCGATCAGCGTGGCGATTTCCTTCAGATTCAGTTCCCGATTGCCCAGACTGGGCACGGTGACGGTGAAGCTGTCGCCGAGGAAGCGATGAAACTTCTCCAGCGCCTGCACCAAGGTGTAGTTGGTCGGCAGCCAGATTGGGCCACGCCAGTTGGAATTGCCGCCGAACAGCCCGGAATTGGATTCGCCGGGCACATATTCGATCAACGCCTCGCCGACGCCGGGCAGCGTTCCCAAATTCTTCTGAGTGGCGTGGAGGCGGCTGACGCTGCGGATGCCGTGCGGCGACAGGAACTCATCGTCGCGCAGCAGCCGTTTCAGGATGCGCGGTAGCATCCGATCGGTGACCAGCGACAACAAATGCTCGCCCCGGTCGTTTTCCCAGTTGGGGCAGTTGCAGATAATGCTGCCGTCGAACACGCCGTGACGATGTTGCCGCAATAGTTCACGGAAGCGGGGGACTTTAGCCAGCATCCGCCGATCCACCACTTCACAGGCGAACAGCGGGATCAGCCCAACCCAGGAATACACGTCAATGCGGCGACTTTGACCGTCCGGCCCGGTCACCAGGTCTTTGAAAAAGCCTGCTTCCGGGTCCCACAGTGGAATTTCGTTACCGCCCTGACCGCCGATGGCATAAGCAATGGCGAGGAATTGCTGATAAATCTGAATCGCTATCGCTTCGTAATCGGGGTCTTCGGTCGCCAGTTCCAGCGCGATCACCGTCATGTTCAGGGCGAACATCGCCATCCAGCCGGTCGCGTCAGCCTGCTTAAGCGCGTAACCGGGCGGCAGCGGATGCGAACGGTCGAATACCGAAATGTTGTCCAGACCGAGAAAGCCGCCCTCGAACACATTGTTGCCGTCGCTGTCCTTGCGATTGATCCACCAAGCGTAATTCAGCAGCAGTTTGTGGAACACCCGCTGGAGAAAGTTGAGATCGCCCCGGCCACGCTGTACCCGCTCGGCCCGGAACGCTTTAAGCGCACCCATCGCATGAACCGGCGGATTGACATCGCCAAACGCCCATTCATAGGCGGGAATCTGGCCGTTGGGATGCAGGTAGTTTTCCTTCAACACCAGTTCGATTTGCTCCTTGGCGAAATCCACGTCCACCAGCGATAGCGCGGCGCAGTGATAGGCCAAGTCCCAGGCCGCGAACCACGGATATTCCCATTTGTCCGGCATTGAAATGATGTCGGTCGCCTTGAGATGCCGCCAGGTGCGATTGCGGCCCTGCTTGCGCTGTTCGGGGGGCGGGAAATGATCACCGTCCAGCCAGCGGGCCACGTCGTAATGAAAGAATTGCTTGCTCCAGATCATGCCAGCCAATGCCTGCCGCAGAATGCGCTGATCGTCGTCAGCGGCTTCCGGCAGCAAATCACGGTAGAACTGATCGGCTTCGCTCTGCCGTGCGGCAAAAACAGCGGCGCTATCAGCAAACGGCTGAGCCAGCGGCGCGGCGCTCAACACCAGATCAATTTGCGTCTGCTGACCAGCCGCCACCGTCAGAATATGCCACGTGGCATATTTGGTTCCTTGCTGCGCCGGATTGATTGCTTCCTGCTCGCCGTTGACAACGCGGCGATGGAAGCTGTCTTTGACGTAGGGCGTGGCGTTCGCCAGCCCCCACAACCGTTGCGCATTGTGTTCGTTGTCGGTGAACAGCGACTCGGCGGCTTGCCGACCGTACAGGTGATACGCGCCCAAAGTCGGATGTTCGGCGCGCACCGCCCAGGCCGCTCCGTCCGGCGCAGCGATGGCGCGCAAGGTCGGTTTAGCCGGTGGCGGGCGGATCGTTGCAACCGGATCGCCGCGCAGTTCCGCCAACGCCTGCTTTTTCTCCTCATCGCCCCAAGCCCAGGTGTTGCGAAACCACAGTTGCGGCAGCAGGTGCAAAGTCGCCGTTTCGGGACCGCGATTGGCGGCGGTGATGCAGATGTGGATTTGGTCGGGGCCAGCCTTGGCGTAGCTCACTTCCACATCCCAGTAGCGGTTGTCGTGGAAAACCCCGGTGTCCAGCAGGTTAAACTGCGGTTCTTGCCGACCGCGCCGACGATTTTCCTCCAGCAGCGCACCGTAGGGATATTCAGCCTGCGGATATTTGTACAGATAGCGCAAATAGCTGTGACTGGGGGTGGCGTCAAGATAGAAGTAGTATTCCTTCACATCCTCGCCGTGGTTGCCCTGATTGCCGGTCAGCCCAAACGCCCGCTCCTTGAGAATCGAATCGCGGCCATTCCACAGCGCCAGCGCGAAGCACAATCGTTGCTGTTCATCACAAATCCCGCCCAGGCCGTCCTCATTCCAGCGATAAACCCGCGACCGGGATTGGTCATGATCAAGATGCTCCCAAGCTTCGCCGTGGGCGCTGTAATCTTCCCGCACCGTGCCCCAGGCCCGTTCCGCCAGATACGGCCCCCACAAACGCCAGCTTTCCTGACCTTCGTGCTGCCGTTCCAGGCGCAGACGTTCGGGGTTGTCGATGGGAATCGTGGCCTTCATTGGGGCTTCTCCAGAATAAGGGTTGCGATTGCTGAGAGGTCGTTCTGACCGACGAGCCATTACGCCATCTCTGGGGAAAATTTCTTGCCAGAGAATGAAATAGCTCCATCGATCAACTGTTCGTCACTCGAATTGGCAACACTTATGCCATTAGAAAAATTTCAAATAACCAATTGATAATTAACAACATAAATCTTGATTGTTGAGCTTTGGCTGAGGACGGGGGCTGCGAAATATCGTAGGAACCGCTAAATGCAGCGGCTTTGGCTTGAAGGTGGGATCTGAGAATTCAGGTGGGTTTTGGCAATGTCTTGTTGAATCGTGGCATCCATCGGCGGATAGGGCGTGCTCCCAGCCCTTTCAAGGTGCTCAGTTGATGGTTGACGTACCGTCTGATGCCCTGCTTACCACCTATCAGTTTAAGCTAAGCTTCTGCGCTGGGAGAACCGAGACGCGAGGTGACTGAGGATGGGAACGGTGCGGCGGTTAGCGGAGGAAGTGGGACGGGGGCTAAACACCGCGTTGCCGAAACTGCGCAAGACGGTGGTGAACAAGGTGGCCTTGGTGGTCGGAGCGATGGTCGAGGTGCGCACGCCGAACACGGCGGATTTGGCCAATATCCTGCCGCTGGAGACCGCGCGGCAGGACATGCGCGAGCCATGGTTACGGCGGTTGCTCAACAATCCCTTGCTGGTTAGCCCAATGCTGCTGGAGCCGTGGGCGCGCCAAGCGCTCGCCGAGGCCAGCCGGTACGGGCAGACGGTGGCGCTGAGTCTGGATCAAACCGATCTGGGGGATCGGTTCGCGGTGTTGATGCTCGGCCTGGTGGTAGGGGATCGGGCGTTACCGCTGACGTAGGCGGTGGAAGCCGGCCCGGCCAATCTCGGGTTTGACTGGCAAAACATCCTATTGGAGCGGGTGCGGAACGGGCTACCGGGAGGGGCCGACGTCCTGTTGTTGGCGGATCGGTTCTATCCCTCGGTGGAATTGTTCGAGTGGTTGCACGCCCAGGGTTGGCATTACCGGCTGCGGTTGAAGGGTAATCTGAATGTCGATCCGGGCTTTTAGGAGGGGATATAACTATAGGCGAGAACAAGTTTTATATAGCGGGGCTACACAGAATTGGCTGGTGTGAATTACCGCTATCGGCTTTAGACGGAGGGCGCAATGACGGACTACGATTCGCCGTGGAAGAACGTGCTGGAACGAGCGCGGGGGTCAAGCGTTGGAATAATTGACAACGGGCTAGAGTGTTGTTATTCTATCCAACATGAAAGCACAACCGCTGTTTAACCGCCGCATCCAGATCGATGAAACCGCTTTTGTTGAACTGGTGACATGGACGTTGCCCCACGCCGTTCCGGGCAGCGTTCACCGCTACAAATACCGGATGGCGCTGGTGGTTCGGGGCGTGTGTGTGCTTCGCTATGACAATGAATCCGGCAAGGGCGATCATCGGCATTGGGGAGAACAGGAAACGCCCTATGCCTTTACTGATATTGACCGGCTGGTGGCTGATTTTCTGAATGACGTAACGAGGTGGCGCAATGAACACAGTGACCTTTGAGGTTCGCTCCTTGGCGGATACCTTAGCGGATTTCGCAGCGGCGTTGAAAACCGGACAGGCCAGTGCCCCACGCATCAGTTTTGAGACCCCGGAACAGCTTTGGAAGACGCTGACCGCAAAACGCTGGCAACTCATCAAGGTGCTGGCAGGAGCAGGTCCAGTAACGATCCGCGAGGCGGCACGGCGAGTGAGCCGTGACGTGAAAGCCGTCCATGCGGACGTGACGGCGCTGTTGAATGCGGGCGTTTTAGACAAAACCGAAGATGGCAAAATCGTGTTTCCTTATGACGCGGTGCATGTGGATTTCATGTTGAAGGCCGCATAGCACGATGTTATGGCAATGGTTCGGACAGTTTTTGGTTTCGGCCTCGTGGACGGAAAATACCTCAGTGTATGGAACCTCTTGAAAAATCAGAGCTTCAAGCACCCCTCATAGGTCAAGCAAAATCAACGAGTTATTTTCTCCCACTCCGGTCAACCTCTCACTTCGATTGAATTCAGCCTACGAAGGCTAACCCGTTGATGGTGATCACCAAAACTGTCCGAAGTATTGTTATGGATAACTTTTTGGAGCGGATGATGCCCGGTACCGGGAGAAATTGACGCTGGCCCGGAGTCTGTATCGGCGGGGTTATCCCCGGCAGGAGATTCTGGAATTGTTCCGATTTATTGACTGGGTGTTGGCCTTGCCGGAATTTTTGGAAGACCAATGGACTGGGCGTGCGAGCGCTTGCAGCAGGCAGAGCAGGCACCGTTGGAAACCTGGGCATTGCGGGTGTTGAGCGCGGCCAGTTTGGAGGATGTGTTCGCGGCAGGTAGCGGACATTGAGCATTTACGCCGTACCATGTCGGAGGTAACTTTCATGTATCTCACTGCGCCGCAACTGGCTGATTTGATGCCGGACGCCCGCCAACTGCTCAGCGACGAACCGGAAATGGAAAGCACCCAACACTATCAACAACTGGCTTTGCTGGTCAGTAGCCTGGAATGGCGCTGGCGGGAGCGCGACGATTTCTTCATCGGCGCTAACCTCACGGTGTATTACAACCACGAACAATTGCGCCGCCGCGCATTCCGGGGGCCGGATTTCTTTTTGGTGCGTGGTGTAACACATGACCCGCGCAATTCCTGGGTGGTGTGGGAAGAAAGTGGACGCTACCCCGATCTCATCATTGAACTGCTGTCGGATTCTACTGCTGGCGTCGACCGCAGCGAGAAAAAGACGTTGTATCAAGATGTGTTTCGCACCCCGGAATACTTCTGGTTTTCACCCATGACCGGCGAATTCGCCGGGTTCCGTTTGACCGGACAGCGCTACCAAGCGATTCCCGCCGACGCGCAGGGTCGATGCTGGAGCGAAGTGCTGAATCTGTACCTGGGCGCGGCGGAGGGTTGGCTGCGCTATTTCGAGCCAGACGGCGCCATGGCGCTTAGTCCAATGGAAGCAGCGCTGCAGGAAATGCAGCGCGCCGAACAGGCCCAACAGCAGGCTGAACAGGCCCAACAACAGGCCGAGCAGGAACATCAGCGCGCTGAGCGGCTGGCGCAACGGTTGCGGGATTTGGGCGTCGAACAGGATGATTCGATATCCTGATTTCTGAATCTTTAGCGGATAACGATATGAACACTGAGCTACTGAAAGAGACAATCAAGCGGGAACTGCCCGGTTTGTTGCGGGACGATCCGGCCCTGCGCGCCTATATTCTGGATCTGACCCGGCAGGAATACGCCGGGCGGGAGGAGACCCAGGACCGGTTTTACGAGATGCTGGCTGAGTTGCGCCGGGATCGGGAGGAGCGCGCCCGCGAGTGGCGAGAATACCAAGACGAGCAACATCTTAAATGGGAGGAGCAGAACCGCAAGTGGGACGAGCAGAACCAACAGTTGAAGCTGCTGAATACGGAGCAGAATCGCAAGTGGGAAGAGCAGAACCGTAAGTGGGATGGTTTAACGCAAGAGCGGAGCCGCAAGTGGGAGGAGCAGGATCGCCAGTGGAAGGAATCAGGCCAGCGCTTTGACCGAATGCATGAAGAGATCATGGCCCAGGCGAAGAAGCAGGATCGCGCCATCGGCGCTTTGGGGGCGCGCTGGGGATTGCAATCTGAGGCGGCGTTTCGCAATGCCCTGGCCGGAATTCTGGAGCAGAACTTTGGGGTTCAAGTGCTGAATGTCAATGAGTATGACGATCAGGGCGAGGTGTTCGGGCGACCGGATCAGGTGGAACTGGACGTGATCATCAAAAATGGCCTGCTGCTGATTTGTGAACTCAAATCTTCGACAGATAAGGCGGGAATGTACATTTTCGAGCGCAAGGCACGGTTTTACGAGAAGCGCCATCAACGCCAGGCGAATCGGCGGATCGTGATTTCGCCGATGATCGATCCCAAGGCGAAACGGGTAGCCGAGCAGTTGGGGATCGAGATTTACAGCGATTCCACCGATGTGGAAATGATCTGATTTCCCTCATAGCCCAATAATGACTGTAGCTGCCAGAACGCTCGAACCACCCCAGCGCTGATGCGCTACCTCTCCTTCTTATCCTAGAAACCCTTCAGATCAACCCTTAGAGACTGTCGCAAAACTCGCCATTGATTTTGAACAAAAATTTAGCGCGGAACCCGCTTCTAGCCAGTTTTAACCCGACTCCACCATTAAGCAGATCAATAACTTGGTTTTTAGACAGCCTCTTAGCCGAACAGCGAACGAAAGCGCAGCAGTTCAAAGAAGCGGACAGCCTTTATCAACAGTTGTTGGCGCAAGCCGCCGAGTGGCACCGCGCCAAGCGGCTGGATGATGCGGAGGCCGTGTACCGTCAAGTGTTTGAGGCGCAACCGGAGTACATTGACGCTTTGCATTTATTGGGCGTGATTTATTCCCAACGTGGCGATCATCAGACTGCCGAACGATTGATTCGCCAAGCATTGCGGGAAAACCCATCAGCGGACACCTACCACAATAATCTGGGCAAAGCGCTGCAAGGTTTGGGACGACTGGAGGAAGCGGCGGACAGTTATCAACAGACACTGGAGTTAAATCCCGATCATGTACTGGCTTGCAATAATTCCTTCTGTAAATTTTCCCGTGATAGTAAATTAGCATATACTGATAAGAGAAACTTTTT
>NZ_CBTK010000094.1 GCF_000531125.1 Candidatus Contendobacter odensis Run_B_J11 | reverse complement strand
ACACCGCCCATATCGGACACCACATACAGCGCCTCAGTCAGTTGCTCAGGCTGGCGGGCGTGGTCAGTGTTGCCAGTCTTAGCGCCGGGCAAGTGGTTGAGGCGCGACAAATTCTGGTCGAAATCATCAATCCGGCCGCGTGGTGGGCGGAGGCGCTGACCTTCGATCCCGCACTGGCTTCGCAGATCAGCGCCGCCGTCGCCCAGACCCTGGAAGGGCGCACTTTGCCGCTGCGGTTCCTGGGCATGGGCTTCCAGCGCCGCAGCCAGGGCTTGCCGATGCAGTTTCAAGTGACGGGTGACGGGCAAGGACTGAGCGCGGGCCAGCCGGTGCGGATTCTGGTGCAGACCCGGGAACGGCTGTCGGGAGTGGCGCTGCCCCGCGACGCCATCACCCGCACCGACGGCGGTGAATCTCAGGTCTGGGTCCAAACGGTGGCGGAACGCTTTGCGGCGCGGCCGGTGCGGGTCCAGGCGGTAGACGGCGCGACGGTGGTAGCGCTCGCGGGGCTGCAACCCGGTGAGCGGGTTGTCACTGTCGGCGCGTCGTTGCTGGCGCAAGTGCGCTGAGGCAGAACCGCCATGTTCAACGCCTTGATTAACACCAGCTTGCAACATCGCCTGCTCACCCTGGCGGCGGCGGCGCTGCTACTGGGGTACGGCGCGTTTACCTTGCGGCAATTGCCGGTGGACGTGTTCCCCGATCTCAACCGGCCGACCGTCACGCTGATGACCGAAGCTGAAGGCATGGCCCCGGAAGAAGTCGAGCAACTCATCACCTTTCCGCTGGAAACGGCGATGAATGGGCTGCCCGGAGTCACCCGGGTGCGCTCGGTTTCGGGGGTGGGACTCTCCATCATTTATGTTGAATTCGGGTGGGGCAGCGATCTCTATCGTAACCGCCAGCACGTCGCGGAACGGTTGACTGCGGTGCAGGCGCAATTACCACCGGCGATGATCCCGCAGATGGGGCCAGTGACGTCGATCATGGGCGAAATCATGCTGATCGCGTTGCGCACTGATCAGGACTCGGTGACGCCGATGCAGTTGCGCGAGATCGCGGATTGGACCTTGCGCCCCCGGTTGTTGACCTTGCCCGGAGTGGCGCAAGTCATTCCCATCGGTGGCGAGGTGCGCCAGTTCCAAATCACCCCGGATGTCACCCTGATGCAGGATTTGGAGGTGGAACTGGAGGAATTGGAGCGGGCGCTCAAAGGCTTTGGGGCCAACACCAGTGGCGGCTTTCTCAATCAGGGCAGCCGGGAGTACCTGATTCGCCATCTGGGTCGCACCACCCGGCTCGAAGATTTGCAAAATCTGGTGGTGGACACCCACGACCAACAACCGATTTATCTGAAGCAGGTGGCGCAGGTGGAACTGGCTGCTCGGGTCAAGCGGGGCGACGCCAGCTTCAATGGTCGGCCCGCAGTGATTCTGTCGGTGCAGAAGCAACCCGCTGCCGACACCGTGACCCTTACCCAACAGATTGAAACGGCGCTCGCGACCTTGCAAGCCACGCTGCCGCCCGGCGTCCAGATTGAAGTTCTGTTCCAGCAAGCGCATTTCATTGACAGCGCGGTTAGTAACGTCGAGGAAGCATTGCGGGACGGCGCGCTGATGGTCGCGGTGATTTTGTTGATCTTCCTGCTCAATCTGCGCACCACCCTCATTTCCCTGACCGCCATTCCATTGTCCCTGTTGATGACGGTACTGGTGTTCAAGGCGTTCGGCCTGTCCATCAACACCATGACCCTGGGGGGACTGGCTATTGCGATTGGCGAGTTGGTGGACGATGCGGTGGTCGGGGTGGAAAACGTGCTGCGGCGGTTGCGGGAGAACCACACCAAACCCCAGCCCTGCCCGCCGCTCCAGGTGATCGCCCAGGCGACGCTCGAAGTCCGCTCGGCCATTTTCTACGCCACCTTGATTATCGTGCTGGTGTTCGTGCCGCTGTTTGCACTGTCCGGCATCGAAGGTCGGCTGTTTACTCCGCTGGGCATCGCTTACATGGTGTCGATGCTGGCCAGCATGATCGTATCGGTCACCGTGACTCCGGTACTCTGCTACTACCTGTTGCCCAAAGCCGGGTTGCTGGATCACGGCGATAGCCCGGTGG
Source organism: Candidatus Contendobacter odensis Run_B_J11 (assembly GCF_000531125.1). GTDB lineage: Bacteria > Pseudomonadota > Gammaproteobacteria > Competibacterales > Competibacteraceae > Contendibacter > Contendibacter odensensis. The sequence goes on along the minus strand of NZ_CBTK010000094.1, from coordinate 9,736 downwards.
TGCGCCGCCTGAAACGCTGGGACGCCCGCTTGCTGGTCTGGTCTTTTCCCCGCGCCCACGGCTTGCTGGTGGCGGCGCTGGTGCTGGTGGCGCTGGCGGGCGTGGGCTTGCTCAGCCTGCCGCGCGCCTTCCTGCCGGCGTTTAACGAAGGCACCTTGACCCTCAGCGTGCTGCTCAATCCCGGCACCGCGCTGGCGGAGTCCAATCGGGTCGGGACGCTGGCCGAACAATTACTTCTGCAAGTGCCGGAGGTGATCCAGGTCGGGCGGCGCACCGGGCGCGCCGAACTGGACGAACACGCCGAAGGGGTGCATTCCAGTGAGATTGATGTGGACTTGAAGCCTTCGGCGCGCCACCGCGCCGAGGTCATTCAGGACATCCGCGACCGGTTGGCGGCCTTGCCGGCAGCGATCAACATCGGCCAACCGATCTCACACCGCCTGGATCATCTGCTGTCCGGGGTGCGGGCACAAATCGCGCTCAAAGTGTACGGCGATGATCTCGATACCCTGCGCGGCTTGGCGGCGGGGGTTGAGGCGAAATTGCGCGCCATTCCCGGTCTGGTGGACGTGCAAATCGAGAAGCAGGTACTCATTCCCCAAGTGCAGGTGCGGCTGGATTACGAGCGCGCCCGTCATTACGGAGTGACCCCGGCGGCGGTCAGTGAAGCGCTGGAAACCTTGGCTAACGGGCGGGTGATTGCCCAGACGCTGGAGCGTGACCGCCGCTTCGATATTGTGTTGCGCCTGGCCGAGGGCGAACGCACCGTGCATCGGCTGGCGGATTTGCTGGTCAAAACACCGACCGGCTGGGTGCCGCTGAAACTGCTGGCGGACGTGACCGAGGCTGAAGGTCCCAATCAGGTCAGCCGCGACAACGGCCGCCGCCGGATCGTGATTTCGGCCAACAGCGAGGGCCGGGATATGACCGCCCTCATCGCCGATATCCGCGCCGCGCTGGCGGCGACGCCGCTGCCGGAGGGGTATTTCACCGCGCTCGAAGGCCAGTTTCAGGCTCAGGAAGAGGCGACTTTCACTCTCGGCCTGCTGGCGCTGGTGTCGTTCGCCCTGATTTTCCTGGTGCTCTATAGCCGATACCGCTCGGTGACATTCGCGCTGCTGATCATGGCGAACATTCCGCTGGCGCTGGTGGGCAGCGTGCTGGCCTTGCTGCTGGCTGGGCAGGTGCTGTCGGTGGCTAGTCTGGTTGGCTTTATCACCCTGGCCGGGATCAGCACCCGCAACGGCATCCTCAAGGTCAGTCATTATCTCAATCTGATGATCCACGAAGGCGAAGGCTTTACCCAGGCCATGATCATTCGCGGCAGTCTGGAACGGTTGACCCCGGTGTTGATGACCGCGCTGGTCGCCGCTTTTGGTCTGGTGCCGCTATTGGTCAATCCCGACGCGCCCGGCAAGGAGATTTTGTATCCGGTGGCGGTGGTCATCTTTGGCGGCCTGATCAGTTCCACCCTGCTGGATACCCTGCTGACCCCCGTCTTGTTCTGGCGGTTTGGCGAAAAGCCGGCGCTGCGTCTGGCCAGCGAAAGTCACGATGAAAGTTTCTGATTCCCTCTGCACGCAACGAAAGGAGTAGCAACATGAAGTCTATTCAGCAATCCCTGCGCCTGTTCCCGCTGGCACTGAGCCTGAGCTTGACATCGTTGGCCCATGCCGACGCTAATCTCCATGCGATTTCCCAACACGGCGGCGCGATGGTGGAGACCGCCAGCGGCGTCATTCTGGAAATGGCGCCGCGTGATAACGCCCTCTATCTGTACGAGCACAGCGGCCAGCCGCTATCGGTTGAAGGCGCCAGCGGCAAACTGGTGGTGACCGGCGGCAAGGGGCCGATTGCGCTCACTCCCGCTGGCGGCAATCGCCTGAATCTGGCCGAGCCGCTGCCAGCGGGCGCCAAAGCGGTGGTCTCCATCACCCTGCCGGGCAAAGCGCCGATCCAGTCCCGACTTGAACCCGCGCATTGAGCCGTATGGGAGAGCCGCGCCATGTTGAAGTTAAAACTGCCTCTGTTCCTCGCCGCGCTCGGCATGACGCTGGGCCATCCCGTCTTCGCCGACCAGGACGCCATGGCGAAACACTGTCAAGCCATGCCCGACATGCCAGGGTGCGAACGTTATCGTTCAACCCCCTCAACCGCGCCGCCCATATCCAGTAACACATCGGCGGCGCGAGTGCTGCCCGGTGAAGGGCGGGGACCGTTGCCGTCTGCCGTAGCGACGCCCATTATCGAACTGAAAGACGGCGACCGTTACACCCTGCGAGCGGAAATCGTCACCAAGACCCTTGCCGGAACGCCGCTGCGATTGTATGCCTACAACGGTTCAATACCCGGCCCGCTGCTCAAGGTGCGGCAGGGGGCAACGGTCACGATTGAGTTTGAAAACGCTATCGATCAGGACACGACCGTTCACTGGCATGGCTTGCGGCTGGATTATCGGCAGGATGGAACGCCGGGCATCAGCCAATCGCCAGTGCCGCCGGGCGGGAAGCATCGGTATACCCTGCGGTTCCCGGATGACGGCATCTACTGGTATCACCCGCATGTTCGGGAGGATTTTCAACAGGATGCGGGTCTCTACGGCAACATTTGGGTGCTCCCCCGCGATCCGCAAACCTATGCGCCGGTGGATCGGGAAGTGGCGCTGATCGTGGACGACCTTCTGATCGAGAACGGCCAGCAAACCCCCTATGGCCAGGATGTCGCTACTCATGCGCTGATGGGGCGGTTCGGCAACGTCCTGCTGGTGAATGGCGAGGAGCAGTATCAGTTGTCGGTGCGGGCCGGCGAAACCGTGCGCTTTTATCTGACCAATGCCGCCAACGCCCGCACCTTCAACTTGAGTCTGCCCGGAGTGCGGCTGAAGCGGGTCGGCGGCGATAGCGGGCGCTACGAGCGTGAAACCTGGGTCGACAGCGTGGTGCTGGCTCCCAGCGAGCGCGTCATCGTTGAGGCTACGTTCGCCCAGCCGGGCCACGTTGTCCTGACCCACACCACGCCCACCCGAACCTATGCCCTCGGCCAGATCGCCGTCGCCACCGGTGACAACAAGGCAATAGCCGACTCGCTGCGCGACAGTCCGGCGGTGCAGGCCGAAGTGGCTGCGTTCGCGCCATACCTGCAAGCGCCGCCCGACTATACCCTGACGGTCGGGCTGGACATGCCGGGCATGGGCGGCATGGAAGCCGGTGGTGGCCATGCCGGGCACGGTGGGCATGGGCAACCGGCTACCTCAGCACTGCCGCCGATAGAGTGGGAGGATGACATGGGCGCGATGAACGCCGCCGCCACCTCGGCCACCTTGCGCTGGCTGCTCCGTGATCAAGCAACCGGCGCGGAAAACATGGCGATTCATTACCGCTTTGAGCGTGGCAAGCCGGTCAAAATCCGCCTGATCAATCCCGCTACCGGGATGCACCCGATGCAGCATCCCATTCACTTCCACGGCCAGCGCTTTCTGGTCCTCGCCATCAACGGCCAGCCGGTGGAGAACCAGGTTTGGAAAGACACGGTGCTGGTTCCGACGGGCGCGACCGTAGATATCGTGCTCGATCCGTCCAATCCCGGCGACTGGATGGCGCACTGTCATATCGCCGAACATCTGACCGCCGGGATGATGTTCGGGTTTCAGGTGGCGGAGCCGGGCGGTCGTTGAGGGTGGCAATTTCATGATCCGTCATCTCCTCATCGTTGAAGACGACGCCGCGCTCAATCTCGCCCTGACCCTGCACTTTGAAGAGCAGGGGTTCCGGGTGACCAGCGCCCATCGGATTCAGGAGGCGCTGACGGTGTTGGTGGAACACCCGCCGGACGCCGCGTTGCTCGATCAGCAATTGCCCGACGGCACCGGACTGGAGTTGCTCAACCAGTTGCTGGCGCGGGAACCGGGGACGCCGGTCATCATGATGACCGGCGCTCGCGACCTCGATCTGGCGATCCGCGCCATTCAGCAGGGCGCTTATGACTTCGTTTATAAGCCGTTACAAACCCAGGAACTCGAACTCACCCTCGCCCGCGCCCTGCAACACCGGCAACTGGTGCAAAAAGCCAGTGCGCTCGGCGATGATCTGACGCCGCCGGCGGTGAGCGGCAAAATGCTCGGACAAAGCTGTGCCCTGCTGGCGGTCAGCAAGGACATTGCGCTGGTCGCCCCCAGCGACACCCGGGTACTGATCACTGGCGAGAGCGGGGTGGGCAAGGAAATGGTGGCGCGGGCTATTCATCACCACAGCGGCCGGCTAGGTTCCTTCCTGGCGGTCAACTGCGCTGCCATTGTGGATACCTTGCTGGAAAGCGAACTGTTCGGCCACGAGAAGGGCGCATTTACCGGCGCTGTTGCCCGTAAACCTGGCAAGTTTGAATTGGCCGATGAGGGCACGCTGTTTCTGGATGAAGTCGGCGAACTCGCGCCCGGGGTGCAGGCCAAGCTGTTGCGGGTGTTGCAGGAAGGCGTGTTCGAGCGGGTGGGGGGAACCCAGCCATTAACCAGCCGGGCGCGGGTGATCGCGGCCACCCATCGCGATCTGCCTGCCGAGGTTCGAGCTGGGCGGTTCCGCGAGGATTTGTTCTACCGGCTGAACGCCTATGTGATCCCTGTGCCGCCGCTGCGAGAACGGCGCGACGACATTCCATTGCTGGCGTCCGGTCTGATGGCGCGGATCGCCCGCTCGCTGCAACGCCCGCCGCTGAAGATCACCGAAACTGCGCTGGCGCGGCTGTGCCAGTACGATTGGCCCGGCAATGTCCGCGAACTGGTCAACGTAATGACTCAGGCGTTGGTGCGCGCCCGCTATCCGGTGCTGACTCCCGACCTGCTCAGCCTGCCGGATCGCCCCTCCGCACCGACTGTAGAGAGCGATGGCTCCTTGTTGAGTCTGGATGAAGTGGAAGCGCTCCACATTCAGCGGGTGTTGGCCGCTACGAGGGGGCACAAGGGGCATACCTGCGACATCCTCAAGATTTCGCGGCCGGCCTTGGACCGGAAAATTCAGAAATACCAACTTCAGCTTCCCGCCGGTAGGGAGGAGTAATGGCTAATGAACCCCTCTACTCGTCGCCACCCGTGGGTGAGCGGCGCATCCGGCGGCGGTTTTTCCAGGACAGTCTGTCAGTACGCATGTTGGTGGTCGTGCTGGCGGTGGTGATGACCGGCGGCATTCTCATTCATATCCCTTCAATCCTGATTTATCACCGCGCCTATCTGGAACACCGCATCAGCGACGCCAACATTGCGGTGGCGGCGCTGGCGGCACTGGACGATCCCATGCTCGATGCCCGACGCGAGCAAGCCTTGCTGGATCAAGTGGGCGTCACCGGCATCGAAGTGGTGTCTACCCCGACTGAGGCGGGCCTGAAAATGGGTCGGTTTGGCGCGGTGAAAACCGTCGCCGATGGGCATTCGCAGGGATATAGCGGGCTGCTCGGCGAAACGCTGACGGTTTTGTTCTCGCCCACCTCACGCCTGCTACACATCGTCGGCGCTCCAGCTACTCAACCCGAACGGGTACTGATCATCGAATTTAACGACAGTCACCTCAAGCAGGAACTGCGGGGCTACAGCCTGCATCATGTGAGTCTCACGCTGCTGATTTCGCTGTTCACCGCCCTTCTGGTTTATGCCAGCCTGGAACGACTGATGGTGCGTCCGATTCACCGCATCACTGCCCTTCTGGTGAAATTTCGCCAGAACCCGGAGGCGGAGGCGTCGATCATCCAGACCAGTCGCCGCCGCGATGAGATCGGGGTCATGGAACGGGAACTGGTGCGTATGCAGGCCGAACTGCGGGCGGCTTTGACCCAGCAGGCGCGCTTCGCGACCATCGGGCGAGCGGTGAGCCGGATCCATCACGATCTCAACAGCATCTTGTCCACTGTTTCGCTCACCTCGGAGCGGTTGACGCGAATCCATGATCCCGCCACTGGCCGGATTGCCCAACTGCTGGCCAGGTCGGTCGAGAAAGCCATTGACCTTTGTACTCAAACCCAGGATTTGGCGCGCGGTGAAACACCAGTGCCGGCCAAAACTACCTTCCTGCTCTTCCCGCTGGTCGCGGAGGTCGGCGAGATGTTGCAACTTGGCCGCGCCCATCCGATTCGCTGGCGAAATGACATTGCGCCAGATTTCAGCGTGACGGCGGATCGGGAGCGTCTCTACCGTGTCTTCCTGAATCTGGGGAAGAATGCGCTGGAAGCCCTGACCTCCGGCGGCGAAATTCGGATCACGGTGCGGCAAACGGCGGGACAGGCGGTGATCGACATCCGCGATACCGGACCAGGCATCCCGGAAACCACCCTGGGATCGCTGTTCATCCCCTTTGCGACCTCCGGCCGCACGGGTGGCACCGGGCTGGGGTTGGCCACCGCTCGCGATCTGATGCGGGCGCATGGCGGCGAACTGTCCTTGGTCGAGACCGGATCCCACGGCACCTGCTTTCGGCTGACCTTGCCCCTATCCACTCCCTAAGCCTCGCTACCGGACAGTGCGGGTCGGCCATCGTTTAACGTTTCGATAAACCGTTCAAACGAATCGTTTAACAAGCCAGAGCATCCATCGTCCTAATTAAAAATCAGATCGTTAAAAATCGCTAAAGATCAATCAATTGAAATTAAAAATCGAGTTGGCACGGCAACTGCTTAATACCTGTCAGCAACAATGCAAAGCGATACGCCAACCTAAATCCCGTAAGGAGAAAGCGATCATGAAAACGACCAAGCTAATTATTGCCGGTGCAATGTTGAGTTTTGCAGCAGCAGGTGCGGCCTATGCTGACAGTGGCAGTCACACCCCAGCTCAGGTATTTCCGAACCCGCCCAGTCAAAGCCCGCGCACTCCAGTGGCTGCCGAAGCTGGTCATCATAGCGAGGGTGGCCAAGATCGGAGTGGCAAGAATTGGGTGAAAGACGTCAATCCCAATGAAGGCTCGCGCCCCCCGGTGGTTGCCGAAGCTGGTCATCATAGCGAGGGTGGCCAAGACCGGAGTGGCCGGGATTGGGTAGGAGACGTCAGTCCTCATGGCCATGAACATCCGACTGACGCACCTGCTTCCTCCTCGCTGCGGCAATGGGGATGGAACTCGAAATAACGGTCAGTATTCGCGGATGCCGCTTGAAACACGGTTCCTCCTCCATGCAAAGCAATACGCCAACCGAATACCTGTGTAGGAGAGTAATCATGAAGACGACTCAATTGATTATCGCCGGTGCAATGTTGAGTTTTGCAGTAACGGGCGCGGCTTATGCCGACAACAGCGGTTTCAACAATAAGGACAACGGCGGCGAGTCATCCATGTCTGCGCCCCGCCCCGGCTGGAATAAGGGATCGCAATATGGCGTCGGGTGGCTAACTCGCACCACTAATACTCGCTCCGAGGTGCGTTCCACCAGCCAATCTCCCGCCAGCGCTGAACAGGCAGTGGGCAAAAACTGCAACCTGAAACCCATGGTGGGATTTAACCAGCACAACAGCTTTGAGCATTCATGTTGAATTTATCGTGCTAAAGGCTATCCCGGCCGGATGTCCAAATCCGCCGGGACCGTCCAGCGATGAAAGAGAGTTTCCTGATGAATCGAGGTGAAGCGATGGCAACCGATCCGGTCTGTGGCATGCAGGTTGATGAGCGAACTGCGGCAAGCAGCAGTGTGTTCGAGGGAAAAAGTTATTATTTCTGCTCCACCGCTTGCCAGCAGAAATTCGAGGTCAACCCGCCCGCGCACGTTGCCGCACCACCTCCCGCAGGTCACTCAGAGCACTCTGGACACGCGCATCACAATGCCCAAGCCCCGCGAGAATCTCCGGGTCAGAACGATGGCGCGGCTGTTGGCGCGGGCGCGGTGCCTCCAGGAACGCGCTATACCTGCCCGATGCACCCGGAGATCGTGCGCGATGCGCCAGGCGATTGCCCGATCTGTGGTATGGCTCTGGTGCCGATTGCGGGCGCGGGCGGCGGCGAGGCCGACGATTCCGAGTTGCGCGCTCTGACGTGGCGGCTGTGGGTCGGGATCGCGCTCTCCCTTCCGTTGGTGGTGCTCGCGATGTCGCCCATGATCGGCATCCATGAGCTGTTTGGCCTGTTGCCGCAGGCGCGCGGGTGGATCGAGTTTGTGCTGGGCACCCCGGTCGTGCTGTGGGTCGGCGGGCCGATCCTGCGCAAGTTCTGGTTTTCGCTGGTGCATCGCGCGCTCAACATGTACACGCTGATCGGGCTGGGGGTGGGACTCGCCTACCTGTTCAGCCTCGCCGCCGTGTTTTTTCCAGAACTGTTCCCGCTGGAGTTCCGCGAGCACGACGGTGCGGTCGGTACTTACTTCGAGGCGGCGGCCGTGATCGTGACCCTGGTGATCCTTGGCGATGTGCTGCAATTGCGTGCGATGGGCCAGACCAGCCAGGCGATCCAGAAATTGCTGCAACTCGCGCCCAATCTGGCTTGGCGCCTTAGCGACGACGGCAGTGAGGAACAAGTGCCGCTCGAAAGCATCGCGGTGGGTCACCGGCTGCGGGTCAAACCGGGTGAGAAAGTGCCGGTGGACGGGATGGTGTTCGAGGGCGCGAGCCGGGTGGATGAATCGATGATCACCGGCGAGCCGGTGCCGGTGGCCAAGACGGCGGGCGACAAGGTCACCGGCGCCACTGTCAATGGCAATGGCTCATTGGTGATCCGCGCCGAACGGGTGGGCGCCGACACGCTGCTGGCGCGGATCGTTCATCTGGTGGGAGAGGCCCAGCGCACGCGCGCCCCGATCCAGAAGCTGGCCGATGTCATCGCGGCGTACTTTGTTCAGGTCGTTATAGGCATCGCTATTGTAACGGCGCTCGCGTGGTGGTTTTTCGGCCCCGAACCGAAATTCGCCTACGCCTTCCTCAACGCCATTGCCGTATTGATCATCGCCTGCCCCTGTGCCGTCGGTCTCGCCACGCCCATCTCCATGACCGTCGCCATGGGGCAAGGCGCGCGCGCCGGCATTCTGTTCCGCAATGCCGAAGCTATCGAGCGCATGCGTGACATCGACACCGTGGTGGTGGACAAAACCGGCACGCTGACCCTCGGGCATCCGGCGTTGACCGATTTTGTCGCCGAGGGCCTTCCAGAACATGAAGCGCTTGCGCTGGTCGCCGGGGTGGAACAGCTTTCCGAGCATCCCATTGGCCTGGCCATCGTTGCGGCGGCAAAGGCGCGCGGCCTGACGCCACCGTCGGCTGGCGCCTTCGAGGCCGTCAACGGCCTCGGCGTGCAAGCGGATATCGCTGGACAGCGCGTGTTCGTCGGCAGCCGCAGTTTTCTCACGCAGCACGGCATCGATACCCAGCCTTGGGAAGCGCGCGCGGAAGCCTGGCGTCTGGAAGCGAAAACGGTCGTGTTCTTCGCGGTAAAGGGCGTTGCCGCCGGACTCGCTGCGGTTGCCGATCCGATCAAGGAAAGCACCCAGGAGGCGATTGCCGCGTTAAAGGCATCAGGCGTCCGCCTGGTGATGCTCACCGGTGATTCGCGCAGTACGGCTGACGCCGTGGCCCGGCAACTCGGCATCGCCGAAGCCATCGCCGAAGTGCTGCCCGAGGACAAGGCGGGTCACATCAAGCGCTTGCAGGCCGAAGGGCGCAAGGTCGCGATGGCCGGTGACGGCATCAACGATGCGCCGGCGCTGGCCCAGGCTGATGTCGGCATCGCCATGGGCACCGGCGCCGATGTGGCGATGGAGAGTGCCGGCGTGACGCTGGTCAAGG
>NZ_CBTK010000093.1 GCF_000531125.1 Candidatus Contendobacter odensis Run_B_J11 | reverse complement strand
CCGATGCCCGCATCAAGTTAAAACGCCTCTACCCGTCAATTCAGAGCGGGTGAAGTACTAGGCTCAAACTGAAACACCCCCCTCGCTGACTCCGGCATAGGTCTTGGCCGAGGGGCTGTCGAGGCGAACTCGGTCGCTGCCCAACTCAGACACGCGCAGCACTACCCCATTGAGCGCCGTTTCCACTTCCCCCAGGTCGCCGTCTCGGCGAAGCGATCCAGCAGGTCGGCCCGCCGATCATCGCTAAAGTCCAGTGGGCGAATCGGCTTACACAGACACGCCGTCAGCGTGTCAAGATGGGCTTCCACCCAGGGCTGAACATGCGACAAGCAGTGATCACCCTGCGACGTGATAAAGGTCAACCACACCGCCGCCACCTCACCAAAGCTCAGTTCCCCCTTCCAGAGGCCAGGGGTCGGAAAGAACGGATCGATCACGGCCGGAATCTGCATCTGGTGCGCTTGCGCCCACAACACGAGCAGGTCGTCAACACGTTCAACTTTAAGCAGGCGGATGAGTTCGTTAAGCATAGGTCGTTACCGGTGGTCCGCTTCACCCACTGGCGGTAAGCGGGTTGGTGGGAAGCGCTAAACAGTCAAGGGGTTGCCTCATCCCTGATCCGCCCGCCTGTGCAGAGGGAGAGAAGGTTGATCGTTGATTCTACGGCAAGATTACCCAACATTTTCAATTCTCAAAAGCCAATCTTCGTTTAAGCGAACCGTGAGTCAAGAGTACCTGGATCATCACTTTGAGCCGGATCCAGCGCATGACTTTCGGGTTGAACCCTAGGCGCGTCGTTGAGGCGACGCGCACATGGACTTTCAGTCCGTTACTTCAACCCACCGGCTTTCAGCCGGTGGTTGTTGAGTGTGGCCTCCAGCAAAAATGACGGGCAAAACGCTCTTGAATACTATAAAGAAAGATGGCAAATCGAAACATTAGACATTATCAGAAACAATAAGAGCATTTTAGATTAGAATTTTAATAAAGCTGTTATTTTTCAACATGTTAAATATTTATTTTTATTCGGTTCGTAACTACTCAGGTATTAAAAAGCCGCATTAACCAGTTATAGTAAATGCGGCCTTTTATTAAGAGACTGTCGAAAAACCATTTTCTCCTAAGCTTCCGCAGAATTAGTTGCTGGTAATAATGCCATGCTTTCAGCTAATTTC
>NZ_CBTK010000092.1 GCF_000531125.1 Candidatus Contendobacter odensis Run_B_J11 | reverse complement strand
TCCTTCCAGTCTCGATGTTAATCATCGACCCTTGGAAGACGAAATCCAGGGGGCACCTCAATCAGCGTGCTAATCGTGAACAGGAATGGACAGCCCAATACCGCAAAGTGTTGGAGTATTGGACCCAACACGGATCAATAACCACACCTATCGCAATTGAGGCTCCAACCTTGTCGCCAGCTTCCCGCGAGGAAAAAGGCGAGGACAGTTGGATCAAATTGGCTCACTGGATTGCGGAGAACGGCAATGCCTGAAATAAAAATGGACGAACAGAGCCGCGATCTGATTCTGGCGGCGGAAATCAGCGGCTTGATTCATGATTTGGGTAAAACCCGGGAAGAGTTTGCCCAAGAGAAAATGAGCGGCGACCTAAGCCGAAACCAAAGGAAAAAGAAATTTGATGAACCTGCCAAAAAATGCCATCAGCGTGAAGCGCATGGCGCGATCCTTGAGGAAGGCCGACCTTATCCGCCTACCGACGAAGAAAACGAGTGGTTGAAACAAATTAAGGATCATGACGGCTGGAAAAATGTGCTGCGGATACCGGAACAATGGATTAAACCCGGTACGGTACAGGCGCATGGCCTCGGCGATCCTTTACGCCAGCACCACGCCAAAGGTGGTTTTCCTGCGGATCAGTTGACTCTGCTGGGCGATATTTACACTTTTGGCGCGGACATCCGTGATTCCGCTCTGGATAAAGGCTCAAGCGGGACGGATTCGGGCAAGCAAAAGTCCGAATATGGCTTTATCGCCGACAGTTTCGGCAACGAAGATGCCGACCGGCCTTACGGCCCTGAACCCTTGCGAACTCTCTGGCCGCAAGCGCGGCAAGTGCTTGAAGCGACTTTGCTGGTGGATGGTGCTTGGCAGGATGTCCCAAAAGCGCGTGAGACGCTGCTCAAGGAACTTGAACCCGTGCCCCGCGACCGGCCTGAACTGTTCCGCAAAGCCCTGGGCGAAACCCGCCGCCCCACCAACGATGTCACTCTCTGGCATCACTGCTATTCCAGCGCCAGTCTGTTCAAGGCGGCAGTGGCAGAAGGCGTATTGCGCCGGGATTTCCGCTATTTGCAAGATGAACAGGGCGCGTTCGACACCGGAAAAATCGGTCATGTCCGTTTCCGCCTATTGGGGATTCGCTGGGATTGGGCCGCGCTGGCTGGCGGTGCCTTACAGCCGGTGGTGCTGACCGCAATGGCGCAGAACCGGCAACAAGCCATTGCCCATCTGCGCCAGCGTCTCGAAGTGGATTATCCAGTTGGCAATCAGGTGTATGCCGATGACAACGGGGTGGTGTTCGTGGTCGGCGGCTTCTATCAAGGCTTGAAAGACGCCGAGGGTCAGCAAGCGGAAGCCCTGTTTCAGCAGCATATACTGAATCCTTTGCAGTCCGGCATCCTGCAAGACCTGGCTCCATTGGGCGCGGGCGTGGCAGTGCGACTGGCCTGGACTCAACCCCGCTTGTATCTGACCGATTATCCAGAGGTTATGGCTACGGACTGGACAGAGAGCAGCGGTGATCGGCAGCGACTCCTACAAGTCGGCGAGGATGAATTGTACCGACTGTGGGGTAAGCAAACTGGCGCAGATCAGCAGGTGCAAATCTGCCCACAATGTGGACTGCGGCCCGGACAAGCGCGAGAACTGGCGATCAATGAAAGCAGCTTGAATGCCGACGACGAGGACGGCCCTAGCAGCCTCTGCGACCATTGCCAGACCCTGGTTACGGACAAAGCCTATGTGCAACGCCGTCGCGAAGCGCAACAGTTGTTCGGCTTTGATCCGGCCACCTTCAATCTGCAAGAGATTCGTAACAAGGGGAATCTTCCCGGCAATGCGCGGGTGGTGATGCTGTCCCTGCGGGTCAATATTGAAGCCATTGCCAAAGGCCAAACCTTGTTGACTCAACAGGCACGGCCTATGGCGGATTTGAGGGAAATGCAGACCATTTGCGCGTCTTCGGCAGAGAAAGCAGGCGATGATCTTGAAAACAAGGTTCTAAAGCGCCTGCGCCAAGGCGGGGACAAACAATCGCTCTGTGAACACATTACTGCTGAATTAGCCAACGACGCCTGTCTGATTGTCGGTGACGATTATTGGCTCGATTTTCAGGAACAAAAAAATAATTTCAAAGGAAACGACGGGCGAGTGGTTGGCGAACCAGCGGAAAAGGCGCTGCGTCTGCTCGACGAATTCTTCCTGCGCGAATTCATCCCGGAAGACGCCGGTCTTTACCGCCATGATGGTGACAAGCTCTTGCTGTTCGGAATGCGGAAACATGCCTCGCCGGGCCGGCTGGCGCGCACTTGGGACGATTTGCAGGAGCTGTGGCGGCAAATCCTCTGGGACATCGCTGGTGACACGCAACACTGGCTGATGCCGCTCTCGCTGGACGCGGGCGGGTTCCGGGTGATCGTTGCCGCCCATGATGCCCGTAACGCTTTGGAGCGCATCCAGCAGCGGGTGACTGAAAAGCTGGGCAAAGTGCGGGCCGGTCTGGATGTGCATGTTTCGGCACTGGCCTTCCGCGAGAAATTCCCGCTGTACGTTGCTTTGGATGCCTTGCGCCGGATGGAACGGCGTATCGCCAAGACTCCGCCGCAAACCTGGAAACTGATGAGTTCGGCGCCGAATCGTGACGGGACGCTGCTGCTCAACTGGGAGACTCCGCAAGGCCCGGTGGAATGGACGGTTAGTTTGAAAACCGGCGATCCCCATCAGTCCGACCTCTGGTATCCCCACGCGATTTGCGTCTCTCGCCCGGAAGGGCCGGGGCGACTGGTGCGGCTCGATCAACTCGAAGCGGGCGAGAAAATCCGCCTGCGCCCGTCCACCTTCGACTTTATGGCGCTGGACGGCACCGCCCGCCGCTATGACCTGCGCTATGACGCCCAAGGCCGTCGCCCGCATTTCATCCTGGCGGAACCGGGTCGCCGACCCTACCTGCTGGAACAGTTGGATGAGGTTCTCAACCTGTCGCGCCAGACCGGCTGGAAGGTCAGCCAGACCAAGGGCTTGCTCGGCCAGATCATCGAATGCTATGAAAAATGGGTGCGCGACGTTCCCAACGAACTGCGACCCCAAGGCCGGGAGGCGTGGCGTGGGCACTGCGAAGCCATTTTCCGCCGCTATCTCAAGGATAAGGAAGTGCGCGCCCGCCTCATTGAGCTATTTAAGGATGAAGAACGCGCCTGCCTGCTGTTCGACGCCTTCGAGTGGAGCGGATTTATTGAAAAAGACGCGCACTCGCCCGTTGTAGAGAAAGACGCAGCCTAATCGCCGAGACCCTCATGAAATCACATCCTCTGTACCTGTTCGCTCTCGATCCCACGCATATCGGCGCGGGCGGCTACCGGCTGGGCCGGGTGGACAACACCATCCTGCGCGATGCCGCCACTGGCCTGCCCAAGCTTCCCGGCAGTTCGATCAACGGCGCGATCCGGGCCGCATCCATCTATTCGCTGCCCGACAGCGAACGGGAACAGGCGATGCAGTACGCCCGCGATACCTTGCACAACCAAAATAAACAACGTCCCCACCCCGGCGCGAATGATCCGGTAGCAAGAGTCTTCGGTTATGCCGAAGGTGATGGCGACGGCAAATCCCGCATTGGCCTGGTGTCGTTCCGCGATGCCGAAATCCTCGCCTTCCCCGTCCCGACGATGGCCGGGCCGCGCTGGATCACCACCCCAGCCCTGCTGGACGCCGCCGGGTGCGCCGATATCCCACCTATCAACGATCCGACCAAAATTGTGATCCAGAGCGTGGGAACGCCGCCGCCCCAAATCAACTTGGGCTGGATTCTGCTCGATGCCACACCAAAACCAATCCCTTTCCCGGAATTCCTCAACGACCAGCCCGGCATGGCTCACATCCGCGCCAATCTGGCGCTGGTGCATGACAGCCTGTTCCCCAGTCTGGTCAACGCCAATCTGGAAACCCGCACCTCGGTCTCCATTGACTTCGAGACCGGAGCCGGTGCGGACGGGCTGCTCTTCACCTACGAAGCTGCCCCACGCGGCGCCTTGTATCGGGGACAGGTGGATTTCGACGATCAACGCTTTCCCGAACTCTACGTCGGGTCCCTAGCGCTGGTGCAAAAGGGCTTGGCGCTGGCCTGTCAACTGGGACTGGGGGCGATGACTACCCGTGGTTTTGGCCGGATGCAGCCGATGCTGCAAGGAGTCTGACATGATCAATCTGGAACCGCTGGCCGCCAAAGCCGCACGAAGCATGGTCATTGACAGCCAAGCCAAGGACTCCTTTAACCTGATCAACAAGGCGCTGATGGTGCTGGCGGAACAGGGGCTGTTTGCTTTCGGCCTGTTTCTGAACAGCCGCAAAAATGACGAAGAACGGCTGGCGGCACAGATTGATCGTGCTGTGAAAGATTTGCTGGTGGCTGCCCGTCTCGCTGATCCGCCCGGCGCTGGAGTGCAGATCGCCGACTACTACCGGGCGCTGACCGAAACCCGCCCCACCGAGCAACCGGCGCAAGCCCTGCAACGGCTGATCCTCACCAAGCAGGTGGTGGAAACCGCTCTGACCTATGGCCGCTATCAGGCTAAGTCGCTGATCTGAGGATCGCACACCATGCAGTTCACCGGCTTCACTCTCGAACTGGAAACCCCGTTGCACATCGGCGCGGGGCGCGGTGGGATGCTGCTGCGCGGCCACGGCTTTGTACCGGGCCATGTAGTCAGTTACGCCCTCGCCGCCGCCCTCGGCAAAGCGGGCGGTGGCCGCTCCGCCGATTTTGCCCGCGCCCTCGACCTGGTGTTGCGCGAAACCCGCTGCGGCCCGCTGTTCATCCGTGACGCAGAGGAAAACCGGGTGCTGTCGCCCCGGCGGGACCGCGAGCGGATCGAAACCCACTATCTGACCGCCCGCAACCATGTCACCCTCGATCCCCAGACATGTAGCGCGGTGGAAACCGCCCTGTTTGAGGTGGAAAGCATCGCCGCCCGGACGCTGCACGGCCCGCAACGCGGCCAGCCGGTGCAACTGGCCGGCGGTCTCTGGCACACCGTGCCGCGTCTGGCCGGCAAGCCCATCCAGGACTGGTTCCGTTCGGGCTTGCTCCTGGGCGGCGAACTTAAAACCGGCTTGGGGCGAGTCCGGCTGGCAAAACCTGGCTGGATGCCCGATGCGCCCCATTACGCCCAACAGGCCGCCTGGCCGGTCAATCAACAGGGCCTGCGGCGGTCGACGGGTGATCTCCTCCCCGGCCCCAGTCTCGACGGCGGAACGGATGCGCCGCTGCAACCCTGGCTGGGTCGGCTGTTTGACGCAAATCTGGGTTTTGGACGACGCTTCCCCGGCGCGGCGCTGGCGCGGCTGGACGCCCGCTGTCTCACGCCCGGCTGCTATTTTCCTGCCACCGGCGAAATCGGCTTGGGCTGCTGGACGAGAGTTGATGGCGCGGCTCACTGACTTTCACGGCCTGCGCGTCTACGGCCTCGACTGTACCCTGCACGGCCCGCAACCGCTGAGCCTGCGCGGCTATTACGGCGGCCTGTTGCGCGGCGTCCTCGGCCATGCCCTGTTTCGTGGCAACTGCGTCTACCCGGAACCGCGCTGCGCCGAATGCGCCTTGCGCACTGGCTGCCCCTGGCCACAGGTGTTCAAGCCGCACCTGCTGCCCGATCAGCAGGACCGCCTGCCGCCCTACCTGGTGCATCGCTGGCAACCCTTGCCGGAGGGCCTGCGTTTCAGCTTATTGCTGCTCAACCCCGCGCTGAACTTTGCCGAAAACTGGCTGCGTCAGATGGATCGTTTCCTGCCGGAACTGGATTTCAACGGTCAGCACGGCATCCGCCTGGATGAAGTCCGCGATTTAGCCAGCGGTCAACCCGTCTTCCGCGACAGCCGCTTTGTGTCCGGCGCCCGGCTTAATCCCCTGCAACCGGCGCTGCCGGACGGCAATCTGATCACCGTGCAACTGCTCACCCCGCTGGTCAGCAAACATCAGCACGATGATCCCCTGTACGGCGCACTACGAACCCGGTTGCAACGGCTGGTCAACGTCTACGGCGACGGCCAGCCGTTGGCCGAGCCGGGAACCGCTCCTTGGCGGCTGGTCGCGGCTCGCCTGCGATCCCAAGCCACACCGGTGGGCCTGGATTCGCGGCGCTGCGTTCAGGGCTGGTGCGGGATATTGGCGTGACTGGAGTTCAGACGTGTGCTCTTCCGATCTCTGCGATCCCAAGCCACACCGGTGGGCCTGGATTCGCGGCGCTGCGTTCAGGGCTGGTGCGGCGAGATGGACCTGGCGGAGGTGACGCCAATGGGCAGACGATGGTTGGCGGCGGGCAGTTTCCTCCATGCGGGCGGCGAGGCGACTTTGGGCTTTGGCCGGTATCGCTGGCAGTGCGCGGCCTGAAACAGTTGCGGGTTTATGGCGCTGATTTAGCGGGGTTGAGCGACGCCGACGAGAAGCGGGAAGAGATCGAGCGCCATCCGGCAGGGAAAGTTCTCCTCCAGAGGGGCCAGGCCGAAATGCTCGTAGAAGCGAACCGCCGCCGTATCAAGGGCGTCCGTCACCAACAGGCGAAACGCCACAGGGCCGGTTTGCGCCAACTGAAGCGTCAAACCCAGCGCCTCTTCAAACAGATACCGGCCCAACCCTTGACCGTGAACGCGGCTATCGACAGCCAGGCGGGCCAGCAGGACGCCAGGAATCGGGAAACGCGGCAATCGATCCAGTGCGGGTAAACGTGCGGCCGCCCCCCGTTCGACACTGACCGTCGCCAGACTGAAATAGCCGGCCAGCTGTGGAGTCCCCGCATCGTCATCGATAGCCAGATAGGTTCGCGCCAACAGATCCTTCTCGGCATGACGCACGGCATATCGCTTCAGGTATTCGACCAGCGAGGCATGGGGATTCTGGAAATCAGACAGCAGGGCGCGGTGGGTGCGGCAGATGGATTCAATACGCAGCGGCATGATTCACGCCGCTGGCGGCCAATGCAGGGCAGGGAATGGGCGGGTGGGTTGAGCCAAATTCGCCAGCGCCGCCCGCAGGGCGGGGGACGGGTTGAATCCGCGCTCGAGAATCGCCGCCAGACGCAGAGTTTCCGCCGCGCTCA
>NZ_CBTK010000091.1 GCF_000531125.1 Candidatus Contendobacter odensis Run_B_J11 | reverse complement strand
GGGGGACGGGTTGAATCCGCGCTCGAGAATCGCCGCCAGACGCAGAGTTTCCGCCGCGCTCAGCGTCAAGCGGTCGCCGACCGGTTGCCCCCGCTCGGCCTGCAAGCGTTCCAGTGCCGGATGGCGGAGTTGCTCAACCTCCTCATCGCGACGCGCCTCAATGGCCCGCCCTTGCGCGGCCTGTCGCACGACCCAGCCGGCGATGGCCGTGACCTCGCGCAGTAACTCAGCTTTCTGGTTCGGATCGAGCGCCAGTTGCTCACGCAGCAGGTTCAGCTCGGCATCGAGTACCGTAGTAGTGATCGCTTGAAAACGTGACATGGATGATCTCCTATGAGTAAAGTATTACTCATCTTTGGTGTTTTGCAAACCGTTGCTGGAATTTTCGGGAAAAAAGGTGATTCGCGTATCATCCGGCATAGCCTGACCCCATTTGCGACCTGCCCGAACCCGCTCAAGGACTGTTCAACTCGCCATGTTCCGCCAAAAACCACTACCTTCGCCAGCCCCTGATCTGGCCCCATCCACCGATTGGGCGCATGGTTTTCACTATCTGGCGCCCCAGACGGCTTTGCTCTTCGGCAGCGATCGGCGCGAACCCAAAGCCTGGCGGCCCGGTGTTTCGCTGGCCCGGCGCGGCGCCTTCACCTTATTGCTACCCGCTACCCGCCGGCCCAATCCGGAATTTTTCCATCTCAAACCTGATGACTGGTTTCCCCGACGGCCACCGCCAAAACTCCCAACCGACGGCTATCTGTCCCACCAATACGAGGCGGTTTTTCATGACCGGTTGATTGAACTGGGGGTGCTGCGCCACGACCTGCGGATAGACATTGCCGCCTGGTTGCAACGGCGGCGGGGAGGCGATAATGACTGACGGCAAGGAAGAAGATGCGCGGTTGCAAGACCTCTGGCGGCGGCGCGACGATCTCAACGAGCGGGAATGGGAAGATCTGCATCAGTGGGTGTATCGCATCCTGACGGCTTATCCCTTTAAGGAACTGAGCGGTTTGAACCTGTCACTGGACGACTGCATTCACGACTTTTTCACGCACAAGGTGCTTTTGCCGACGTTTCGCGAAGGCTATGTCGTGGATACGCCGATTCATGGCGGGGCGCTGCGCTGCTATTTCCAACGCTTTCTGCTCGACCTGCATCGGGCCG
The DNA here is from genome assembly GCF_000531125.1 of Candidatus Contendobacter odensis Run_B_J11. Lineage (GTDB taxonomy): Bacteria > Pseudomonadota > Gammaproteobacteria > Competibacterales > Competibacteraceae > Contendibacter > Contendibacter odensensis. The sequence continues at coordinate 5,598 of NZ_CBTK010000091.1, read as the reverse complement.
CCCAGAGGGGAGGTTATGTCTCTATCGAGGATGCCGAGCCGCAAGTCGCTGAAGTGGCCTTTCGGCAGTTTCTCGACGCACAGGAACCGGAAGCCGCCGAATCCCTCAACGCGGCCACTCTCAATCGGATCGCCGGTGCCGCCCGCGAATTTCTGGAAAGTCAGGAACCGTGGGTTGGCCTGTATTTGCGCCATTGCCTGTGCGCGAACTCGCCGATTCCGTTGATGCGCTTCAAGGATTATCTGCCATCCTATCACTACAAGGCCCAGCAACTGGGTCTGGCTCCACCGGCCAATAGCGACTATCGCCGTACCCTGCTGGGCCGCTGGCTGCGCTCGCTGAACCTGCCGACCCTTTTCGATGACCGGGATGTAGCACAAGCCGCGTTGAAAATCCTCTGTCAGCAGGCGTTGTTATGGGTAAAGGATGACTTGCCGTTCACCGACGCGACGGATTCCGCGAACTTAAAAAGGATTGAGCCATGAATACCCTCTGGCCCCCGTTAGCCCTGCTGGAAACCGAACTGTTCAGCCCCTCCGATGCCCTGATTGAACGCTGGCGGAGCGGAGTGAAACTGCCTGCTGATATGCAACGCGCCCTGGACGCCGATCCAGAATCTCACGCCCGCCGTAGCGCGCTGGAAACCGCCTTATCCACCGATCCGGCCATTGCGGAGGCTGCGCCGATTCCGCCCGTGCCGCCCGATCTGCGGGCGCTGATTCGTCAGCGGGTTGCATCTCGACAGGCGACGTTCTCCCGCCTCCCGACCCCCGGCCAAATCGTGCGAATAGATGAAGTCCGTGGCCCAAATGGCCTGCTGCACTGGGATTTGCCGCGTCCGCTGACGGTTTTGCTGGTCGAGTCGACCGCAACCCGGCAGGTCTGGTACGGCTGGCTGGTGATGGCGGAAAGCGATTACGCCGGGTATTGGGATTTGCTGCTGGGATCGGAAGACGAACCCTGCGATCCCCTGGCACGGATGGTGCAGTTGTGGAATCCGGTCCACGTTTATCTGCCCTCAGTCAGCCGGGTACTGGCCCAACTGACGCCGAACCGGTTGGTGGCGGTGCGGGCGCTGGCGGTGGACTGCGCCACGGCTTCAGAACCCGATCCCGCGCCGGCACAACCGGGCCGGATCGTGCGCCGGCAAGTCGCCGGTCACTGGCTTCATACCGGCACTCCTTTGGGCGGTCCCGACGATCCGCGCCATGCTTATCAGCGGCTCTGTCACGCCTACGCCGCTGCGGTGCGCGAACCGGCCCGGCTGGCTCACGCCCAACCGACTCTCGCCGAACGGCTGCTGAGTTTGCTACGCAAGGCGAGTGAAGCGTGCAGCCTGGCCCTGACCACTGCGCCCGCACCGGTCATGGGTGAGGCAACCACTGAAATCTACCGACTTGGCGACTGGCTGGAACTGGAGCTGCATGAAAGCCCGGATGAAGTCGGCATCCTTACCCTGCGGATTCGCAACCTGCAAGCCACCCCTTGCCGGGTTCAGATCGTGCGTCAGGGTGAAGTGCGCCGCGAATCAGTTCTGGAACCGCACCAAGACGCCCGGATTCTGGTCGAGGCCGCGCCGAGTACTGAATTGGTGCTACTGGACGAAAACGGCGAGCGGTTGCGTTGGCCGCTGGCGGAGTAACCCCCTGTGGATGAAACCGAAATCTGGCTATGGCCGGAGGGGCGGCATGGCGAACATCTGCGGGGTTGGACCCCGGACGAGACCCGTCGCTTTCCCGAACTGATCGGGATCGAACCTGCGATCCGTGATCCTCACGCCCTCATCACCGGCCCATGCGCCGTCCCGCTGGAAACCGGGTTGCCGTCGCCCTTCGCCGACTGGCTGGTGGCACGACTGCGCCAGACTTCCCCGTTGCGCCTGCGTCTGAGCGCCACGCTGCCGAAAGCTTGGCAATGTTTCCCCTACGAATGGCTGACGCTGGATGGCGCTCCGCTGCATGATCGGCTGCGGGTCTGGCGCAACGTCCCGCGCACGGCAGAATTGCCCACACCGGTACACCCCGCACCAGTGGCGTTGCTGAATCTCTGGCCGGACACCGAGCAGATCCAGCCCCCCGCTGGCCTCGATCTTTCCCCGGTCGATGTCCATCGTTACGACGGTCCCCGGGAAGTCGAAGCGTTGCTGGGTGGGCAGGATTCCCGTGTCTTCAGCGCCCTGTGCCTGATCGTTCACGGCAGCGAACAAGCCGATGCCCTGCCGTTTCGTCTGCCGGATCAGATACTGTGGGCATTGCCACCGATACCGTTACCGCCGCTGGCGATCCTGCTGGCGTGCGGCGATAGCAACGGCAACCTGTTGGACTACGCCGCCACCTTGTTGCAACGCGGCGCAGTGGCGGTGCTGGCGGCGCTCGGCCAACTGGACGCCCGTGATGCAAGGGCGCTGCTGCCCCGACTGTTGCAGGGCTGGTTGACTGGGGAGCAGATCGGCGATGCGCTGGACACCGCGCAAACGGCGACGACTTGGCTAGGGAAGAGCCGGTTGTGTCTGCTGGGCGCGGGCGAGTTGCGGATGAGCGAAGCGCCGACTCTCGCCGAACGGCTCATGGATGGGTTGGCTGAACGCGCCCGCGCTGGCGATGACGCGGCCTTGTGCGAACTGCTGCCCCGACTGACGCTGCAAACTTTCATGGACAACGGCGAATTGAGCCAAGCGACGCAACGCTTACGCGATCATCTCACCGTGTCCGAACTGGGTGCGTCGGAGGCCAACCGGCTATGGCTGCATCGCCTCGATCCCCACGCTGACGCCCTGCCGATCTTGACCCGACTCTGGGTTGCGCCACTGCTGACTCATCTGGCCGAGCAGCACGGCCATGAATTTCTGAATGGCTGCCGACAACGCCTGGAGAATTTGGCAAAAGCACATCCCGAAGCTCTCGGCCTGTATTCCGACTGGGCCAAAGCTGAATATCGCCGGGGCCATTATGCCCGTGCAGTGGCTGCTACCGTGGAGGGGTTGCGCTGCGCTGCAATAATGGATGAACCCGTGATTCGGTTGCTGGGGTCGCTGGTTAATCTTCTGCTCGATCTCAATTTGCCGGAACCAGCTCAAACCCTGTTCGACCTTCGGGATCGCTGGCTGGATTCGGATTCATTCACTGGTGACTTCGCCGCCCAGGAACGCTTCAAGGGGCTGGATTATCAGGGACGACGGGCGTTGCGACAGGGCAGTTATGAGGCAGCGCTGCTCTGTTTCTGCCGCAAACGCCATCAAGCTCCTGAACATGACGAAAATGGTCAGCGGGAATTGGCCTGGCTGCTGTACGCCGCTGCCTTAGTCGGGCCAACAAACGGTGATTCCCACGATATTAACTATGCCAAAGAATGCCAGGCGATCCTGGCGGATCGTCCCGAACCGGGATCGGGCAACGATAGTGTGCTGTATTTGCTGCGGGCGCTGGCCGCTTGGGCTTGGCGGCGACGGGATGCTGCTGCCTGGGAAGCGTTGGCGCCCTGGCTACCAGAACTGAAAAAACGCTTGGAGAGTCGGCAGGATACCGGGCCGGTTGGTTTCACCCTGAGCTATCTGCATCTGTACCAACGGGAATCGGGCGAGACCTTGGCGCTGCCAGACTGGGGGGCGATCTGCGTTGCTTTACAGGACGACCGCTACTTCTTTGAACTGGCGGTGTTCAGCCGCCTGCTGGAACGGCCCAGGGCAGAAATCGAACGTTGGCTTAAACGCTATCAGCAGGAACGCCGTGTTGTGATGGCTAAACTGGCGCTGGAAAATCTACCAAACTGGCTGCACTCCAAACTTCCAGAAACAGGGCCGGAAGACCTCAGCGATCAGGAATCTCGGGAACGCGAACTTTTGTTGGGCGTTGACAAACCAGACTGGAACACCTTGATCGCCGCCCATCTGCTGCCGTGGTAATACCCTTTCTCTATCGATTTCTGTATCTGCCGTTCATGCACGGCGATGTGCTGGCTGATGCCGGGATTCGCGACGGTGATCTGTTAGTGATGGATCGGGCATTACCGGCTACTGACGGGAGCATGGTGCGGGCGATGGTGGAGGGCGAGTTTTTGCTGGCCCGTGTGGGCTGCAACTCCAGCGGGCAGCGAGTGCTCTGCGCGACGGCCTCGGACGACGATAACCACCAGCTGAATGAGGTCGTGGCCATCGGCGTGGCGCGTTGGGCCATTCACCGGCTGTGGCCGATGCGGCATGGGTTTGACTGAACCGAACTTCTAACGCAACCCTGAGAGGAGAAGACGATGAACGAAAACCTAATGAAACACGGCGCGTTCGGCTGGAATGAACTGATGACGACGGACGTAGCCGCCGCCCGGTCGTTTTATGGGGCGTTGTTCGGCTGGGAAACCGAAGATTATCCGAGCGAAGGAATGAACTATGTGATGGTCAAGGTCGGCGGCGAAGCGGTCGGCGGGATGATGACCCTGCCGCCCGAATGCGCCGGGATGCCACCCGCCTGGGGCGTCTACGTCACCGTGGAGGATGTGGACGCCACCGCTCGCCAGGTGGAAGCGCTGGGCGGGAAACTGTTGCGCCCGCCCGAAGATATTCCCGATATTGGCCGGTTCTGTGTGCTGCAAGACCCGCAAGGGGCGACGCTGTGCGCGATCACCTATCGGAAACCCTAAGCCGCCCCCGAGTAGACCGGCGACGGACCCCAGCCCGCCGCGAGGATTCGCGGCGGGGCCGGCGCTGGAGCTGATCTTCGGAATCCGCTGATCCTTCAACCGATTGAAAATCAATAAAAGAGATTGAGTCCGCGACCGGCAGTCAGCTTGGCACGCGACTTGCTTTGTTCTGAGTAGAGTCCACCCACTGCCGAGGAAAATCCGCCATGTCCACTCTTTCGCTCCGTCTTGGCCGTGATCCGTCGCGGCGGCCCACCGGGCCGCTGCCGAGCTTGACCCGTCGAGCGTTGCATCAGCAGAACCGGCGGTTCCGAGGGACCGGCGGGGTCAGCGCAGAAAACCAGGCTTACGGGTTTGCGCCCGCTTTTCTGGATACCCAAACCGAGGTGATCCATCGGGCGTGCTTCGCCGATGGGCGACCGGCACCGATGCATCTGCTGGAAGGCTTGCCGCCGGCGCTGGTCGTCGCGCGCGATGCGGCGGGTCGCGTGATCGCGATTCAAGCGACCGTCCTGGCGGGCTTCGTGCGCGGCGACCGGTTCTATACCCGCGAACAAGCCGCCGCTTTCGTCCGGCATTGAGATTTCACCCTCCATCACCGAAATCTGGCGCATTGGCCTCGCCTTGCGGCGGCGCCGGCCACGGCGGGTCGCCCACTGAAGCCCTGGCGTTCCTACCGCGAGCGGTATCTCATTGACTCCGCTGTACCGGCCCAAAGCAGGCGACCTCAGCGACCTGCTGATCAAACTCGGCTTCCTCGGCCTGAGCTTGTTCCAGAGTCAACCCGAACAGCGCGGCGAACACCTCCCAGATGAGTAAAGGCTGGCCCTGGTCGTCGCAAGCGTCCGGTGATGGAATCCGGCCTTCTTGCCCGGCGCGGTCGGTGATTTCGCGAATCGGTTCGAGAGTGAGGGCATCAAGATTCATGGGCACGTTCTCATGGGGGGTTATGACCCATCGGTTTAT
>NZ_CBTK010000090.1 GCF_000531125.1 Candidatus Contendobacter odensis Run_B_J11 | reverse complement strand
ATAAATTTTTCAGAAGGGTGTGTTGAAAAATTCCACAACCTGTAAATGATTGCTATAGTTAGGAGTGATAAGATGGAATTTCCGCCCACCCTTGAATAGGTGCTTAACAAATGTTGTGAACGGGAGAGTCTTTGCGCTAGAAATAACTTGTGCAAAGACCTCTAGCTCCTTTTTAAGAATCAGTTTAGCAGTCTCCTCAATAATAGCGTCAACGGTTTTATAATGGAGGTTTGTCTTACCCATTGCTGCTTCAAGATGATCACCAGCATCTAGTGCTGCCACGACATCATTCCAAGCCGGGTCTGGTGCTAAAAGTCGACTCGGAATGACTGTTTTTAAGTGTTCCCCAAGTAACCACATGCCCGGAATGCCCTCTGCAATTGACAAGCCAGTCCCAACCACAAGAAGAAGCCCCTCTTGGAGATGGTCCTGAAGCTGTCGCTTTACGCTTGAGAGTTCGAGTGCCACGAGTCACCCCTCAACCGAGTTGGATACGCCGAGGGAAACTAATTCCAGCCCCTCGATCTCCTGCAATGACTTACCCGCAATCCCTTGCAAGTCTCTATACATCTCCACCGTTACCCCCATCACCCGCATAATCTGCTCTTCGCGTTTGCTTAATTTGTTACATGATGACATTATTTCTCTTGCGTAGGGCAAGTTGAAGCCTTAGTTGTTTGTTCTTTGAGTTTCCGAAGTTCAGGCAGCAAGCAGGAAATATCGTCCTCAATGATGCTCCAAAGCGTATCGTTATCAATACCCAGGTAGCTGTGAATCAGCCGATTTCGGGTTGCGATAATCTGTCGCCACGGTATTGCAGGGCAGACATCACGCTGATCGGACGGAATGTGCGTGGCAGCTTCGCCCAGCAATTCCAAGTTGCGCACAGTCGCGTCATAGTTAAGGCCGCTGGCGATAAACATTTTTTGGTCAAGCCCTTCTGTATAGGCGAGCGCTTTTTCGGCGAAACTAATCATGTCGTCGAGGTAAAAGCGCCACTCGCGCTCAGACATTGATCACCTCCCGTTCGATGAATGGACGCAGTTCAGGGCGAAGCGCTTTTTCAGTCACCAGATCCACCGGACACTTCAATAAGTCTTCCAGATAAAACTGGACACCGAAGTAGCGTTTGGAGGTGGCCGCCCCATCAAAAGCCACAAGCACATCCACATCACTATCATCTCGGGCGACATCGCGCACCGTGGAACCAAACAAAGCCAGACGAGTTACGCCAAACTGTTCAGCTAACTGCGCCTTGTGTTGGGCGAGTAATTGTAATGCTCTGGTGCGATTCATAACTAGCTCCATTCGCAGTGAAATATATAGCAATCTTATTTGAGTTTTGACGTAAAACGGGCTTCCAGCCCGTTGTGCAGTTAACGGGCTGGAAGCCCGTTCTACAGCTCGTTTAGGATTGCTATATATTGAATTACTTTGTCCATCAAGTCACATCAATTAAAACAGTCAAACGCATGGGCTACGGTTTTCGCAACTTTGTCAATTTTAAGCAACGGGTCTTGATCGGTTTTGCCTAACTCCACAAGAACCGTCGAAGAACCTATTTTTTAATAGATTATTTTTATCCTCTACAGAGGCGATTTCTTACATTCAACCGCCAAACCGCGCCGCCAGACTTGCCAGAGTGATATTCCCGGCAATCTCATCATGCGGAATCAGCACATAACGCCAAGGCTTGCCGCCATGATGTGCCGTATGGTCTGAGGCATTGGCGCACCATTGAATAGCAGCGTCTTTCTTCGCGACAACGGCAGGTTCTTCCAATTCCGTGTTCATTTTGGGTTCGAGCATATAGATTGCGTCGTTCGTTTCCGCGACGAAGTCCGGCTGATATTCCAGGTGATCCGCGCCCTGCCGGTAGAAAATCTGAAACTGACTTTTAGCCGGCCTGAACCACTTCACTGCATCGCGTTCCAGAATTGCCGCCAGCTTGCGTTCCGCATCGGAATCGAATTTCTGCACTGAATACAGGCAGCGGTTGAATCCACCAAACAGATACTTCGCCATATTGCTTTTATCCGCTGGCGCAACCCGGTAATCGGCAGGCGGTTCTTGTGCGGAACAGGTATAGGCGCTTGGCTTCAGTTCGGTAAAACCTTTGCTGATCTTAACTTCGTAATCAACAACGTCTTCCCAGTAATGCGCCTGCATCTGGGCATGAATGAACCGGGCGATATTGCGCTGATAACAGCACAATACTTTTCGGGCATCTGCTTCAGAAAGATAGCTCTGGAAATGCTGTACAGTTTGAGTGGCCAGGTCGTAGAGCAAATCGGCGTGGTCGTCATAAGAAATATCGTCAAACTCGACCAAACCGCTGACGATGTAATCTTCCAGCTGCGTTTCTTCGATGCCGCCGCGACCAATGGCAACGATCTCAAGTTCATTGGTGCGCAGGTGCTGAATCCAGAGTTCGTCGGACACTGCCGGATAGTTCAACGCATCGAGCTTGAGCGTGAAGGGCTTGAAACCGGATTTCACCTCGCCTTTGGGCACGACCAGAATGCGCGGGATGGCGATGGTTTGCCGCATGACCAAATCAACCGTTTTTGCGACTACGGCGGCAATGTCCGGTTTCTCGCTGATCCCGGCTATTTCCGATTGGAATGGCTGCTGTTGCGCTTTAACGGCTTTGACGATAGCGGTCTGGATTTCCGGTTGTTGCAGATGTTCGAGAGTGGGTAAGGTTTGCGGCTGGTTTTCCAATTTGCGAATCACATCCCAAGCGATCTGCGCCACTTTCTGCTCTGCGGGCTGAGTGAAAACCGGCGCTTCTTTCTGACCGGCCAGCGTGGTGCTGTGAGTGAGCTGGGCGGGTTTCAAGCCCAGTTGGGTCGCCAGTTGCGATTGCGACACCACCGTAGCAGTTTTCTGGCTGAGTTGATCAACATCCAGCACTACCGCCTGCACCCGAATCGCTGAATCCGGCTGATTAGCGGCGTCAATGATCTCCTGAAATTTGTCATGAGCAACGATGTTCAGCCGATCCACGGCAGTGACGCTGGTGCGTTTGCCATAGGGCAGCCGCAGACCGCGCCCGATGGATTGCTCGATGAGGGTGCGGGCATTGGCCGCCCGCAACGGGACGATGGTGTAGAGATTGGTCACGTCCCAACCTTCCTTGAGCATGTTGACGTGAATCACGATCTCGGTGGGTTCTTCGGGATTTTCGACCTTGAGCAGGCGCGTGATCATTTCCTCTTCTTCCGCGCCGGTCTTGCTGGAATCCACCTGGATCACCTGGTCCCGGTAGCGCCCATCAAAGAAGCCGTCGGACTGGATCAAGGCCAATAACTGGCTGGCGTGAGTGGTGTCGCGGGCAATCACCAGCAGGAACGGCTTGACGATAGGCCGCTCGCTCTCGCGGGCGTAGGTTTCCAACTCGACTTTCACGCTTTCGTGCAGGCGCACGCCGTCTTCCAGCTTTAGCCGTTCGATCTCTTCCGGCGACATCCCTGCTGGGTTGAAATCCTTGCGGGTGACGACCGCTGGTTCTTTCACGAAACCGTCCGCCATCGCCTTTGCCAGCGGGTAGTCGTAAATCACGTTTTTGAACGCGACCGCGCCGCGTGCAGATTCCACAAACGGCGTTGCGGTCAGTTCCAGCCCCAGGATCGGCTTGAGTTCGTTAATCGCCCGGATTCCGGCGCTGGCGCGGTAGCGATGCGATTCGTCCATCAGCATCACCAGATCAGGCAGACCGGCCAGATAGTCGAAATAGCTCTGGCCGATATATTCCGAAAGCCGTTTGATCCGGGGCGACTTGCCGCCGCGCACTTCGGAATTGATTTTCGAGATGTTGAAGATGTTGATGCGCACGCCGCCCAACAGTGATCCACTGAGCGGGTCGCGCTGATCGTAATTGTCGCCGGTGATGATCGCGGGCGCATTCAGCGCAAATTCGGCGATGCCCTTGAAGACATATTTGGGCGTGTTGGGGGTGAAATCGGCGATCAGCTTGTTGTAGATGGTCAGGTTCGGGGCCAGCACGAAGAAGTTGTTGATGCCGTGCGCCAAATGTAGGTAGCTGATAAACGCGCCCATCAGCCGGGTTTTGCCGACGCCGGTAGCCAGCGCAAAGCACAGCGATGGAAACTCGCGCTCGAAGTCGGTGACGGAGGGAAACTCGCTGCGAATGGTTTCAAGAACTGCGGCGGTATCGGCATTCTTGCCGGGCGGGGCAATCTCGGTGATGCGGTCGAGAATTTCCAGCGAGCGGCGTTGTGGGTGGCGCAGGCTCAGACGGCCAGCAATAGCGTTGACATGGTGGCGATTCACTGCGGATTGTCCGTGCTGTGAGGGTTGTTTTGGCGCTTGTTCAGCAGTTCCCGCGCCTGAGCCAGCATCTTCGGGACATGGGTGGTCGCAACCTCCCAGATGATCTCGGCATCCAGCGCGAAGTAGTGATGGGCAATCAGGTCACGCAGCCGCGCAGGCGCTGAACCCCCGGCTTCGGATAGCGCGGATCGTGCCTCGGCGGGTAACTTTTTGGTCGCCTCGCCAATGACTTGAAGGTTGAACAAGACTGCATCGAAAATGGCTTCATCGGCAACAAACGTGTCGAAGGTTCGTCCGGTTACGAAACGCTCGATCTTTTCGCCGCTTTCGATCAAATCGCCCAGATAGAGCAGCCAATTACGCGACACGGATCAGGTCCTTTTCGACATGCGGCCGGGCGCGGGGCTTCAAACCCTTTTCGGTTACTAAATCCACCGGTCGGCCCAGCAGTTGCTCAAGATAATCCTTGAGGCCGAAGTAGCCAGCGAAAGTCGCGGAACCCTCGAATTCCACCAGCACGTCCACATCGCTGTCTTCCCGTGCTTCATCCCGCGCCATTGATCCAAAAAGGGCAAGACGCTTGACGCTGAAGCGCCGTTCAATCTCTGTGCGCCGCTCTCGCAACACCGACAATGCCTGATCGCGTTTCATGAATTAGTCTTCGCTGAAATCTATGGCCTGTTGACCCGGTTCCGGTGGTTTCCGAGGCAGATTTTCTACCCGCAGGCTGTAGTCGTCGTGGCCCCATTCGCAGCGTGATAACACTTGTTTGGGGATTTTCTTCACCGTCAGATTGGGATAGGCGTCGGGATTAGCGCGGAATGCGGTACACAGCACCAGCAAGGTGCGTTCCGGCCCCACCTCATCGCTCAATTGTTGAAGCTGTTCATGAGTCAGGCAGGCGGTCGTGATATAAATGAAATCTCGCTCGGTAGAGTGCCCGTGCTGCCAATACACCGCATCCGAAGGCGCATAAGTGAAGCCTTCCAACTTGCAGAGCGCCTCGGAAAGCATCGCGGCGTTGTAGTTGCGGTTGATGACCCAGTTGCCCCACTTGTCCTGTTCCAGCAACGAAGGCGCTAAACGGTAATAACGGAACCCGCCGCCACCTTGCCAATTCACCATTTTGCTAATGCCGCCCTGATCGTCGCCGTTAATCACTTTTTGCAGGCGTGGGATGATGTGGGTGTGGCAGTGTTCGCCTAACTCGATCATGATCCAGCGGCGTCCCATTTTGTGGGCGACTGCGCCGGTGGTGCCGGAACCGGCGAAGGAATCGAGAACGAGATCACCGGGGTTGGTGGCTATTTCAAAGATTCGTTGAAGTAGTCGTTCGGGTTTTGGTGTGTCAAAAACATCGCGGACACCATACAAGCTGATCATTTCCTTCTTTGCTTCGTCGGTATGCCCTACCTCTTCATGCGACCACCAGTTGTGTGGTGTCATCCCGTCACGCACTTCAGAGAGAAACAATTTGAGTGCAGGTACAGTATTTCGGCCATCACGTCCCCACCATATACGGTTTTCTTCGACATGGCGTTTATGTGTGCTTGGATCATATTTCCAAGCTTTCTTGGTATTCTTCACAACATTCCCTGTATTGGGGTTAATAATTTCATAGCAAAGATTTGGGCGCTTTTCGGGTGTCGCTTGATTCAAATAATCAACTGCTTTCCATATACCACGAGGATCATTATCAGGGTTAGTGTAGCGCGCTACCGATTCTTCACTTCGCGGAAGTAGATTATTTTTGAATTTATCGCTTTTAGCATAGACCAACACAAAATCGCAGATAGTCGCGATGCCTTGAAAGTTATTGCTGACACTGTATTTTCTCTGCCAAGTAATAGTCGCTTTATAGTTTGGCCGCCCAAACACTTCATCACATAACACTTTCAAGTAATGCGCTTCGTTGTCGTCAATGGTGATCCACAACGATCCATCTGCGGATAATAGCCGGTGAATGATTTCCAGCCGGTCGCGCATCAGTGATAACCAAATTGAATGCTCTACGCCATCGTTATAATGAGTGAAGGCGCTGCCGGTATTGTAGGGCGGGTCAATAAACACGCACTTCACTTTGCCCGAAAACTCCGCCTCCAATGCCTTCAGCGCCAGCAGGTTATCGCCGAAAATTAGCCGGTTGTCGAAGATGTCGCCGATTTCATCCACAGATTTCGCAGATTCACGCAGATTTACCGAAAAAGAATCTGCGTGAATCTGTGTAATCTGCGGACCACTCTTTACCCGATGTGGCGCATGATACGACTTGGCCGGGTCTTCCAGCAGAATGCGCGGTTCCAATCGAGGCCGGTTCTCTTTGCCAATCCAGGTCAGTTCGAGTTTTTGGTTTTTCATAGCCTACTCCCACGCCGCCAAATCAGCGCGAACCAGCCGAATCCGTTGCAGAATTGCCTCCCGTTTCAGATTAAAAATCACCATGCCCAGGGTAATCGCTGTGCCCAAACCCAACAGAATCAGCGCCCGGCTTAAATTCTGTTCCGGGTAGAAGCGCAGCAGTTGCCCGATCACATTCAGCAACAGAAATGCGACTCCGGCATACAGAAAAGCCCGAATCCGCAGCGCAATACCAAAGATAATCCCGATAAACGCCAGCCCTAACGCCAGCACAAACACACCCAATTCTGGCCGCAGAAATACATCCAGCCCGGCTCCGGCATAAAGCAGGCTTAATGCCGCCAGCCGCGCCCCATTCAACACCTTTGGCCGTAACTCATGGCGATGCAAATGCAATAGCGCCAATACCGACACTGCCGCCGGCACAATGGTGAATTGCCAGAGTCCATAACGTCCAGCCCACACCGGCGCCCATAAATAAATCGCGCCATTCAATGCCAAAACACCCAAATACAGCGGCAATGGATTACGCATTGTCCCCGCCAGCGACAGATACAGCACCGCTGTTGCCAGCAATGTCCCGCCCGCCCACGGCGAAGCCAGTTGCCAAGGCACGGTTGCCAGTGCCAATACTGGTAGCAACAAGGCTAGACGATAAAGCGGTTTAGCACCGGTGAATTGATGCAGCAGAAAGGCGACATAACCCGCTGCCATCAGCGCAGCGGTGTCGCCGACCGTGAACGGCGTCAATCCCAGCAGAATCAGTCGCCCGTACCCTGCCAGCACGCCGAGCAACAACGCGGTTGCATAAATCCAGTTTGGTTCATCCGGTCGTCGCCAGGCGCGGGTCAGCGTCAATCCGGCCAACATCAGCAACGCCGCACCTGCCGCCAGCGGATCGGCGGCAATGCCGAAATGCCAAGGCGACGCTCCCCAACCAGCTTGATAGGCCAGCACGGCGTAACCGTGCAGCGCCAGCCAGAATCCGCTGAACAGCAGTAATTTTGGAATCAACCCGCTGATAACGGTTTCGACCTCGTACCACCCATTGAACCGATCCCCATGGATTTCGGGATCAGCGGTACTCAGCCAAAGCATCAACCGCTGCCGGATCAGCGTGAATGCCAGCATTAGCACGACGGTTTGCACGGCGTACCACGGCGCTACACCGATCAACGGTATCCAGGCGAACCCGGTTGTACCCACCAGCCAGATGGTGTAACTACCGGTCAGCGCTAGAAAAAATCCTGCTTTCAGCCAGAACGGTTCATTGCGCCACCCGCCTTGCGCTACGGTGACTATCGCCAGCGCAAACAAGGTGACTGTAACCGCCGTTCCGCTGAAATCCGGCACGATGAACAGCAATATCACGCTGACCGCCGGTAAAAACAGTAACCAAAGGTCCAGCGCCGCATCCCACAGTTCCGAGCGGCGCAGGCCATAACGCCACGCCAGCAATAGCGCGCCATTCCATATCACTACCGTCAGCGGTAGCCAAATCAGCGGCACCGCCAAATCCAGCAGCACGGCAACGACCGCTGCACCGAGCGCCAGTAATAAGACCTGAGCAGATAACTTTTCTGGATGGCGGTTGAAGGCATGACCCGCCGTCGCCGCCAGCAACACCGCCGAAACGGTTAGCGATCCGGTTAAATGTGTCGCCGGCATCCACGCCCACAGCAACGCAAGTTCCAGCATCAGCAATTGGGCCAGCAGTAGAATCAGCGCGACAAAGGGCGTCCAGAACAGCGGCGCTTCCAACTCGCTTTGCCGCCAATCCAACCATTGCGCCACCATCACGCCATACCGTCGCCACCGTGGAATCAGCAAGAACAACCAATTTAGCCAAATCAGAGCGATTACCCATTCTCCCAACCTTCCGTTGCTGAAGGGGGGTGACGAAGCCGGGGGGATTCCGATAACTGCCAGTAAACCGCTCGCGGTCAGGGTAGCTACTGCCAGCCAGGCCATGCCAGGCCATGCCGTGTTACGCAGCAGCAGGAACAGATACAGCGACAATCCGGCCAGCGCCGCAGCCGGCGACCGTTCCCATGTCATCCATCCGACTGTGCCGCCGGCCAACACGCTGATCAGCCCCAACAGCGGCCAGAATGTCGCCGATACCGCCCAATCCGGCCAGCGGGCGTTCCAGCGCGGTAACAGCAGATTGCCGCCCAGCCAAAGCGCATAACCCCAAACCATGGCGATCCCTGCACTGTCCCGTAGATCAAAGCCCAACCGCAGCGCCAGCGTCCAAATCAAGCTGCTCAACAGCAATGCCAGTCCCAGACCACGCCATTGCGCTGCGTGCGGCAAGGGTCGCGCCACCGGGAACAAGGCGATGCACAGCAGCGCCAGTAATCCCGGTAAACGGGGATCAGTGGTCAAAAATCCCAGCCCTGCACCGACTAGCGCCAGCAGATAGAGCAGTCCGCTCATTCGCTGCAACGGGATACGCCAATACGTCAGTGGCACGGCCCGTTCCGCTTCCAGACCGACCGCCGCCAGCGCCATGACCAGACTCAACAGCGCATTGCTTAACGGCTGACCTGCGCCTAATAGCGCATTGGGTGATAGCCAGAGGCCGGTTAACCAGATTCCAATCGTCAGCGTCATCAGCGCCGCATAAGCATGGGGGCTGGATCGGTAGTGCCAGCCGGTCAGCGTGAACAGCAATAAACTGGTCATCAGCGCCGGTAACCCTTCCGGCGTCGGCATTCCGAGCAGCACTAACGTCGGGCAAGCCGCGACCGTTGCCACCGCAATCACCAGCGCACAACTGTGCAGGCTCTCTTCGACCTGTTGAGCGCCACCCGCGCCGCCCGGCACGGTAAAGCTCATCACTTGCGCCAAGCGCCAAACCGGTGGTTTAGCCAGTAGCGCAATCGCGAACCGCCAGACCAGCAGCGCATAAAGTACCGCTACCGCACCCAGCCACGGCAAGGTCAATCCGACTCGTTCCAACCCAGCCAGCAGTCCCGCCAGGCCCAACAACATTGGCAACGCAACCCAGCGGAACCAGTGGAAATGACCGATCAACAACAGCCCGCTCACTACCGCCAGCGCCGTCGTCAAAGGCCAATGCCACGCCAAGCCGCCCTCCAGCAAACGCAGGCTCAAGTGCGCTAGCCCGACGACCCACAACAGCGCCATCGCCTGTTCCAGCGGCGCACGGATCAAATCGGATGGAGAACGGGCTTCCAGCCTGTCTTCCGAAGCAATCTCAAACTGTAACGCAGCACCAATTCGCAAACGCCACGCCAGCCGCCACAGCAGCCACCACAATCCCATTACCAGCGCAAATTCGCCCAGTCCGCTACTAGGTCCGGGGAAATAGCCACGCTTAATCAGTACGCCAATACCGCCCGCGCCGGCTAAAACGCCGTAGAACAAGGTCTGCTGGTGTAAACCCAGACTCAGCCACAGCAGCAACCCGCCCGCCAGCGCCAGCAATAAAATCGGCTCGACTCGACCGGGCAGCACCATCCACAACACTATTCCGCCGAGCGCCAATGCCAACGCGATATTCAGCAACGCGCCGGCAATAAATACGGTGCGGCTGATTGGAGACTGCCGCCGGTCGTGTAAACCCAGCGCAACCCATAAAGTCGCCAGCGCCAGCGCTCCAAACGCGCTGCGTAGTTCCCAACTGAACGGCAGCCAGCCCGGCGCATAGCCAACCGCCGCCAGCGCAAAAGCTGTGACCACGCCATCGCCATAAGCCCATCGTGGATCGGCATCCGGCAAGGTCAGCGCCAACCGTACTGCGCCATAACTCAACAGTGCCGCCAGCGCCGCTGTCGCAAAGCCGATCCAGCCCGGCGGCGTCGAGAGCAAACTCCAGGTTGTCAGACCGACCAGCAGCACACCAAACACCGTCAGGCATTGCAGCGCAATAGCGCGGGAGCGGGAACGAGTCCAACGGCACAAGCCCAGTAGCGCCAGCAATCCCGGCAGGCTGGCGAGTCCATGCCATGCGGGCGGCAATGTATTCAAAATGCCGAATCCGTACAGTCCCGCCACGCAGACCAACAGCAGATACAGCGGTGGCAGAGTGCGATAGCGCCACGTTACCCACCCGTAGAGCAATGCGCCCAGCGCCAGCGTCACGATGACTGTCGGCGTGGTTTGCACCGCGATTGCGATTGCCACCACTGACAATCCATACAGGGTAAAACTGAATCGGGACAGGAAAGCGTATTTATTGACCCAATCCTTGAGCGCCGCATCCACTGGGAACAGCAACCCGCACAACGCCATCAGGAACGGTCCCGCATAGCCGACGGGCAACGGCTCCGGCCAAATCCAGGTCAGGTGAACGAACGACACCACGGCGGTGTAAACCAGCAACCCGGCGGCGTAGTACGTCGTCAACCGCTCATCAATAAACAGCCGCTGCAACCACTCACCGGTAAAGGTCCGCAGCGCGTAACCCAGCAGGCCCAGCAATACCAGATGCAATACTGCCAAGCCACGCCAGTCGGGAACAACGACCGCCAGCGGCGCGGCTAATTGCACCGCCGCCAGCGCCGTTAATAATTGCGGATAACGGCCCATCAGTACCCGATCCATCAGACCGCTGGTCAGAGTCGCGGCCCAGGCGAATGCCACCAGCGTCACCACCCCGATCGACAGGCTGACGATCAGCAGGAGTCCATCACCGCTACTGGTGGACACCAAGCGGATTGCGACCACCAAATCCAGTGGCGCCAGCAACATGCCCAATGTCAACAACACGCTGCTGGCAACCACCAGTTCCGGGCGATTGCGGCGGAACTGATACCCGGCCCAAATCAGGAACACGGTGGCGCTGGATAGACTGGCGAATACCACCAGCGCGTTGATAAAGCCGCTGGTGTTGGCAATCAGGAATAGCGCGCCGGCCATAAAACAAAAGCCGCCGATGAACCAGCCGATGTTCTGCGCCAGAAACGGCGCGATCAGCTTCGGCCAGCCGGACAACACCTGTAGCGCTTTCTCCAATGGACTTGGAACCGCTGGACGCCAATCATCCTCAGTGACGGGGATAGGCTCTTCCCACCGAGATCCCTGGTTGGTCCGTTTGGCACTTGGCGCTGTCTCTACCGCCTCTATTGCAAAGGGTGGCAGAGACATGGGCGGTTCCGTGGAATCGCCGGGAGGTAGAGGAGGATTGCATGGCGCATCGAAATGATCTGTCTTTGCGACTAGAGAGAACCTGGGCAAACTTTGAAGCGCAGCGGCAATCATCGGAATAGGTGGCGATTCGGGCGCAGCAGGCTGCCACGGCGGCAGTCCCAACGGTGTATCGCTTCCTTGCGCCAGCAGATTCCAGGCAACTGTGCGCCGCTGTTGCCAGATGCTGTTCTCCGGTTGCGCGCCGCCTTCACGCAGGTGCTGGATCCACAACCGATTCAGATGGTCGGCCAGTTGCTGAAACCGCTTCCCGGTTACAGCATCGGACTCGCGCAACCGCTGTAACTCCAATTGCAGCAACAACAGATTTTCCAGATCGGCGGGAGCGTAACGATGGTTGCCGCTCAACATCGGCGCGGGCGGAATCGGCGCGATTTGCTCCAGCCGTCGATCAGGGCGGCGACCAACCGGCTGCTGCCGTAAATCATGCAGTTGGCGGCGGGCAATAATGAGCGCAATCAGTAGAATAATCGGCGAAATCAGCCACGCCAGCACCAATACTCCCAAAATCACCCATTCCATGATTTGCCCTCCAATCACCGGATTGCTGATTGCGCTGCTTGCCTGAATTGCGCTGCTTGCCTGATAGGTTATGCCTTGCGAATGTCCTGCTTGAGCGTCGCCAGTTCCGCTTCAATTTCGATATCCACTTCCATCTTCAGAAACTCCCGTTCGACTTGACTGAACTCGCCGTACAGTTCGGCCCGTGCTTCCATGCGCGCTTCCATTTCACCGACCTTGTCGGCCATGCGCCCGAACGAGTTATTGAGATCGAGACCCGACTGGAAATGATCGTTCACTCGGTTCATCTGCTCGTGCGCCTGAGCGGCCCGTTGTCGCGCCACCAGACTGCCTTTCTTCAGGCGCGCTTCTTCCAGCTTCGTTTCCAGCGCCCGTAACTGCGCTTTAAGCCGCTCGCTGGTGCGCCGGGAGGATTCCCAGGAGGCTTGCAGATTGGCAACAATACCGTCGTGTTCCTTCTTGCGCAGCAACGCTTCCCGCGCCAGGGTTTCATTACCGGTTTCCAGCGCCCGCCGAGCGCGGTGGTGCCATTCCTCGGATTGCCGGCGCTGATTATCCAGCTCCCTAGCGAGTTGCTTCTCGCTGGCCACTGCGTCAATTACACCCTCGCGGGCACTATTGACGTTTTCCTCCATCTCGCGGATGAGTTGCTTAATCATTCGCTCGGGGTCCTCGACCCGATCCACCATATCGTTAAGATTGGCGGTGAGTACATCGCTGATGCGCTTGAACAGATTGGCCATGGGTGCCTCCTAACCAGTAGTGACAGGGGAAAGAATAGCTTGAGTATAGTCAGGGAAATTTTTTATGAACAGTGTTTAATTAAAGCTGACTAAAAATTTTTTCCCTCTGTTTTCCACGATCAAAGTCACCTGTACCACATGCTTCCAAGGCCGGGATATGGGTAGCCAAGGCCGGGATATGGGTAGCGGTTTTGTCTGTGGCACAATGATCGCCGGCAATTGAACCATCGAGGCAGCGCCATGAACCCGCAGACTCAACCCCATCTGACCGCCGAAGACTACCTCACTATCGAGCGGAGTGCCGAATTCAAGAGCGAGTACTTCGACGGCGAGATTTTCGCCATGAGCGGCGCGAGCGAGCCGCACAACATTATCGTTACCAATACGGTTGTTGAGCTGGGCAATCAGCTCAAAAAGCGTCCTTGCAAACTCTACGCTAACGACATGCGAGTCAAAATCAGCCCAACCGGCCTGTACACCTACCCCGATTTAGTGGTGATCTGTGGCAAGGCACAATTTGACGATACTCATTTCGACACCTTGCTAAATCCAACCTTGATCATCGAAGTGCTGTCCGACTCCACCGAAGCCTACGACCGGGGGCGCAAGTTCGAGCATTACCGCAAGCTGGAACCACTGGTGGAATATGTGTTGATCGCGCAGAGCCACCCGCACATCGAATCCTACCGGCGGCAGCCAAACCATGAATGGCTACTCGCCGAGTGCGCCGGTCTGGAGGGTGTGATTCGCCTGCATTCCATTGATTGCGAACTGGCGCTGGCGGAGATTTACGACAAGGTTGAACTGTTGGAGACCTAAGCCGAGTCAAACCTGAATCACATCGAAATTCGGCCTGCTCGACAACATCCGCTGCAATACTCAAAGTCGCTCCCCCCGGAAAAATAGCGCGTTCTGCTATGATGACGCCCCCGCGCCAGATACTCCGGCCCCGTCCTCTCAGCGATTCGATCCGCCATGAACCCAGTCCTGACCATCGCCAAGCGTGCTGCCCTCAGCGCCAGCCGTATCCTGCTGCGCCATTTCGATCACCTCGAACGGCTCACTGTCGCCACCAAGCAGCGCAGCGATTTCGTCAGCGAAGCGGATGTGCAAGCCGAGCGGGAGATCATTCAAATCCTGCGCAAAACCTACCCCAGTCATAGCATCATCGCCGAGGAAAGCGGGGAACAGCCGGGTCAGGACGAATCTCAATGGATCATTGATCCGCTGGACGGCACTACCAATTTCCTGCACGGCATCCCGCATTTCGCTATTTCGATTGCCTTTCGCCACAAGAACCGG
This sequence comes from Candidatus Contendobacter odensis Run_B_J11, assembly GCF_000531125.1. Taxonomy (GTDB): domain Bacteria; phylum Pseudomonadota; class Gammaproteobacteria; order Competibacterales; family Competibacteraceae; genus Contendibacter; species Contendibacter odensensis. The sequence goes on along the minus strand of NZ_CBTK010000090.1, from coordinate 11,258 downwards.
CTGGAAGCGGCGCTGGTTTATGATCCGATCCGGGAAGAGATGTTCGTCGCTTCGCGTGGCGAGAGCGCACAGGTGAATGATCGGCGCATCCGGGTCAGCAGCGTGACTCCATTGGAAAACGCCCTGCTGGGCACCGGTTTTCCATTCCGCCATGCCCAACACCAACCGGCTTATCTCAATATCTTCACCGGTCTGTTTGGCCGCTGTCTGGAAATCCGCCGCGCCGGTGCCGCCTCGCTGGATTTGGCTTATATCGCCGCCGGACGGCTGGATGGTTTCTGGGAGCTAGGATTGAAGGAATGGGACATCGCGGGCGGGGCACTGCTGGTGCAGGAGGCCGGCGGATTGGTCAGCGACTTTGCCGGCGGCAATGACTTCATGAAATCCGGCAACGTCGTCGCCGGCAATCCCAAAGTGTTCAAGGCGTTGTTGCAGGAAATGCAGCCGCATTTGACGCCAGCGCTGGCCCGTTAGCGTCGGAAGCCCGAGGTAATCGGATAGCGCCGATCCCGCCCAAAAGCGCGGGGCGTAATTCGCACTCCGGGCGCCGCCTGGCGACGTTTGTATTCATTGACAATCACCAGTCGGGTGACTCGTTCTACAGTGGCCCGCTCGAAGCCTGCTGCAATCAATTCGTCAACGGAGTGGTCTTCCTCCACATAGCCGTGCAGAATCGCATCCAGTGTTTCATAAGGCGGCAAGCTGTCCTGATCGGTCTGATCGGGACGCAGTTCCGCCGATGGTGGACGATCCAACACTCGTTGCGGAATCACCGGCGTCAAGCGATTGCGATAGACCGATAGCCGGTAGACCATGGTTTTCAACACATCCTTAATCGGCGCAAAACCACCGGCCATATCGCCATACAGGGTGGAATAGCCCACCGCAGTTTCGCTCTTGTTGCCGGTGGTCAACACCATCTTGCCGGTCTTGTTGGAGATGGCCATAAGTAATACGCCCCGGCAACGGGCCTGAATGTTTTCCTCGGTGCTGTCCAGCGGCAATCCATCCAAAACCGGCTGCAAGATACTGAGAAATGACTGAAACGCCGGTTCAATCGGCATGAGCTGGTATTTCACCCCCAATGCCTGCGCCTCCTCTTCGGCATCGGTATTGCTCATGTCAGCGGTATAGCGCGAAGGCATCAATACCGCCTCGACCCGATCCGCCCCCAAAGCGTCGACGGCCATCGCCAAAGTCAGCGCTGAATCAATCCCGCCCGATAGCCCCAGCACTACACCGGGGAAACCATTCTTGGTAACGTAATCACGCACTCCACGCACGATAGCTTGATAAATCGCGGCTTCCTCGGACGGTTCTTCAGCAATCTCGCCGGGTATCGGCTCCACAGTTACGCCAATAGTGAAATCTACCGGATACAAACCTTCGGCGCAGAATGGAGCGCGATGAGTCAGTTCGCCCTTGCTATTTACCACTTGCGAATGGCCATCAAACACCAGCTCGTCCTGCCCACCGACCAGGTTGACGTAAACAATGGGAATACCGTTTTCTGCGACGCGCTGGCGCAGAATGTCCAGCCGCAATTGACCCTTGCCGGTGTGAAAGGGTGAAGCATTAAGATTCAGCAATAATTGTGCGCCGGCAGCGACGGCTTTTTGCACCGGATCGAGTTGCCACACATCCTCACAAATGGTAATGCCGACTCGCACATTGTTGATAACAACTACCGTGGGTTCTGCACCCGCTACAAAATAGCGCTTCTCATCGAACACGCCGTAATTAGGCAATAGCTGCTTGTGATAAACCGCCTGGATTGCACCGTCACGAATCACCGCTGCCGAGTTACGCAACCCTTCCGAAGTGGCGGCGGGATAACCGACCACGGCGGTAATGCCTTCAATCTCCATGCACAATCGTTGCATCGCCGGTTCCACCTGGCGGATGAAACTGGGACGCAGTAATAAATCTTCCGGCGGATAGCCGGTCACCGTCAATTCTGGAAACACGATGACATCAGCCCGTAACCGGTCGCGGGCATCAACGGCGGCAGTCATGATTTTGGCGATGTTGCCCTGAATGTCGCCGACCAGAAAATCGAGTTGGGCCATAACGACCCGGAGAGAATTGGAATCAGCGAGCATAAGGCGACCTTTTTTGCGCTTTACCGTTTTCTTTATTCAGCACGATGTTAGGCTTGCTGCACTGATGTCATGCTTGGAAACGATATAAATCAGGATGCCCAACAGAGTATTCAGATTACCAATAAAATATTCCGGCTTATCAATATAAATTATATCACCCCGTAATTTCAAAAAACGCCACACACTACCCGTAGTGACCGCACCATAAACATGATCCAGATATTTCCCTTCATTTTCATTGAAAATTCGCGTCGCTATCATTTCAGCCATACACTGACCCAAACCGCTATTGATATTTTCATTTTTCGCTTCGACCACCGCCAAAACTGGAGCTTCAATAGTATACTGAACACTCGATGCGCTGAGAAGGAAATCACACCTTCCCGTCAATCCTTGTTCTTCGTCAACATTAAATTCAACGCCTGAAAACAGGCTGACAGCATGATGAGTTAATTCAGTGAGTTCCGCCAGGATCGGAGCAATGATAAACTCCGATCTCGCTTTTTCTGTTCCTATTGCGCTACCCAATGGCAGGTAGCGTTCAAGAAATTTTACCAAAATATCACTGGGTTCTACCGGATCAACACCATTGAATAAGGAAGTATCGCCCACAATCCTTATTCCAAAGGCTTTTCTGACAGCATCTATCGTAAAACGATTGTAAGCCATTGCTATTGGCCTCCAGATTAATCGTTGTAGGTCTTTTCCTTTGATTAAATCTGAATGATCAGACGGTCATGGAAAAGAAAAAGGCGGGTTACGCTGAATGCTTAACCCACCCTAGTTCTTGTTCTCAGCCTTCAATAACACTTTTATCCGTTACTCCTCTTTCACGATAAGAGAAGTAACGACGAACGGCTTAACTAAAGAACTTCTTCATTGCTGCGCCGATGTCGGCGGGGGAGCGAACAATCGTGCAACCGGCTGCATCCAGCGCTGCAAATTTGTCAGCCGCCGTGCCCTTGCCGCCCATGATGATGGCGCCGGCATGACCCATACGTTTGCCCGGCGGCGCGGTGACGCCGGCGATATAGGCGACCACTGGCTTCTTGATGTTGGCTTTGATGAAGGCGGCGGCGTCTTCTTCGGCATTGCCGCCGATCTCGCCGACCATCACAATGCCCTCGGTTTGCGGATCGTCCTTGAACAGGGTCAGCACGTCCACGAAGCTCATACCGTGAATCGGGTCGCCGCCGATGCCGATACAGCTACTCTGACCTAAACCGGTTTGCGTGGTTTGCCACACCGCCTCATAAGTCAGGGTGCCGGAGCGGGAGACGATGCCGATCTTGCCGGGCAGGTGAATGTGGCCGGGCATGATGCCCATCTTGCATTCGCCGGGGGTAATGACACCGGGGCAGTTCGGGCCAATCAGGTAAACGCCCGGATAATTAGTGGTCAGGGCGGCTTTGACCTTCAGCATGTCCAGTGCCGGGATACCCTCGGTAATGCAGGCGATAACCTTGATCCCGCCATCCGCCGCTTCCAGAATCGCATCACCGGCGAACGCAGCCGGGACATAAATCATGGTAGCGTCGGCACCGGTAGCGGCAACCGCGTCTGCCACCGTGTTAAATACGGGCTTGCCGAGGTGGGTGCTGCCACCCTTGCCGGGACTGATCCCGCCGACCAGGTTGGTGCCGTAGGCAATCGCCTGTTCAGAATGGAAGGTGCCTTGCGATCCGGTAAAACCCTGGCAGATCACCTTGGTGTTCTTGTTGATCAAAATACTCATGGTTGGCTATGTTCCTTGTAGATGGGGAGCCGATGGGCAACCGCGTTGATCAGGCTGCGGCGGCGACCGCCATCTTGGCGGCGTCGGTCAGGTCGTCGGCGGTCATAATGTTCATGCCGGACTGGGCCAGCATCTCGCGCCCGGCCTCCACGTTGGTACCCTGCAACCGCACCACCACCGGCAGAGTCAGACCCACTTCCTTAACGGCGGTGATAATGCCCTCGGCGATGGTGTCGCAGCGGACAATGCCGCCAAAAATATTGACCAGGATAGCTTTAACCTTGTCCGAGGACAGGATCAACTTGAACGCCCGCGCTACCCGATCAGCGGTCGCGCCGCCGCCAACATCGAGAAAATTGGCCGGATCGCCACCGTGCAGCTTGATCACGTCCATCGTCGCCATCGCCAGCCCAGCGCCGTTGACCATGCAGCCAATGCTGCCATCCAGCGCCACATAGTTCAGGCCGATTTCGTGGGCGATGTGTTCGCGTTCGTCTTCCTGCGTCGGATCGCGCAGTTCAGCCACATCCAGGTTCCGGTACAAGGCGTTGTCGTCCAGACTGATCTTGGCGTCCAGCGCCATGAGCTGGCCGGATTTTTCCAGAATCAGCGGATTGATCTCGATCAGGCTGCAATCCTTATGCACGAAGGTGTTGTAGACGCCGGTCATGATCTTGACCATTTGCGACACTTCTTCCTTGCTCATTCCCATCTGGAAGCCGAGTTGCCGGCACTGATAGGGCTGAATTCCGACAATCGGATCAATGGCGACGGTCAGGATTTTTTCCGGGGTTTTGGCGGCAACTTCCTCAATATCCATGCCGCCTTCGGATGAGCCGATGAAAACGATGCGCTTCTTGGCACGATCCACCAGACAGCTCAGATAATATTCCTTGGCGATGTCCACTCCGTCCTGAATCAGCAGGATGTGAACGGGAACGCCTTGAGAGCCGGTTTGTTTGGTCACCAGGGTGGAACCCAGCAGTCGGCCGGCCACTTCTTCAACATCCTGAATGGTGCGAACGAATTTGACGCCGCCCGCCTTGCCGCGACCCCCGGCGTGGACTTGGGCCTTGACCACCCACGGTCCCTTTTCTCGCACCGCCTTGGCCGCTTCGACGGCTCCCTGCTGGGAAGTGGCCTTGATGCCGCCAGGCACTGCTACGCCGAATTGGCTCAGCAACACTTTTGCTTGATATTCATGAAGGTTCATGCGGATTACATCCCCCTTTCAGTTGGAGCGTCTATTCTATCGCGAAAAACCCTAATCTTCACGTTCCGCTGCACGATAAGTGGCGGTGCACCTTTACTATAATAGTCGCCATGGTTCATCACCGAGGAATCGCCGCTGCGCGCTGTCCATCATGATCGTTTCTGACCCGCTTGCCGGACTGAATAAAGACCGTTTTCCCGACCGCCGCCACCTGTGGCGCGTATTTCGCGCTTCCCATATCTACCGGCTGATCTTGGCGATGCTCTTGCTGGGCGCGGTCGGACTGAACGAGCAGAACCGGCTGTTTGGCAAGCAGGCGCCGGCGCTGTTCCTGGGCGCAGCGCTGATCTACCTGGTGCTGATCCTGCTCGCCATCGCCGGCACTTACTGGCGGCGACCGCGATTACCGGTGCAGGCGCATCTGCAAATGCTGGTGGATTTGCTGGCGCTCATTATCATGATCCACGCCTCCGGCGGTCTGAACAGCAGCCTGAACAGCCTGCTGATCACCGCAGTCGCCGCCAGTGGCATCCTGCTGCCGCTCAGTTCAGCGCTGCTGGCCGCCGCGCTGGGATTTTTCCTGTTGACCTTGTCCTGGCTGGTGAGTCAGTGGTACGCCGCTCAAGCGCTGACGCAGGTGGCGCGGGTGCCGGACCCGTGGACCGCCTTCATGGGTCAGTTGCGTAACGCCACTGATGATCTGGTGCGCCTAGGGGTGCTGGGCGCGGTGTTGTTCATCGCTGCCGCGCTGACCTATGCACTGGCGGAACGGGCACGGCGCAGCGAGGCGCTGGCTCGCCGGCGCACCTTTGAGCTGCTGGACGTGGCTGAATTGAATCAGGGCATTATTCGCCACCTGCAAAACGGGGTGGTGGTGGTGGATGCCGCCGACCAGGTGGTGCTGCTCAACGACACTGCTCGAACCCTGCTCGATCAGCCGAATGCGGAAGTGGGCATAGCACTGGATATGCTGTCGCCACCGCTGGCGCAGCGGTGGCGGGCATGGCAAGACCGGGGCGGACTGGAGGTTCCCGCCTTTCGTCCGGTTGAACACCGTCCAGAACTGATTCCGCGTTTCACCGGGCTGAGCGGTCATGGGGCAGCCACCACCCTGATTTTGCTGGAAGATTCCGCCCAGGTCGCCGAGCGGTTGCAACAGATCAAGCTGGCAGCGTTGGGGCGGCTGACCGCCGGCATCGCCCATGAGATTCGCAACCCGCTGGCGGCGATCAGCCATGCCGCGCAGTTGTTGCAGGAGTCGGCCAGCGCCAGCACCAGCGACCAGCGCTTGGCGCAAATCGTTCACGACAATGTCCGGCGCGCCAACCGCATCATTACCGATGTACTGGATTTGGCTCGCCGTGACCGGGTCAAGCCGGAACGGCTGGTGCTGGCCGCATGGCTGGAAGCCTTTGGTCAGGAATTCACCCGCGATCTGGACGGGCCGCTGCCGGTGTGGAATCCGACGGTGGAGCCGGACGATTTGACAGTGAACTTCGATCCGCACCAGTTCCGGCAGGTATTGTGGAACCTGTGCGCCAACGCCTGCCAGCATGGGGTTCGGCCCGGCGAAATCCCCCAATTCACGGTGTGCGCTGGTCTGGAAAACGGACCGGGGCGACCGTTCATCGAAGTGCGTGACGCCGGTCCCGGCATCCCGGCTGAAAACATCGCTAAACTGTTCGAGCCGTTTTTCACCACCCGATCCAAGGGTACCGGACTGGGTTTGTATCTGGCTCGCGAACTGTGCGAGGCCAACCGGGCCCAGTTGCAATACCTGCCCAGTGCCGAAGGCGGTAGCTGTTTCCGTATTACTTTTGCGCCCACTCACCCAGTCCCGGAGACGGAGTAATGGATGCCTGCAATGCCTTGATCGTGGATGACGAAGCCGATATTCGCGAGCTAATCGAGATGACTCTGTCGCCGCTGGGGGTTCATTGCCTGCCAGCGGAGACCCTGAGTGAGGCACGGGCTTTGCTCAAGCATCAGTCGTTCAGCTTTTGTATCACGGACCTGCGGTTGCCGGATGGCAGCGGGCTGGAACTGGTGGCGTATATTCAGAAACAGCGCCCAAACTTGCCGGTGGCGGTGATTACCGCCCACGGCAATGTGGAAAGCGCGGTAGAAGCGCTGAAGCTGGGTGCTTTCGATTTCGTTTCCAAACCCTTCGATCTGGCGGTGCTGCGCGGCATGGTCGCGACCGCGCTGCGGCTGAACCGCACCAGTGAGAAAAGTCCTGATGCCAACCGCCCGGTCTTGCTGGGCCAGTCGGCAACGATAACCGAGGTGCGGGTGCTGATCGCCAAGCTGGCGCGCAGCCAGGCGCCGATCCTGATCAGCGGTGAGTCGGGCACCGGCAAGGAACTGGCGGCACGGCTGATTCATCTGTCCGGGCCACGGGCCGACCAGCCTTTTGTCCCGGTCAATTGCGGGGCAATTCCCGAACACCTGATGGAAAGCGAGTTCTTCGGCTACAAGAAAGGCAGTTTTACCGGCGCGACCCAGGATAAGGGCGGACTGTTTCAGGCGGCGCAGGGCGGTACCTTGTTTTTGGACGAGGTGGCCGATTTGCCGTTGCCGATGCAAGTGAAGTTGCTGCGGGCAATCCAGGAGCGGTCGGTGCGTCCGGTCGGTGCGCTGACCGAGGTGGCTACCGATGTGCGGGTACTCAGCGCCAGCCACAAGAATCTGGCGGCGCTGGTGCGGGAGGGTACTTTTCGGCAGGATTTATTTTACCGCCTGAACGTGATTGAAATGCGGTTGCCGAGCCTGCGCGAGCATCCCGATGACATCCCGGAGCTGGTTGAGGCGATTCTCGACCGGTTGAGCCGGCAAGCGGGGTTGCCGAAACCGCACATGGTGCCATCGGCGCTGGTGGCGCTACGGGCGTATGCCTTTCCGGGCAATATCCGCGAACTGGAGAATATTCTGGAGCGGTCGTTCACCTTATGCGAGGACGGCCTGATCCAGGCGGATGATTTGCTGTTGCCGGAAACCATGGAGCCGTCGTCAATCCGGTCACGACCGGTGGCGCTGGACACGGATTGGGAGATGCCGCCGCCGACCGACGCCGCGCCGCGCCGTGAGTTCGAGCCGAGAACCGTGCCGATTCTGCAACCGCCGTCCGGCAATCTGGAGGGCTATCTGGAGGAGATTGAGAAGGCGGCCATTCTGCGGGCGCTGGAAGCCACCCGTTATAACAAGACCGCTGCCGCTGAAAAGCTGGGGATTACCTTTCGGGCGTTGCGCTATCGGCTGAAGAAGCTGGGAATGGAATGAGGTAGGCGATGGCCCACCCGGTGAACTGACTATGGCTGAACACGATGAACGAAACGCTGATCGTGGCGACTGTGCAAGCGCAGTGGCCGCATCTCCTCGCGGTGTATGCCTTTGGCAGTCGGGTACAGGGTACGGCGGGACCAGCGAGCGATCTGGATTTGGCGGTGCTGGTCGCGGGCCGTGCAGACCCGATGTTACTGTGGGAACTGTCGCAACAACTGGCAAATGTGTTGGGCTGCGATGTGGATTTGCTGGATTTGCGGGCGGTGTCTACGGTGATGCAGTATCAGATCATTACTACGGGCAAGGTGTTATGGGCGAAAGACGCTCAGGCGGCGATCTTTGAGAGTTTCATCCTGAGCGAGAAAACCGCGCTTGATGAGGCGCGGGCGGGGATTATCATTGATATTCAACGCAAAGGAACCGTCTATGGCCGATGATGTGGTCATCAATAAGGCGGCGACGATAGAGCGCTACGTGGCCCGCGCCCGCGAAGAGTACGCGGTGAATCCCGCCACTTTCGCCCATGATTTCACCCGTTAGGATGCCGCTATTCTCAATATTCAACGGGCCTGCGAGGCGGCGTTGGATGTGGGGCAACATCTGATTCGCCGCGAGCGGCTGGGCGTACCTCAAAGCGCGCGCGATGTTTTTACCCTGCTGGCGCAAAATGACTGGATTGATGAGGCTCTGGCGGATGCGCTCAAGCGTATGGTGGGTTTTCGCAATATTGCCGTGCATGACTATCAGGCTTTGCAGTTGCCTATCACCGTAGCAATTATTGAGCGACGCCTGGATGATTTTCTTATTTACACTCGTGCAGTGATTTTGCGCGATGCGGCATCGAGTCAGTAATCACTGTGTTCACCCAATTTGCGCGAGAAGCCCCGTCCTTTAGGGCCTGTCCATTGCACACATCTCTAACGGGCTGATTTTTCATAGAGATCAGAGGCCAATTGCATCCCCCAAGCGAGGTCGCGGGCGCGCTGCAAGCCGATCCAGAGGGCCTGGGGGCCTGGGGGACCGTCGCATTTGCGCCCCAAATGGCCGCCGAGGCGGGCGATCCAACCGAACATGGCCGACAGCGGTGGCGGGGCGGCCGGCGGGGACTGCCGATGAATCGCGACGTAAACGGCCCGCCATTCGGCCGGATCCAGGACGGCATCGCAGGGCGACTCGGGGGTTGTCCGCCCCAGCACCGTCAGGTACTGAATCCGCCAAGCGATGATCAAGTACAAGGCCAAGGCGGGTTCCAAACGGTCCAGGGTGCTGAGTTGCAAGGCTTCTACCCGGTAACCGGTTTTGAAAATTCGGAAAAAGACCTCAATACTCCATCGACAACCCTACCACTGGATCAACTCAGCCGCAGGGACCAGAGTGTCGGCCAAGCGGTTTGAGAGCAACCGCCAGTCGAGAGATTCGGCGTCCGCTGGGGGTTGACAGCTACTGAAAACTTTATTGACTTTCATGGCTTTCATTTAAGAATCTTGGCCGTTCTCAGGAACCTACCGCCAGTTGGGCGGAAAGTAACGCTTGCAGAGAGGGCGTGAGACCTGGGGGAACATGCGGTCGCCTCATCAGCGTAAAGTTCCCCACCCGTGGGGAATTTGAGTGGCGAAAACCAAGCCGTACCCTTGGGCAACCTCGTTGAAGCAAGAAGTGAGCTATGGAATAAAAGACCATGGTTTACGCAACGGCGTTTCTTCCCGCGCCCGTAGCGCGGTGACCGACACCGGATCGCCTCCTTTCGGGTGCAGGGTCACCCGCTCGGCCCGCACGGTCAGTACCACGAGCCGGCTGGGCTGATGGGGTCGAGCCGGGAGGGTGAACGTCACCTCGCCCCGCACCGGTGCCCCCGCCAGTCGGTTCCAAAGGGTATCGCCTTCGGTTAATTTGCGGTCTTGCGCCGCCCGAATGAGCCAATCCACTTGGGGATGGCCTTGGGCCCGGAGCATGAACTCGTGAATATCACATTCCCGGTCGGCGACGTAGACCCACCGGGTATTGGACAGGGTCGCGGCCCGTTCCGCGCAGCGCTCGAACCCCTCCAGCCAGCGCATGCTCTCCTTGGCTTCGATGGGCCAATGGCGCTTGTCTTCACCAAAAGTTTCCCGGTCGCGGGTCCACAACCAGGCATCCAGCACCCCCAAGGGCACCCCATCGGGTGTCACCGCCAAGGTGGGATGCACATACAGCCTGTGCTGCCGCAGGTAACTCAACGGCCCCAATCCGGCGATGCCCGGTTGCTTACCACCTATCAGTTCTGAGTTAAGCGGGTTGCAAAGGGTAATCTGAGGGGCGAGGCGCCGATGGGATCGGTGCAGCGGCTGGCGGCGGAAGTAGAACGGGGGCTGCGAGACGCGCACCCGAAACTGCGTAAGACGGTAGTGAGGAAGGTGGCTTTGGCGGTGGGGGCGATGATCGAAGCGCGCACCCCGAACACCGCCGAACACCGCCGAACGGGCCAACGTGTTACCGCTGGCGACGGAGCGGCAGGACCTGCGTGAGCAGTGGCTGCGGCGATTGCGGAAGAATCCCTTGCTGTCCAGCCCGGCGCTGTTGGAGCCGTGGGCGCGCCAAGCGCTCGCCGATGCCAGCCGCTCTGGGCAAACCGTGGTGCTGAGTCTGGATCAAACCGACCTGGGGAATCGGTTCGCCGTGTTGATGCTCGGCCTTGTGGTGGGGGATCGGGCGTTGCCGCTGGTCTGGGCGGTGGCGGCCGGGCCGGCCCATCTGGGGTTTGACCGGCAGGCAGTCGTGCTGGAACGGGTGCGGGGCTGGCTACCGGCTGGAGCGGAGGTGCTGTTGTTGGCAGATCGGTTCTCTCCGTCCGCCGCGCTCTTGGCCTGGGTGCACCTGCGGGATTGGCACCAGCCCTTTCAAGGTGCTCAGTTGATGGTTGACGTAACCGTCTGATTCTCTGTTACCC
>NZ_CBTK010000089.1 GCF_000531125.1 Candidatus Contendobacter odensis Run_B_J11 | reverse complement strand
CCGTGCAGGCCGTCTGATCATGAACAACCCTCACAGAAACACAATACAAGGGCGGGTTAGGCGTGAGCCGTAACCCACCGTCCCAAGGGCGGGAATGGTGAAGGCGAGTGATGTCTCGAAAGGCGGGTTACGCTTCGCTAACCCGCCCTACGCGCTATTCGCGACTGCTAAATTGCCAAAACATGGCAACCTACACTACGAACAGATAGCCGGTGATTATTTATTACCCATATTTCTTTCATACCACTCGTCATCTTGGTCTTTATTTTTTACAGGAACGGATACAGGAGAGGAATGAGGAAAATCGAGAATATCAGCACCACAAAACCGGCATTTAATGGCTTCTGTTTTTATGAATTCAGCGCAGTAAGGGCATTTTTTCATGGAACCACGTTGAAAGGCAGATTGTTCAACGGCCTCCTGATCCTTGCTAACCACAAGTGCTAAAATTAAACCAAGCGGTCCGAACAAGAATCCTAAGATAAACCAACCAAAACCACTACGACCTTTATTTGATGCGACAACCCCACTAATAACGCCACAAAAAAACCATGTAAATATAAGAAAAATTTCCATGTCACTTTCTGCCTTTGGTTATGCCTAACAGGGCGCGAGTTGAATGCCCCCCGCGTGGGGGGAAAGGATGGCGTACTGGCGACTCAGGATGAGGCGGCAGGCGCTTTGTACGATTCACTCCGTGGAAAATCGGCGGCTGACGGTCAGCGGGTTTCGAAGTAGGGGCGTAGGACCACGGATTTTCGCCGCCGACGAACGCACAATCCTGCAAGACCGAGACTGAGCAGAGCGAGAGTGGTGGGTTCGGGGATGGATTCGGTGATGGGTGACATGAGGAACGCATGGCTTCGCCCGTTTATCACACCGTTCCCGACAATCTGACTCTTATCATTGATTGCCTTAGCCTCATTTAACGTCCAGCCCGAACCAGTGGGGAGAAGCGAATTCAAATCAACTAGATGGTCGTCGGCGTATAGAAAAGCGTGAACGGCAAGATTACCTGTGGTAAACGAAGCTCCGACGACCTGTCCGTTGTCACTGATACCATAAGAGACGCTGGTTGCACCGCCTAAAGTGCCGAGGTCAGTCATAGGTCCCCCACTATACAGAAAAGCATGGCGGGTCGAACCCCCAACAGTGGTATAAAAAGCTCCGATGACCTGTCCATTGTTGTTAATACCAGTGGCATAACTCCCAACTTGTGTGTAGGGAGCAGGTATATCAGTCATGGCAGAGTTGGTGTACAGGAAGGCATGAGTCACATTATTCCCCGCGATTCCCGAATTTCCGATAATCTTTCCACTATCGTTAATGCCGAAGGCAGCACTATTAGCTCCACCTAGAGTACCGAGGTCAATCATGACCCCGTTGCTATGTAGGAAAGCATGTTGGGAGGTATCCCCTGCACGGGCCGACTCCCCAATGATTTGTCCGTTGTCGTTGATGTCGTAGGCTGCGCTCCAAGCCCCGCCAAGAGTGCCGATGGCAGTCATAACCCCGTTGACATACAGAAAGGCACGGGTACTTGTATTAGTCTGCGAAACCCCAACAACTTGTCCATTGTTGTTGATGCCGTAGGCATAGCTAAACTCTCCACCCAGGGTCCCGAGGTCAGTCGTAATTCCGTTGCTGTACAGGAAGGCATGGGGAGGCCAACCAGTATCGGCGTATGAATAACCGATAACCTGTCCATGAATATTTATGCCTGTGGCAAAACTATCCCCACCCATAGTGGTTCCAAGGTCGGTGATGGTGTATGAAGGAAGTGCCCACGCCGGACTGGAGATAAATAGCAGAGCAATTAAGATGAGGAGTTTCTTATTCATCGGCTGGGACTTCTTACGCCACCGACGAACACCGAGACCCGCGAAACCGAGACTGAGCAGCGCGAAGGTGGTGGGTTCGGGAATCGCAGAAGCGCTACCTATAATGCGGAACATCGAAGGGTTAGTCCTTGGAATGTCCAAAAGCGTCCAGTAAGCGGAAAAGTGCGGGTACTCAGGAGGATGAAGGACTGCACCAGGGGGCGAATTAGATGTGGTAGGCCACCACCAATAAATACTACAGTTGGGTGTACATGTCAGATATAACCAATACTTAGTATCGGCTTCGAGAAGCGTAGATTCTCCAGTGACAGCGGTAAAGGCGTGTGTTGGTTGTTGCGGGGTTTGTACTGGAATAGTTTGTAGCAATGACGCTGTCCATAATAGGGAAGAACTCGGTAGACCGCCAGAATCACCGAGAATTTGAACAGCGTAGTCACGGGACCAATCAGCAAGTGCAGTAAGTGCTAATTCAGCCCCCGTTACATAGCTTTGTTTAGGTAGCGTGAACGGCATGGCAATAAATTGGAATCCGAACGGACTTGCACCAATAACCCAGCCTTCTGAATTCGTAAATTCAGATAACCCCCCCGCGTTCTCATAAATCACAGTGGCATCAGCCCTTGCGATAGGCATAAGAACCAGCGAAGCAAGCAGGACAAGGAGTTTCTTATTCATTATTGGGCCTCTATGGGCGATTACCCCGCTGACCCTACGCTACCCGCCTATAAATAACAACGCACTGATTTACTAGGCTTTCCTCCACAAGAATGATCCTCTCCCGCCCCGACTTCCAGTCGGGCTTGCTCAATAGCCAGCAGGAGATTGACCTGCAACGGTACTTCCTTGACGTGCATGAGCGGCAAGCCAATGGCGATGCGTTCCCCTTCAATCTCGAAGAGCTGGTGCCTTCGGTTTACCAGTTGAAACACAAAGCCGTGGAGGCTTTGAAGAAGGGCTACACGCAAGGTGTTGATTTTATTAGTTCACCCGGTCGGGTGATCGACAACCCGAACCCCGAGGTCGAGTACCGCCTGTCCTCGGCCACGTTCGAGCACTTAGTGGCTAAAAAGAACAAAGCCATCTTCGAGGTCTATCGCCGGGTGTTCCACGCCGTGGCTGCTGAGGCTATCAAGCTGGTCAAGCCGGACGCCGGGACGGTCAGGGCCTTGGAGGCCGCCGCCAAGGCGTTGATTTGCCGTATTCACCCCACAGGGTGAAAACCCCTCCCCCCTCGGTGAACGGCCAACCGAACGCCGTTTCATCCTTAACCATTTGGTTAAAACCACGTGAATTCCGGCTATTATTCTTGACAAGTCAACATGTTAAGCTCGTTTTTTGCTAGATTC
>NZ_CBTK010000088.1 GCF_000531125.1 Candidatus Contendobacter odensis Run_B_J11 | reverse complement strand
CTTTGCCCACTTTATGCCAGGTCGTGACAAACCGTTGCCAATGCTTTGCCCACTTTATGCCAAGTCGTGACAAACCGTTGCCAATGCTTTGCCCACTTTATGCCAGGTCGTGACAAACCGTTGCCAATGCTTTGCCCACTTTATGCCAGGTCGTGACAAACCGTTGCCAATGCTTTGCCCACTTTATAACAAGTCGTGACAGAATTTTGCCAATGCTTTGCCAACCTTATGACAGAGCTTTGCCAATGCTTTGCCAATGCCATGACAGGCTTGCGTCATAGTTTATATTTATTTATATATCAAATAATTATAGATTATAGGTGCGCCGATTTTGAAGCGGTTCAGACTTTCTATCAATTTCCTGCTCGCTCTGAAAAACGGGGATTCCTGATTCTCTTCAGCGCTGACCCATAAAAAGAGATGGGCTATTGTCAAAGGGGTCTGATTGATGAATACTTCTGCAAAGCCGGTGGATAAAAAATGGCCGCTCAAGAGAGAGGATGGAACACCCTCAATAGTCTCTTGATCTCATAAAATAAATAGAGAAAACTATCGGGTAAAGAGAGGGTAAAAGCAAAAAATATCTTTCTTGGTTGGCGGTGAAATTTCCCGAAGCCGAACGGATTTCAAAACGGTCCTGGTCACGTCACCGATCAGGGGGTGTCGTCCGACCCAGGGGCAACCGGGCCTGGCGAAAGCCAGAGGCGTTCACGATGCGCCTTCAAAGTACCCGCGATAGCGAGGGGATCGTCTCGCTAAAACTCAACCCGATCCGGGCGGTGGCCCTACCGCTCCAAACCAAGGTGGGCGTTCGATGCTGCGGGTGTGTGCCGATGCGATTGAAGAGGATGAGAAACGATGGAGAGAGGTACGGAGTGAAGGAGTGAAGGGGTGAAGGAATGAGGCAGTGAAAGGAACGGGGTGCGGGTCCGCCGGGCGTCAGCCGATGACACGCAGCAGTGGCCCTACTGTTTCAACCAGGTGGGCGTTCGATGAAAACGGTGAAAGGGTCCATGAGATGGTGAACCGAGAGAGACTCGACGATGAACGATGAAATCCAGGTGAAGGAAGGGTATGCAGTGGAGGAGGTCGTGGCGTTGATGTCCACGTTGCGCGAGAGGATCAATCTGGAAGAAGGGGAGTTGTACGCGCTTCAAAAAGGAATGTTGCGCCGGGTGGCGCGACAGGAGGAAGAAAATGGCCTGCGTCGCATCAAGATCATGGAGGAGGCTTACGAGGCCGCGCAACTCGCCGCCCGGCGGTTGCGCACGTATGGACGCGGCTATCGACCCGACCCGGCGCTGGTGGTGTCGGCCTTTGTGATGCACGCCTGGGAAGAGATGACGCCGGAAGACGCGGATGCGGTGGCGCTGAACTACCTGCAACGGTTGTTTCATCCGGCCCATCCCTTCCAAGGTCAAGCGGCGAAGGCGACGGATTTAAAATCCGCATCGAATCGCTCCGCGTCCACGCACAGCCTGCATTCCATCGCGGACGCACACGCCCTCTAACGAACCGCCGCCAGATCGTTGATCTGCTGCAATAGACCGGCAATCCACGGTTGCCGTCGTTCAGTAGGCGTTCAACCGCGAGTTCAAACGCGGTTTAGAGGTCAGAATCTTTTCAGTAACCTGTTCTCGTTCCTGATGCGGAACGACCCCGACCTTCAGGACGAAGGGGGGAGGCAGAGGGTCTTCTGGGCAAGACCCTGGCTGAACCGAGAACCCTCACGAGAGGCCCGCCATTTCGTTTGAACGTGTTTGAATAGTTAAGAAGGAGAAGGCTATGGCGCAAGAGACGCCGCGCTCCAGGGCGGCGGACGAGGCGAAACCCCGCTTGGGAAAGCGGGGCCGGGCGCTGGCATCCTTAGACGGCGTGCTGAAGAAAAACCTGCGCCGCAGTGCTAACGGGCGCAAAACCGTGAGCCACGCTACGATTGCGGATCGTGCGGGCTTTTATGACCGCATGATTCGCCAACTGCATGAACTGGGCTACAAGATCACCGAGGTGCGCCACCTCAAGCCCAAGCACATCGAAGCGCTGATGCGCCTCTGGGAAACTCAGGAACTGTCGGCGTCCACGTTGCAAAAACGGTTTTCGCACCTGCGTCTGCTGTGCGGCTGGATCGGCAAGCAGAGCATGTTGCGGGACGGCCCCAGCTATTTGGCGAATCCCGAAGCGTTCCAGCGCACCTATGAAGCCCAGTACGATCATTCCTGGACGGCGGCGGGCGTGGATCCGGCGCTCAAGATCGCGGAGATCGCTGCCGCCGATCCCCAGGTGGCGCGGGTCTTGCGCCTGCAACACGCCTTTGGGCTGCGGCTTCAGGAAGCCTCCTTGCTCAATCCGCTGCGGGATCGGGTGGAGGACACCTACCTGCGGGTGTGGGCCGGGACCAAAGGGGGACGGCCCCGCGTAGTGCCGATTGAAACCGACGCCCAGCGCGCGGTGCTGGCGGAAGCCGAGGGCTACGTCGCTCTCACCAAACGCTCGATGATTCCGCCGGAGTCCGATCTCAAGCAATGGCTCCAGCATTGTTATTATGTGTTGGCGCACCACGGCATTACCCGCCAGGACGGCTTGGTCAGTCACGGGCTGCGTCACCAATACGCCAATGATGTGTACGAGCAACAGACCGGCGAAACCTCGCCGGTGCGCGGCGGTGGCCCCGTCCACCGCGCAGCGGATGTGGAGGCCAAGTATGACGTTTCCGCCCGGCTGGGACACGCCCGACCGGGAATCACCGCCGCCTACTACGGCCACCCGGAGACGCCGCCGATTCCGGAGGTCGCCCGCCGAAATCCCCAGTCTCTTCGCGCCGACTATCGGGTGCAGCAACAGGGGCTGGCCGCGCGGGTGCGGGCGAACCTGACGCAACGCCGGAACGGTTCCGGCCCGCTGAGCGCCGCGACGCTGGACGTCCGCTGGCGGCTGCTGAATCAGATGGTCAAAATCCTGGCCCTGGCCGGTCAACCGCTGCACACGCCCGATGATCTCAACGCCGCGCACGTCGAGGTGCTGCTCCGACACTGGCACGCCTCCCCCACGCTCCAGCGTCACAGCGCGATCTTGTCGGTGCGGCTGCTGAGTCAACTCTGCGGCTGGCTGGATCAGCCCGCGCTGGCGTTGGACGTCGGTCAACGCTGGCGCGCGCTCCAGTCCGGGGCGGACGACGCCATCGCGCCCCCCCGTCCGCTGAGCGAAGCCGCGATTCAAGAGCGGATCGCCCGGATTCGCGCCCAGGATGCGCGGGGGGCGTTGCACCTGGAGCTGGTGCGCGTGGTGGGCCTGAGCCATCGGCAAGCGGCGATGCTGCAACCCGGTGTGTCCTACCAGGACGGCCACCTCGATGTGATCTGGGAAACCCCGAAAAATCAGGTGCTGCGCTATCCCCTGACCGGCGAGCGCCAGCGGGCGGTGGTGCAGGACGCCCTGGCCTTGCTGCCCGATCCGCAGGAACCCGTCTGTCCCGTCTCGCTGGCGCTGTCCACCTGGCTGGGACGGGTCTATGAGCTTCAGCGCACGGTGGGACGCATCGGCATACCCGGCGAACCGACCCTGGCCGCCCTCAAAGACCCCGACGCTCCGACCCCGACCGTTCTCTATCGCGAGGACTGGTTGCTGCATCGGGCCGGTCTGGATCGCGCGCCAAAAAGGGGAAGCCGCGCTTCGGATCGATAGCTTGCCTAATGAGCTATAATCAGACCTTAGGTGGAGATAGACAGAGCGACTTGACCGGGTACGCCGGTGAGGTGCGGTGGCGAGACGACGATCTTCACGTCGCACCCCAGCCGAGCCAGATATTCCAGCATTTTGATTTCGCTGACGCCGCGAAATCGTCCGCGCAACAGCTCGGAAAGCTTCGGTTGAGACAGCCCTAGCACCTCAGCGGCGCGCTGTTGCGTCCATCGTCGGGCCTTGATGATCTTTCCGATTTCGGTGACAAGCTCGGCCTTTCTTAGCATTTCGTCGGCGTCGGGAAAGCCAAGATCGGCGTAGACGTTAGTGCTGCCTTTTTCAAATTCGATCACTGCTGCTCCCTCTCGCCATTCGCTGCGCTTCTTTTAGACGCTCGCGGATCAGGTCGATTTCGTGTTTGGGCGTCTCGCTGCCCCGCTTCGATTTTTTTTGGAAGCAGTGCAGCACATAAATCGCATCCTCGAACTGGACGGTATAAATCGCACGATAGGTTGCTCTGTCGAAATTCTCCACGATTTCCAGCACGCCCGCCGAACCGAAACCTTGAAGCGGCTTGGCGTAGTCGCTTTTCTCGCCGATCTGCGCCAGATACAGGGCGTAGCCAAAATCGGCTTGCACCTCGTCCGGCATCGCCCTCAAGTCTTTCTTGGCGGCCGCTACCCATTCGATGGGTTTGATTTTATTCATGATTAATTATACATAAACAGGTATAATAGTGCAAGGTAGCCGACAGCCGCTGCATCAGCCATGGTGTTTAATTCCACCCTCGATCGGGGCCGCTTAACCCGGTTTTTCGTTCCACGGGATCTCAAACCCCATCAGTCGACATTTTCGGGTGGCATGACCGTCCACCGATCTAAGGAAACACGGGCCAGCCGTTCGGCGGCGGCCACGTCATCCGGTCCCGGCGCGAGATCGGAAGAGCGTCGTGTAGGGAAAGAG
>NZ_CBTK010000087.1 GCF_000531125.1 Candidatus Contendobacter odensis Run_B_J11 | reverse complement strand
GAAAAATTTGCAGTACCTGAACCTAATACTGCAATCCTGATATTTCTTGGGTTAGCAGGGTTAAGTTACCAACGCAGGAATCAATACCCGGCTAACAAGGCAGCTCAATAAGGATGCTCCTAGCGTCGCGTTCAAGGCTAAAATCGATTGATAAGTGTATTTTTATCGGCTTGTCCGGTTTTTACGTTCCATTGCTCCCTGAACTCTTTATACAAACCTTTATGAATTGTTCCTAAATTTCTTCTTCTCATATCTGTCCATTCTCAAGAAGCCACTGCTTGGCTTTCTCCATTTTTGGAGATTGCGCTCGGACGATATTCCAGAACCGAGGCGTGTGGTTGGCTTCTAATAAGTGTGTTATTTCGTGGACAATGACATAATCCAGTACATACATGGGAGCTTTGATCAGCCGCCAGTTGAAGTTGATGTTATCCTTGGTCGTGCAGGAACCCCAGCGATAGCGATTATCAACAATCTTGGCATTGGCAAATTCTACTCCGAGGTCACTGGCGAATTTTTTAGCTCGTGGAAGAATTTTCTCCTTTGCCCTGTCGATGTACCAATTGCGTAAAACCTGCTTCCGTTCGCCAGAAAAAGAAGCGGGGATCAGGAAGCGTTGCTCGAAACGTATTTCTGTTGCACTGTCCAAGGTGATTTCGATTTGATAGTGGCGGCCCAAGTAGAGTGCAGATTCACCATTCACCAGTTCCTTGCCGGGTGGATGCGGTAACTCGCGGTACTTCTGAGTATGCGTAGTCTTTCCATAAATCCACTGCCTTTTTGATTCAACAATCTGTCGAATTTTCTCCTCAGAAGTAGATTCAGGAGCATGTATGATGACGCTCCGATTCCGCTCGACGGTAATCGTCAGTTGCTTACGCTTGGCAGATCGCTTGATCGTGTAGGCCAGTTCCATAATTATCCCGCGTATAAAATGACATCGTTATTTTTTTCTGCAATCTCCATGATCCGACTCATGATCTGGGTACGGTTATAAATCAGATTGGGCAACTTGTTGTAGGTAGGCTGAATCAGCGTGGTCAGAATATCCGCTTTTAGCTTATTGCGGGCGGCAATGCTTTCCCAAAACCCGATCAGTTTTAGTTCACGTTCTACCGTCAGGAAAACCTGTTGGGTGAGATCGACCAGAACAGAAATTTCATCGTCATTTAACGCTTTTTCGCCATAAACTTCCCGTTTCAAGCTCCGAAAGAAAGGCATTTGCTTTTTGCGGTGTAACCCATAGGTCGGTTCCTGACTCGCGTTGATAATACGCTCACGCAACTTTTCCAGTTCTTCATAGATTTTTTCCCAGTTGTCGCGAAATTCACTAAACAGTTGTGTGAGCGCCTCGGCAAAAGAGGCTTGCAAGTCGGGATCGTCATCCAGCTCCACATCCAGGTGATGGCGAATGGCATGTTCCACTTCAGCCGCTTTGGTCTTGGTGCGGGTGCGCTGACTGAGATTCTTTTCAAAATCCTCATCAAAAATCCTCCTGTAAATTTTCCGGTGATCGGAACTGTGGGGCAGGCAGGTAAAATGAATATCACCTGTTGAGATCAATGGGTTGGATTCAGTCAACGCCCTAGCCTGATGCTACCAACCCTCGCCATCACAGGAAAATTTACAGGACCTCAAAAATTGAAATCGGTTCAACCTTCAGGTCAATCCCTTTCGATTCCAGATACAGGTCGGTAATTGCGCGTAACTTGGGTGGAATGCCCTTCATGCTCAAGCGTTCATCTTGAAAATGTTTACTGGCTAATACATTGATTGCTGCAAATTTGTTGTAATCGTCTATGAAATCTAGCGCCTGCCGAGCCGGAAAAACCAGGTTCATGCACTGGGCGAACTTCTTAAATGCCTGCATGTAGTCAAAGCGTAGATTTTCGTCATAGAAAACGTCGAAAAAGGCATCGTGATCGGTTATATCGGTTAAGCCCTGTTGCTTCAGGAAGGACATCAACGCAGCTTGACTGCTTTGAAGATTGCGAAGCTCTTCTTCTGGAAAGCTCAGGGTGTCAATAATCTCCTTTTGCTCGCGCTCGTCATAGACATCAATAGCTTTCTTCAGATGATGACCCACGCCGACATAATCCACCACGAAACCTTTGTCTTTAGTGATACCGCCGACCCGATTCACGCGGGCAATGGTTTGTAACAGGCCGTGGTCAGTAGTGATCTTATCCAAATACATGACCTGTTCTACGGGCGCGTCAAAGCCGGTGATGAGCATGTTGGCGACAATGAGGATGCCTATATCGCCCGTCACTCCTTCGTCTTTGCTGCCGAAGCCCATTTTTAAACTCTTGATGCTGCGCTCGTGCCGCGATGGGTCTGAATAGGCTTTCAAGTGCGGTAAATCGTTATGGCTGCCGGAAATCACCACATCGGTTTGCAGCTTGCTTAATTGGGCGAGATCAAGCCTGTTCGGATTGGACTGCTCCAGTTCGGCCACCGACGCGGCTAATGCGGCATCAATCTGTTTCTTGTAGCGGGCGGCGGCTTCGCGGGAGGTGGCGACGACCTGCGCCTTGTAGCCATTGGGAAAAACATGGGTTAGATAGTGTTGCACCATGTCCTTGGCTTTGGCGGCGATGACCGGTTCCGCTTCAAGATAGGCGTCCCTCGATCCATAACCGAGAATCTGCAACCGTTCCTGAAGGTTGTACTCGCTAAATACGTCAGTAAACGCCTGATCCATACCCGCCTGATCCGTCACTTCGGCGTTGTGGGTGCGGCCTTCGTAGACAATCTCCAAAGTCACGCCGTCGTCAATCGCTTGGCGCATGGTGTATTTGTCAATGTAATCGCCAAATACCCGTTCAGTTTTATCAATCGGGGTGCCGGTGTAGCCGATTTTGGCGGCGTTGTTGGGGATAGCTTTGTCCAGGTTCGCGCCGAGCATTTTGTATTGCGAGCGGTGGGCCTCATCAGTCATCACCAGAATGTTAGGACTGGGATTGAGCTGCGGGAAGGCGACCGTTAGATCGGTCTCGCGGAATTTGTGGATCATCGCCATGACCAAATCCGAGGTATCCGCCCTGAGCAGTTCTTTCAGCTTGTTGATATTGTCCGCCATCTTGACCGTGAAGCCGATGCTGCGGCTGGTTTCGTTGAGCTGGTTTTCCAGTTGAGTCCGGTCGGTCACAAAAACCACTTTCCAACGAGCCAATTGGGGGTGGCGGTACATCTCTCGCACCATGAACATCATGGTCAGTGATTTGCCCGACCCTTGGGTGTGCCAGATGATGCCGCTGCGCTCGCGGGGATTCTGGCCTTCCAGCAGGCGCTTGACCGCGAGCTTGACCGCCCGGAACTGTTGATAACGGCCTACGATCTTGATCGTCTGGCCTTTGTCGTTGGTAGAAAACAGGGTAAAGGTGCGGATCAGGTCGAGCAGGTTGGTTTTGTCCATCATGCCCGCGACGAGTCGCTGCTGGTCATTCGGACTGCCTGAGCCGTGATCGAGGTCGTTTAGGGTGTACGGATAGGGATCAGACCAGCGATAGAAGTGTTTTTCGTTGTGAGTGGTGAGGGTTCCAAACTTGGCTTGCTGGCGACAGGTGGCAATGATCATCTGGTTGAAATAGAACAGCGGCGCACTGCCTTCGCCCTTGGCTCCACGCTGCTCGCTGTAACGCAGCATCTGGTCAATCGCTTCGGGAATGGCGTCTTTAACCTTGGGTGATTTGCACTCGATCAGCACCACCGGCAACCCGTTCACGAACAACACAATATCGGGAATGATGTGGTGTTCCGTGCCCAGGATGCGTACCTTGAACTGGCAGACGGCGATAAAGCGGTTGTTGTCCCGATTCTTGAAGTCAATAAAGCGCACGGTTGGACTTTGTTCGCCGGTCTGCCGGTTTTGGCTGGCGCTGGTGTTCTCCAACAGCAGGCGCAGGACGTATTGGTTGTTTTCAATCAGCCCGGTGCTGGGAAAACTGGCGGTCAGTTGCTTAACCACATCGTCAATCTGATCGGCTTCCAGCCAGTCATTGATGACTTTGAGTTGTTCTCGCAATACCGGCAGCATGACGACTTCAGTGAAGTTCTCCCGGAAGGTATCGGCGGGCGTTTGCTTGGTATCGGTCAGATCAATGATGTCCCAGTCGAGACCGTAGAGTTGGTCCAGCAAGGGCTTTTCAACGTGATTGCGTTCGTCGAGTTTGTGGTGCGGGTTGGGTTTTGGGCGCATGGTGTTTTAAGCAGTCTGATAACCGGCTTGGGTGAAATGGTGATCGAAGGTCAGCGCCTTGGATAATCCCATTTCCCGCATCACCTCGAAAGAAAAACAATCCACCAGTCCCCAGCTTTTATCCTGGTACTGATCATAGAGCCGTAAAGCGGAGTTGAAGCGTTGCGGAGTCAGATGAATAAGGGTGACTTCATCGGCTTGCAGAAAGTAATGCAGGATTTGGCTGGCTTCCTGCCGGGCAATGCGGGACAGGGCGTTGCCGATTTCGAGCAGAACAGCATCGGTAGTGACTAATGGATGGCCTTCATAGCGTTGGGAGAGCGCCAACGCACGGGCATGGTGTTGATCATTTTGGTTGATAAGAGCAATAACATAGCCGGTATCGACAAAGAGCGGCTCAGGCATCTTTCTCACCGTTCAAATAGGCATCGATATTTTCCGAGAAGTCCGTCGGGCCGGATATTTTAATTTGACGCAAATGAGCTAGAAGCGACCCTTTTTGGGGTGGTTGCGGATCGTCTTCTTTAATCAGCAGCACTCGAACCAGTTTGTCGTTCCACGCTTTGCGGTAGAGTTCGGGTAGGATAACGGTCACTGTTCCATCGTGGGCAATGGCGTTTAGTTCAATGGCGTCCATTGATGCACCTCAAAAAAGATAAGGACAGGTCGGTTTGATTATGCGGACTCTGACAAAAGCGGCGTAACTCGAACCTTGCCAGTAAGCAGGTCTTGCATGAGGGCAGTTTTGAGGGAGTGGAGTTTGGTGAGATATGAAACACGACCAGTGTCAACCTTGTTTAATGTCGTTAGCACAAGGCCAATTCTACTCTGCTCGTGTCTTGGTGGAATGGGTAATTGCATCTGCCTTAAGTTTCTCTGATTCAACTTTGGTTGAGCCGATCCTGAAACAAGCAGTGAGTAGTCGTAAAACTCTAATCGGTTGGTGAGGAAATCGATGTCTTGATCGGCCTTTGGCTTCAAAACGTGGGCTTGATTATTAACCCAAATTCTCCCGCTGACTTTGAAAGCCAGGGGCAAATGTCGCGAAATTACATTCTCTCCATCCTCACCAACCAAAATGAGGTCATCATCGAAAAGATATTTATCGATGTGATCTATGATCCCAGAGGCTCCGTAGTATGGAAACTCGCCATCCATTTGGTCGCGGTCATCCTGTTTCAAAGGGATGCGTTTCCCATCCCAAAACTCTACGCAATCATCAAGAGCTTCAACCTCCCACTCCACCGGAATCCGTCCCAGCGGTGAATCCTTGAACTCGTGGGTTTCCTCGCTGCGAAGATTGCCGTGTTCGTCAATACCACGAGTGAGAAGGTCTTGCATCAGGCCGGTCTTGATGCGTTGCTGCTTGGCGATTAAAGCCTCAGTTTGCTCAATGGCTCGATCCACGGTTGAGAGGATTTCGGCGATTTTTTGTTGTTCGAGATCACTTGCTGGATATTGAAATTTAATCTTATTAAGTTTCTCCTTATTAAGAGTAGCCCCTTTAATTGCTTGGTCTACGCCTTGAAGCACATCCCAATACTGAAGCCCATGCCTTAAGTAATCGGGATTAAGGCTATTTGGGATCAAGCTGGCTATAGCTTCATTTGTATAAAGAGGTCTACCTGCTATCGCTACGCGCCCTATAGTGAGTTTGCAGCAATTCCCGCTCTCCTTATTTAGACCCACTTTTTAATAGGTCGATTAATGATTTCA
>NZ_CBTK010000086.1 GCF_000531125.1 Candidatus Contendobacter odensis Run_B_J11 | reverse complement strand
CGCAGCCACGACCGGAGCAGCGGCAACCCGCGCCGGGGCGGCGACGGGAGCTGGCGCCCCTGATTTGCGCGCTTCGATAAAGGCCAACACGTCAGCCTTGGTCACCCGGCCACCGCGCCCACCTCCCGGAATCCGGCTGACATCCAGACCGTGCTCAGCCGCTAGCCGCCGCACTGCTGGACTCAGACCTTCCAGATCGACTTCGGTGGTGGACGCCGGAATGGGAGCGGGTGCCGGGGTCGCCACCGGGGCCGGAGCCGCTATTTGCGCGCCGGCGCTTTCCTCCAGCGTGGCGATCACTTCACCGGTGGTCACAGTTTCGCCTTCCTGCCGCAGAATCGGGCCAAGCACGCCGTCAGCAGGAGCAGGAATGTCCAGCACGACCTTGTCGGTTTCCAGATCGACCAGGTTTTCGCCTCGGGTCACCGGATCGCCCGGTTTCTTTTTCCAGTTGACCAGAGTGCCGTCGGCGACGGATTCGGGCAGGGTGGGGACTTTCACTTCTACGGTCATTTTTTGATTTCCCTTGGGTTCCGGGTTGTTTTGTGGTCTAGGTCGCGGTGGCTGCTACTGGCCCAGGGCCTCATTAACCAGCTTTTGCTGCTGTTCGACATGAACGCTGTAATACCCTACCGCCGGCGCCGCTGAAGAATCGCGACCGGCGTAACGAACCTTCTGCTGCGGACTCAGACCGCGTTCCAGATGGTGCAGGCTTTGGTACCAGGCGCCCTGATTTTTCGGTTCTTCCTGACACCAGACAATGTCGGAGGCATTGGGATAGCGATCGACATGGGCGTTGTAAAGCGTCTGCGGGAACGGGTAAAGCTGCTCGATGCGGATCACGGCGACGTGTTCCAGCTTGCGCTCACGGCGGGCTTCCAGCAGGTCGTAGTAGACCTTGCCGCTACAGAACACCAGCCGGTTAATCTGCTGCGGATCGTGCGGGTCGATCTCGCCAATGATCTCCTGGAAACCGCCTTCGGTTAGATCTTCCAGCGTGTTTACCGCCAACCGGTGCCGCAACAGGCTTTTTGGACTCATCGCGATGAGCGGCTTGCGGAACGGGCGCACCATCTGCCGGCGCAGCATGTGAAAGCATTGGGCCGGGGTCGAGGGCACGATGACCTGCATGTTGTTCTCGGCGCACAGTTGCAGATAGCGCTCCAGCCGGGCTGAGGAGTGTTCCGGCCCCTGGCCTTCAAAGCCGTGCGGCAGCAACATCACCAGTCCGCACAGCCGACCCCATTTATTCTGGCCAGAGGAAATGAACTGGTCGATCACCACCTGCGCGCCGTTGGCGAAATCACCGAACTGCCCTTCCCAGATCACCAGCGCGTTAGGCTCAGCAGTGGTAAAGCCATACTCGAAGCCCAGCACCGCTTCTTCGGACAGGATGGAATCAATCACCATGAAGGTTGGCTGATCGGGATAGAGATTCGCCAGCGGGGTGTAGCTGGTGCCATCTTTCTGGTTGTGCAGCACCGAGTGACGATGGAAGAAAGTGCCACGCCCGCAGTCCTGGCCGGAAATGCGCACCTGATAGCCTTCCTTGAGTACGGTGGCGTAGGCCAGGTTTTCAGCGAAGCCCCAGTCCAGCGGCAGCGCGCCAGCGGCCATTTTGCGGCGGTCGTCCATGATCTTGGCCACACGCGAATGCATTTCGAGACCTTCCGGCACCTTGAGCAACCGCTCGGACAGATCGCGGACCGTTTCCAACGGCACTGCGGTATGAACCGGGGCGTTCCAGTCCTCATGCTTGTAGGGGGACCAGTCAATCGAATGGGGTCCCTTGGCGTGGGGCAGGGTGGGTCGGGACACCTGACGGCCGGCATCGAGGTTGGCGCGATAGTGCGCCTGCATCTCCTGAAAATTCGCTTCAGCGATCACGCCATCAGCGATCAGCTTTTCGGCGTACAGGGTCGCCGCCGTTTTCCGCGCCCGGATTTTCCGGTACATCATTGGCTGGGTAGCAGCCGGCTCATCGGCCTCGTTATGACCCAACCGGCGGTAGCAGACCATGTCGATCACCACATCCTTGTTGAAGGTCATCCGGTATTCGGTCGCCAGCCGGGTGACAAATAGCACCGCCTCGGGATCATCGCCGTTCACATGAAAGATCGGCGCCTGCACCATCTTGGCCACGTCGGTGCAGTACAGCGCCGAGCGGGTATCCAGCGGGTTGCTGGTGGTGAAGCCGATCTGGTTGTTGATCACAATATGGATGGTGCCGCCGGTGCGATAACCGCGTACCTGCGAAAACTGGAGCGTTTCCATCACTACACCCTGACCGGCAAACGCAGCATCGCCGTGGATCAACAGCGGCAGCACTTCGTTGAAGGGCGGGAAGATCTCACCGGGCTTGCGGCGGCGCTCCATCCGGGCGCGCACCGAACCTTCGACCACCGGATTAGCGATCTCCAGGTGCGACGGGTTGAACGCCAGCGCCAGGTGGACCGACCCACCGGGCGTTTCCACATCGGAGGAAAAGCCCATGTGGTATTTCACGTCGCCGGTGCTACTTTCAGCCACCCGACGCTTGCCCTCGAACTCCTCGAACAGTTCGCTGGGCGCCTTACCGATAATGTTGACCAACACGTTCAGGCGGCCACGGTGGGCCATGCCGATCACGATTTCCCGCACCCCGCCTGCGCCGGACAGTTGCACGATCTCGTCCAGCATCGGGATCAGACTATCGCCACCTTCCAGCGAGAAACGTTTCTGGCCGACGTAGCGAGTGTGCAGGTAGCGCTCCAGCCCCTCGGCGGCGACCAGCCAGTGCAACAGTTGCTGACGCTGCTCAGCGCTGAGATCGAGCCGGGCGCGTTGCCCTTCCAGCCGCTTCTGAATCCAGCGCTTCTCGGCAGTGTCGTTGATGTGCATGTATTCGGAGCCGATGGCACCAACGTACACATCACGGATCAGATCGAGAATTTCGTGCAAGGTCCATTGCGAGGGAGCGACCAGCGATCCGGTATTGAACAGCGTGCCCATGTCGGCTTGGCTGAGGCCGTGATAGCCTGGATCCAGCTCCGGCACCGGCGGGCGGTCGCGCAACTGCAACGGATCCAGGTTGGCGGCTTTATGGCCCCGGGTGCGATAGGCGTTAATGATCCGCAGCACTGCAGACTGCTTCTCGGCAGAGGCGGGACTGAACGCCTGTTGCGTGCGTCCAATGCCAGTGCGGGGTTGCTGGGCCAGTCGGGCGAAGGAGTCACGGATCGGGCCGTGGGCGACATCACGGGGACCCTGGGTTCGGGCATGCAAGGTACGGAAATACTGGCGCCAGTTCTCGCTGACCGATTCCGGGTCGCTCAGGAAACTTTCATACAGTTCCTCGATGAACGCGGCGTTACCGCCGAAGAGGGGCGAACTTTGGCGAAATTGCTCGATGAGTGTGGTCATGGACGCTTAACGATTCCCCGGTAGTGGAGGGTTCCCCATGCAGAGTCAGTTGTCATGAGGTGGGATTTTGCTTGGGGCGTGGCGTGGATGGATGCGCCGAACCGTGCCCGTGGCCGGATATTTGGCAGTGGCGGTATTGCCCAGAGTCGGGACGGGATGAAGTGGTTTTTATCCAGAGATTAGCGGCGATTGATTTGAACAAGGGCCAATTATAGCCATGGCATTGGCGCGGATAAACCGGTGTCAGGTTTAATTTCATCACCATGCCGCCTGGGCATCTACGAACGGACACCCGGCGCGATGAGCGGCAACTGTACGCTGTCGGCGTTCCAGGCGGCGGGCGGCCAACGGCGCAAGGCTTCGCGCAGCCGGTTGATCAATTGGGAGCCACTCAGGTTGAATTCCGCAATCGCGGTGCGTGGCTTCTTCACATTACTAATATCCCGCCGGCTCAACAGATTTAACGGCTGGTGGGTGATCACCAGAATGAAGGTTTCCGTGCCGGTCGGAGGCGTCAGCGCGTACAGGAGTTTTTTACTGGCCGTCGGCGGGAATGCAATCGTCTCATTAGCCTGCACCGGATAGTTGGTCAGTAACTGGCCGGTTTTTTCGGATGGGTTGATGAAATAAAGGTTCATATAGCCGTTGGCAGTGGTTCGCAGGCTGAGCTGCGGAGAGTTGCCGATACGCAACGGTTGGTGGTCGGTTTGGATCGTGACCACAAAGGCGGCTTTGGGGTTACCAAGCCGCAATGGATCATTCACGGCTACAGCGGGTGACGTGGGCGGAGTAGCACAGCCGCCCATCAGCAGCGCCATGATGATCATGCTGAAAACAACAGATAACCCTATTCTCGACATCGGGTTGCTCGGCATAAGGGTTGGGGATAGCGGGCCGGCAGCGGCGAGCAGTCATCGGTTAAGGTACCATTCAGCCGGTAGCAGGCAAATCCGCTCCATATTTCACACTTCCGAACTAATCCCCCGAATGATCGCGATCATGAAGTTTTTCGTACCGACCCTGCGTGCAGTGATCGGGTTGACTCTGTTGATCTCCGCCGGGATGGCGCTGGCGGAGCCTCGAACCGCCTTGGTCATCGGCAATGGCGCTTATGCTGACGCGCCGCTGCGGAATCCGGCTAACGATGCCAGGGATGTGGCGGCGAAGCTGCGCGAACTGGGTTTTCAAGTCATCGAACGCCTCGACGCCGACCGCCAGACCCTGCGGCTGGCGCTGCGGGAGTTCGAGCAACAGTTACGGCAGCGGCGCGGCGTCGGATTGTTTTATTACGCTGGTCACGGGGTTCAGATCAAGGGCCAGAACTACCTGATTCCCGTCGGGGTGGATATCCGCCAGGAATTTGAAATCCCCGATGAAGGTGTGGATGCCGACGCCGTATTGCGAGCGATGGAGTCGGCGGGCAACGGCCTGAATATCGTGATTCTGGATGCCTGCCGCAACAATCCGTTTGCTCGCAGTCTCGGCAGCCGGGGGTTGGCGCGGATGGACGGCCCGGTGGGAACCTTTATCGCCTATGCCACCGCGCCGGGGGCGATCTCGCTGGACGGGAGCAGTGGGCGCAATAGCCCTTACACCCGAAGTTTGCTGGCGGCGATGAGTACCCCCGGCCTGGGCTTGGAACAGATCTTTAAGCAGGTGCTGGTGGCGGTCGAACAGGAAACAGGCGGTAGCCAGGTTCCTTGGGTGGCGTCCTCGTTGCGTGGCGACTTCTACTTTATAGCGCCCGTCCCTGCGTCGCCCGCGCCGGTCGCGCTTCCAACCGCACCGTCACTGCCATCACCCGTTGCGCCATCGCCCGACGCTCGATCCAGTGAACAGCCGCCCACTGTCGGTGGTGATCCCGGTCGTCCAGTGATGTCACTAGAGCCGGATATGGCAGCAGTTCCAAATGCCGGATTCAGCATTAGCCGTCAATCGATCTCGTTGGACGCCTACCACCGCTTCGCCAAGGCCACCGGCCAACCCGCGCCGCCAGCGCCGGGCGCTGCGGGGAGCGATTATCCAGCGCGGGTGACCTGGAAAGAAGCGATGGATTATGCCGCCTGGTTATCGCGGCAGACCGGCGCTGGCTATCGGTTGCCGACGGAGGTGGAATGGGAAGATGCCGCCCGATCCGGGATTGGCGCCCACGATCCCAGCGGCCAGGATCGGGAGTGGACCTGCTCCGAATACCGACCGGAGTATCAAGGGCAGGAGCGGCGCTGTGTCAATTCGTTGCCGGAAGCCGTAGCGATTCGTGGTGGCCACTGGCGCGCCGGCGCTGACCCACTCAGCGCCGATTTGGGGTTTCGGTTGGTACGGGATCGGTGAATCGCACCGTCAAGCACCGCTTTACTCCTGCCCAACCACGGTCAGCCCTTTAGGCTGGCTGGCGAAATAAGCGGCCAGATCGGCAATATCCTGAGTCGAAAGCGGCGCGGCCATGCCTTGCATAATTGCATTTTTGCGCCCCCCGCTCTGGTAGTCGGTCAATACCTTGCGTAGATAGTCCTCGTGCTGACCAGCAAGTCGTGGATAAAGCGGAATGGCATTATTGCCATCAACGCCGTGACAGGCCGCACAGGTTGCACTCCTGGTCTTGCCGGCAGTGGCATTGCCTCGAACCGGGGAAGGCGCTTCTGCTGTCTTGACGCCAGCCAGGTAGGCGGCGATATCCTGCTGGTCCTGCTCGCTCAACGAAAAAGCGTTGGCATGCATGGTGGGATGCTGGCGCTCACCGGACTGATAGGCTTTGAGTGCGGCGATGATATAGTCGGGATGCTGACCGCCCAGCCGAGGGACGTGATAGCTAGGATAGACATTGGTATAGCCGGGGATGGCGTGGCAGCCGGCGCAGGTGGTGAACTTGACCTTGCCTGCGGCTGGATCGCCGGCGGCCAGCGCGGCGCCAGTCAAAACGCCGAGAATCCCGATTGTCATGAGCGGCTTGAACATCGAACGAATCATTTTTTGTCCTCGTGGATTGAGTTTGAACCGGTACTAACACTAGCTGAGCCGGCGTCCGGTATCAATCACAGAGGCCGAGCGCCTTCATTTTTCGCCACGAGACTGCATTTTCAATCAATGATCTGGAGGCACTATGGCTATTCTCAGAGCAGCAGCGGAGCGGGGTCGAGCGAATCATGGCTGGCTCGACAGCGCACACTCGTTTTCCTTCTCCAGTTACTACGATCCCCAGCACATGGGTTTCGGCCCGCTGCGGGTGATTAACGATGATCGGATCATTCCTGGCGCCGGTTTCGATACGCACGGCCATCAGGATATGGAGATCGTTTCCTATGTGCTGGAAGGGGCGCTGGCCCATCGGGACAGCTTGGGCACCGGTTCGGTGATCCGTCCGGGTGATGTCCAGCGGATGAGCGCGGGAACCGGTATTCAGCACAGCGAATTCAACCCTTCCCAAACTGACCCGGTGCATTTTCTGCAAATCTGGATCATCCCGGATCGAGTCGGTTATCCACCGAGCTATGAGCAGAAATACTTCGGCGCGGCGGAAAAGCGCGGGCGGTTGTGCTTGGTCGCTTCCTGCGAGGGGCGCGCCGGATCAGTGACGCTGCATCAGGATGTGGATTTGTATGCGGCGCTGCTGGATGGGGAAGACGTCACCGAGTTTGATCTGCGCGAGGGGCGCTTGGCCTGGATTCAAGTCGCACAAGGCGAGATGTGCGTCAACGGTCAACTGCTGAGCGAAGGCGACGGGCTGGCTATAGACGAATCGGGGTGGTTACGTCTGGAGGGCGCCCAGACTGCTGAGGTGCTGTTGTTTGATATGAGCGCCCGCTGGAAGGTGGCGTAACCCTTAGAGGCTGTCTAAAAACTAACTTATTGATCTGCTTAATGGTGGAGTCGGGTTAAAACTGGCTAGAAGCGGGTTCCGCGCTAAATTTTTGTTCAAAATCAATGGCGAGTTTTGCGACAGTCTCTTACTCTTGGTCGCAGAGTAAAGATTCCGTGCCATGCAAAGGAGAGCTATATCAATACCGATTGGAAAAAATTGAACTACCGGAGCAACCGATTAACGGCACCTCACTGCTGATCCAGCAGCGATGCTGTGGTGATCAATTCAGCAATAGGCTGCGGACTGACGACGAATACCTGAAATGGGCTACGCTGCAAATAAGCCGCCGTGAAGCTGACCGAGATCGCGGCTGAATAGATCAATAGCGCTGCCAATTGGGTACGCCAGTTATCGAGATGAATCAGCGCCACCGTTAATAGCGTGAACGCGCCCAAACAAGCCACGGCGAACCATTTCAGCGGATCACCATGCTTCTGGCTCTGAGTCAACCGCTGATAACGGGCGGCTTGCACCCGTTCCACCTCCTGCAACAAAACCGCATGAACGCTGGTGGGCACCCCGTTCACTACTGGTGGCGCCAGCACCGCCCGCAACAACTGTCGCCAAGCGTCCAATCCCTGTGCGCTGGCGGGCTGGCCCTGCGCCAGCAACGGCCATTCGACCTGGATCGTCACCCGTGCGTAATCACGTAATGCCGTGATGATCGGCATCCCAATCTCCGGGGACTGCTGCTCGGCCAGCCGGAACAGGCTACGCAGCGCTTCCGCTTCCTGCTGAATCGCGGTCTGCGCTCGGTCGCGGATATTCCAGATGTCACTGGCGAAAAAAGTGGTGTACAGCGCGAATAAAATGCCAACAATCGCTACCACCTGCGGCGACAAGTTGTGCAACGACTGAAAAAACGGCGCAAACCTGGAAAAACTGCATAGCCAGAGTAATAAACCGGCGGTAGCGAAAGTCGCTAAAATTCCAAGGACCAGCAGGCCGATATAAATGCATTCTTGAGTCAACGTCATGGATGCGATCAGCCGAGACCAATGCACAAATACTTGATATCCAGATACTCATGGATGCCGTATTTTGAACCTTCGCGGCCAAAGCCGGACTCCTTGGTCCCGCCAAAGGGTGCGACCTCGGTTGAAATCAATCCGGTATTAACGCCGACCATGCCGTATTGCAAAGCCTCGGCGACCCGGAACACCCGGCTCAGGTCGCGGCTGTAGAAATAGGCCGCCAAGCCAAATTCGGTGGCGTTCGCTAATTCCACTGCCTCCGCATCGGTGTGGAACCGGAACAGCGGCGCTACCGGCCCGAAGGTTTCCTCGCGGGCGACCCACATTTCCGGCGTGACCTCACTCAACACCGTTGGCTGGTAAAAGGTGCCGCCCAGGGCATGACGCTGGCCGCCGGTGAGGATTTTGGCGCCGTGAGCTACCGCATCGGTAACATGGCGCTCGACCTTGGCCAGCGCCGCCGCGTCAATCAGCGGTCCCTGCATCACCCCCGGCTCCAAGCCGTTGCCGACCTTGAGCTGTTCGCGCACCGCCTGGGTCAGGCGAGTGGCGAAAGCTTCATAAATGCCGTCCTGAACCAGAAAGCGGTTGGCGCAAACGCAGGTCTGACCGCTGTTGCGGTATTTAGAGGCCAGCGCGCCGCTCACCGCCGCCTCAAGATCAGCATCGTTGAATACGATGAAAGGCGCGTTGCCGCCCAATTCCAGCGAGAGTCGTTTGAGGGTGCCAGCGCAGCGCTGCATCAGATATTTTCCGGTGCGGGTCGAGCCGGTAAAGCTCAGTTTACGCATCAGCGGGTTATCGAGAATTTCATCGCCGATGATTTGAGCCGGGCCAGTCACTACGTTCAGCACTCCGGCGGGCAATCCCGCCCGTTCTGCCAGTACCGCCAGCGCCAGCGCCGAAAACGGGGTTTGTGGCGCTGGCTTGACCACCATCGTGCAACCGGCGGCCAGCGCCGCTCCGGCTTTGCGAGTGATCATCGCCGCCGGGAAATTCCACGGCGTGATCGCCGCGCACACCCCGACCGGCTCCTTCAGCACCAAAATCCGTTTATCCGATTGCTGGGCAGGAATGGTATCGCCATAAACCCGCTTGCCCTCCTCGGCGAACCATTCCAAAAAACTGGCGGCATAACCGATTTCGCCCCGCGCTTCGGCCAGCGGTTTGCCCTGCTCCAAAGTCATCAGCGTGGCTAAATCCTCCTGATGCTCCAACAGCAGCGTGAACCAGCGCCGCAAAATGACTGCCCGCGCTTGTGCGGTCAACGCCTGCCAGCCCGGCAGGGCGGCGTGAGCGGCTTCGATGGCGCGACGGGTCTCGTCTGTGCCCAATTCGGGAACATGACCTAGAATTTCACCGGTAGCGGGATTGGTAACAGTAGACACAGCGCCGTAGTCGGCATCGATCCAATCACCCGCAACGTAACATTGCTGGCGGAACAGTGTAATCTCGCGAAGCGGCATGGCATTCCCCGGAGGGTGAAGCAGGCATGGCCTGTTCACTGTTTATTCACTGATTTAGAATCAGGATAGGCGGCAAGCCCGGACGGCAATACAATATCGCGTTTAAGCGATTTCTCTCAAACCCTGATCGGATCACCCCAACGACGGAGTCGTAACGCCTTGAAAGTCCGAATTCTGCTGATTCTTGCATTGTTG
Organism: Candidatus Contendobacter odensis Run_B_J11; assembly: GCF_000531125.1. Lineage (GTDB taxonomy): Bacteria > Pseudomonadota > Gammaproteobacteria > Competibacterales > Competibacteraceae > Contendibacter > Contendibacter odensensis. The sequence goes on along the minus strand of NZ_CBTK010000086.1, from coordinate 14,858 downwards.
CTGACGGGTATCGGGATCGACCCGGTAGCGGGTTTTAGCGCGCCCAACGTGCCCGAAGCCACTCCGGCCACGACCCCGCCCCCCAAACGCTTCAATTTCGCTGATGTGCGCCGCCGCGCTGAAGTGTTGGCATCTCAGCCATTCCAGGCGTCGAGCCACACCCTGCCCGATTTTCTTAAGGGTCTGGATTACGACCAGTACCGCGACATCCGCTTCCGGGCCGAGAAAGGCCTGTGGCGTGCCGAAGGGTTGCCGTTTGAGATCCAGTTCGCACCGCTTGGCTTCCTGTTCGCTCAGCCGGTACTCATCAATGTGGTGGGCGAAGGTGAAAGCAAACCGGTCGAATACGCCAATGATCTGTTCGATTACGGCAAGAACAAGGTGCCGGACAATTTGCCCAAGGATCTCGGCTTTGCCGGCTTCAAAGTGCTGTACCCTCTGCACACCGATAGCCATTACGATGAAGTAGCGGTGTTTCTGGGTGCCAGTTATTTCCGCGCCGTCGGCCAGAAACAGAACTACGGCCTTTCAACGCGCGGTCTAGCCATTGACACCGGCCTGCCCAAGCCCGAGGAATTCCCCTGGTTCCGCGAGTTCTGGCTGGAAAAACCCAGCAAGGATGCCACCGAACTGACCGTTTATGCGCTGCTCGACAGCCAGAGCTTGACCGGCGCCTACCGCTTCGCCATCAAGCCGGGGGTCGCGACTCAGATTGAGGTCAAGGCCAGCCTGTTCGTCCGCGACAAGGTGCAGAAACTCGGCGTAGCCCCGCTGACCAGCATGTTCCTTCACGGTGCGCTGAACGAGCGATTTTTCGATGATTTCCGCCCGCAGGTCCACGACTCCGACGGCCTGTTGATGGCAACCGGCAACGGTGAATGGATTTGGCGGCCGTTAAATAATCCGCAGCGGCTGCGTATCAGCGCCTATCAGGACAATAACCCGCGTGGTTTCGGCCTGTTGCAACGCGACCGCAGCTTCGACAATTATCAGGATCTGGAAGCCCACTATCACCGCCGACCCAGCATCTGGGTTGAGCCACAGGGCGACTGGGGCAAAGGCTCAGTGCAACTGATCGAAATTCCCAGCGCCGCCGAGCGTTATGACAACATCGCCGCTTTCTGGACCCCGGAAAAACCGGTTGAGGCCGGCCAGCAGTTGGAATACAGCTATCGGTTGTTCTTCTTCCTGGAGTTGCCAAATCTATCGCCCGGCGGACGGGCCTTAGCCAGTCGGATCGGTGCCGGCGGTACCGGCGAATTGCAATCCGAACGGCGGCGGTTCGTGATTGATTTCGGTGGTGAGGCGCTGGCCAAGTTGGCGGATGACGCCCCGGTGACGGCAATGGTCAGCGCCTCGACCGGCCAGATCCAGAATGTGGTCATCCACAAGAACTCCTATACCAACGGCTGGCGCCTGTCCTTCGAGTTATTGCCGCAATCGGACAATCCGTCGGAATTGCGCTGCTTTCTGAAGTTGGGCAATGACGTGTTGACCGAAACCTGGAGTTATCAGTGGACCGTGGCAAAGTAAGCGTGGCTGCGCCGTATCTGCCTGCCCCCGTCGCCGTGCCCTCCAGCGAACTGCTCCTTGACCGGCTGGGCGCCTACTGGCAAGCGTTGGGCGTGAGCGACCCGGATCAGGTTACGGCCTTGAGTGAACAGGCATTGCGACGACTGCCGGAGTTGCCGGAAACGCCAGGGGTCGATCCAGTCGGGCGGGCTGTCGTCGCCGCCGGCGATCTGCTGGATGACTGGCTGGCGCGGGCACTGCAACTGCCCAGGCCCTCGCTGGCGCTGGCGGCGGCGAGGGCCGCATTGTTGAGTGGAGCCGCCCCGGACTGGCCGGCAACACTGTTCGCTCCGCCCGGTGAGGCTAACGCCTTGCGGGATGCTCTGCGTGCGGCGATTGCCGAACCGGCGCCCATACCCAGCCCCGGCGCCATGCCGGCGCAGCGCATTGATCTGTTCTCGCTGCTGGGTCCACTGCTTCGGCTGTGGCGCCCGGAACCCCGCGCCTGAGCCGTTTTTCACTTTCCGGGATGTGTTTTTCCATGACTCAATCCGTTCAATCCCCGATCATGGGGCATACCCTGCGGCGGGTGATGTTCTTCCTGCTGGTGCTATTGACCACGCTGGTCGCCATGGGACTGATGGTCAGCGTGTTCCAGACTGATGGCATCAGCTTGATGGAACTGATCCTGCTCCTGCTGTACGCAATCTTGTTTTCCTGGATCTGCGTGTCGTTCTGGACCGCGTTCATGGGCTTTTTTGTGATTCTGACTGGCCGCGACCGCTGGGCGATCTCGCGCCAGTCGGCCCCCTCCGCCGCGCCTGCCGCACCTCTGCCGCGCACCGCGATTCTGATGCCGATCTACAACGAGGATTCGGAGCGGGTGTTCGCCGGTTTGCGCGCCATTCATCGGTCGCTGGCGGATACGGGGCGGCTCAGCGACTTCGATTTCTTCGTGCTGAGCGATACCCGCGATCCGGAGGTGTGGGTCGAGGAAGAGCTGCGCTGGCAGGATATGGTGCGGGCGCTGGACGGCAAGGGACGCATCTTCTACCGTAACCGGCCGGAGAACATCAGCCGCAAGAGCGGCAATCTGGAAGACTTCTGCACCCGCTGGGGTGGTCATTATCGCTACATGATCGTGCTGGACGCCGACAGCATCATGAAGGGCGAAACCCTGGTGGCGATGGTGCGGATTATGGAGCGCCATCCACGGGTGGCGCTGGTGCAAACTCCGCCAGTGCCGATCAATCGCGTGTCGCTGTTTGCCCGCATCCTGCAATTCGCCGGTAGCTTGTACGGGCGGATGTTCACCGCCGGGTTGAATTACTGGCAGTTGGGCGAGAGCAACTACTGGGGCCACAACGCCATTCTGCGGGTGCAACCGTTCCTGGATCATTGCGGTCTGCCGAAGTTGCCGGGGCGCGAACCGTTCGGTGGCGACATTCTCAGTCACGATTTTGTCGAGGCCGCGCTGCTGCGGCGGGCCGGTTGGGAAGTGTGGCTGGCCTACGATCTGGAGGGCAGCTACGAGGAAATCCCGCCCACCCTGATTGACTACGCCAAGCGCGACCGCCGCTGGTGCCAAGGCAATCTCCAGCACCTGCGGCTGGCGCTATCCCAGGGTTTCAACGCGCTGAGCCGGCTGCATTTCTCGATGGGGGTGATGTCGTACCTGGCTTCGCCACTGTGGTTACTGTTCCTGATCGCCACTGGGGTTGATGCGTACTTTCAGACCCAGCAGGAACAGGTGTATTTCTTTGGACAAAACTGGATCCCGGTGTGGCCGGTCTCGTTTGCGGTCGAGATGACCACCGTCCTGCTGGTGACCCTGACCATGCTATTTTTGCCCAAGATCCTGGCGCTGGTGCTGCTGCTCAAGGACAGTCGGCTGCGCCGTGCCTATGGTGGAATGCTCAATGCGACCTTGAGCGTGGTGCTGGAAACCGTGTTCTCAGTGTTGACCGCGCCGGTGCTGATGCTGTTTCAGACCAAGTTCGTGCTGGCGATCCTGATGCGCCGTGCGGTCGGCTGGCCGTCGCAGCAGCGCGGTGATCACGAAACCGGCTTCCGGGAAGCGGCGTTGACCCATGGGATGCAGACCCTGATCGGGGTGGTGGCCGGGGTACTCAGCTACCACTATGTGCCGGCGTTCTTCTGGTGGTTCATCCCTGTGCTGTTGGGGTTGATGCTGGCCATTCCAGTGTCGATGCTGTCGAGCAGCATCGCGTTGGGGCGCATGTCGCGGGAATGGGGTCTGTTCCTGACCCCGGAAGAGACCGATCCGCCGGCGGTGCTGCGCTATCTGGAAGCAAATCTGAAGGAGGATGAGCCAGTGCTGCCGGTGTTGCGGGAAGCGTCGGGCAGTCGTTTTGTCCAAGCGTTGACCGATCCTTATGTTAATGCGCTGCATCTGTCGCTGCTGCCGGAACGCGAGCCGCCGGGCAAGCGCCGCCGACATTATCTGGAAGGATTAATTCACCAGTTGGAGGAAGAAGGGCCGGATAGCTTGAGCGCAGCGCAGAAGCGCGATTTGATCGCCGACCCCGAAACACTGCTTCGACTGCACGCGCTGTTCTGGAGCCGGTCGCCGGTTGAGGTTTTAAGCGGCTGAGTTAAAGTCGCTTGTCGGCGATCAGCAATGAATCATCGCCGACAAGCCGATTTCTACTTCTTCTTACGCGGGATATACAGATCAGTAATCGTCCCCTCGAACACTTCCGCCGCCATCCCGACCGATTCACCCAAGGTTGGATGCGGATGGATGGTCAGGGCAATATCCGCCGCATCGCAGCCCATTTCAATCGCCAATGCCAGCTCGCTAATCAAATCGCCAGCATGAGTGCCGACGATGCCGCCGCCGACAATCCGATGGGTGTCCTCATCGAAAATCAGCTTGGTGAAACCTTCATCGCGGCCATTGGCAATGGCGCGACCAGAAGCAGCCCAAGGGAATTTGCCGACACCAATCTTGATGCCTTCCTTCTTGGCCTCCTCCTCGGTCAGGCCCACCCAGGCGACTTCCGGATCGGTATAGGCCACCCCGGGAATCACCTTGGCGTCAAAGAAACTCTTGTGCCCGGCAGCGACTTCGGCGGCGACATGCGCTTCATGCACCGCCTTATGCGCCAGCATCGGTTGGCCGACAATATCGCCAATAGCGAAAATATGCGGGACGTTGGTGCGCATCTGCTTGTCCACCGGAATGAAACCCCGGTCAGTCACCGTGATTCCGGCTTGGTCCGCGCCGATCTTTTTGCCGTTGGGCGAGCGACCGGCTGATTGCAGGATCATGTCGTACAATTGCGGTTCCGCTGGCGCATTTTCACCCTCGAACGTCACCCGCAACCCTTCTGGCAGCGCTTCGACCGCAACCGTTTTGGTCTTGAGCATGATGTTGTCAAAGCGCCCGGCGTTCTGCTTCTGCCAGACCTTGACCAAATCCCGATCCGGCCCCTGCATCAGCGCATCAAGCATTTCCACCACGTCAATCCGCGCCCCCAGCGTTGAATACACTGTCGCCATTTCCAGTCCGATGATGCCGCCGCCGATCACCAGCAGCCGTTTAGGAATAAAGCGCAGTTCCAGCGCCCCAGTCGAATCCACAATGCGCGGATCATTGGGAATAAACGGCAAATGCACAGCGGCGCTACCGGCGGCGATGATGCATTTCTCAAAGCGGATCACCTTTTTTTCGCCGGTTTTATCCTGACCGTCACCCGTGGTCAGTTCAACCTCAACATGATGCGGGTCCAGAAAATGACCGTAGCCGCGCACCGTATTCACCTTACGGGCTTTCGCCATCCCGGCCAGTCCGCCAGTGAGCTTATTCACCACCTTGCCCTTGTGGGCGCGGAGCTTGTCCAGATCAACGGTCGGCTTGCCAAACGCAATGCCGAGATCGGCAAAGTGCGCGGCTTCATCTATCACCGCCGCGACATGCAACAGCGCCTTGGAGGGAATGCAGCCGACGTTGAGGCAGACTCCACCCAAACTGGGATAACGCTCCACCAGCACGGTTTTCAGACCCAGGTCGGCGGCGCGGAACGCCGCTGAATAACCGCCTGGCCCCGCGCCCAACACCAGCATTTCGGTTTCGATGTCGGGGGCGCCCTTCAACAAAATCCCCCCCGCCCCTCCTTTTTCAAAGGGGGGTGAAATCTCACCTGATTCTTCTTTTTCAAAGGTGGGTGAACTTTCTGCTTCCCCCCCTTTAGCAAAGGGGGGTGGCGAAGCCGGGGGAATTTTGCTCGCCGCCAGCATCAACACCACATCGCCTTCTGACACTTTGTCGCCGACCTTGATTCTGATTTCCTGAACCACGCCAGCGGCCGGCGAAGGCACTTCCATACTGGCCTTGTCGGTTTCCAGCACGATCAACGAGTCTTCCGGCGCAACCGTATCGCCGGGCTTGACCAACACTTCAATGACATCCACGCCCTTGAAGTCGCCGATGTCCGGCACCTTGATTTCAATGATTTCGCTCATGGCTTGTTCGTTCCTAAAGCAGCAGGCGGCGAATATCGCCGAGCAATCGGGCCAGATAGGCGGTGAAACGAGCCGCCTGTGCGCCGTCAATCACCCGATGGTCGTAGGACACCGACAGCGGCAACAGCAGGCGTGGGGTAAAGTCCTTGCCGTTCCACACCGGGGCCATTTTCGAGCGGGTCACGCCCAAAATGGCGACTTCCGGCGCATTGATGATTGGGGTGAACGCGATGCCGCCAATCCCGCCCAGGCTGGAAATGGTGAAACAGCCGCCCTGCATTTCGCCGGGGCCGAGCTTCTTGTTGCGAGCCTTGGCCGACAACGCGCCCAATTCCGCCGACAGGTCGAAAATGCTCTTTTTATCCACGTCGCGGATCACCGGCACCACCAGCCCGTCCGGGGTATCCACCGCCACGCCAATGTGAATGTACTGCTTGAGAATCAGATTTTCGCCGCTGGCATCCAGCGAAGCGTTAAAGGCCGGAAACTGCTTGAGCGCGGCGGCGCTGGCTTTCAGCAGAAAACCCAGCATCGTCACGCGAAGATCGCGGGCCTTGGCTTCCTCGGTCAACGCCACGCGGAAGGCTTCGACCTCGGTAATGTCGGCTTCATCCTGATGAGTGACATGCGGGATGTTCAGCCAAGCCCGATGCAGATTGGCCCCGGACAGCTTGTTAATCCGGCTGAGCGGTTGCGTTTCTATCGGCCCGTATTTGCTGAAATCCACCGGCGGAATCGGCGGAATCCCCATATAACCGGCGGGCAAGCCACCCGTTGCGCCTTCGCCCAGCGAAGCCGGTTTGAAGGTCCCCGACATGACCTGCTTGACGAAACTCTGCACATCGTCCTTGAGAATCCGCCCCTTGGGACCGGAACCCTTAACCACACGGGTTAAATCTACCCCCAGTTCGCGGGCGAACCGCCGGATTGACGGACTGGCGTGAACCCTGGCGAAACTGGCGGCGGGAACTGCGCTGACCGGTGGCGCTTTCACTGGCGGCGCGGGCGGCGCATGTTGCGGTTTAGGGGTGCGCGGGCCGAGCGCGATGGCGCTGAGGGTATCAGGCAGTTGCGGCTTGGCGGTTGAATCTCCGGTCGTAACCAGCAGCAGGATCAGATCGCCCTGCGACACTTTATCGCCGACTTTGATCTCGACGGCTTGTACCGTTCCCGCAAACGGCGAAGGAATATCCATACTGGCCTTGTCGCTTTCCAGCGTTGCCAGCGGGGTGTCAATTTCCACCCGGTCGCCGGGCGTAACCAGCACTTCGATCACCGGGATATTCTTGAAATCGCCAATATCGGGTATCCGCACTTCACGGGTTTCGCTGGCAACCAGCAATGAAGCCGCCGCCGCCGCTTCATCGCTGGCAGCCGATGTTGGTTCGGCCCGTGTCACGCTTTCCTGAATTTCCAGAAACAGGATCGGATCGCCTTGGGAAATCTTGTCGCCGGGCTTGACCTTGACCTCGCGCACCAGACCGGCCAGCGGCGACGGCACTTCCATACTGGCCTTGTCGGTTTCCAGAATGATCAGCGGAGTTTCCACCTCGATCACATCGCCCGCCGCGACCATGACTTCGATGATGTCCACGCCCTTGAAGTCGCCGATGTCCGGCACATGAATTTCTTTGATGATGCTCATGCGTTGTCCTCCTTGCGCCGGGTTCAGACGGTGACCGGATTGGGCTTGTCGGAATTGACGCCATATTTTTCAATGGCTTCACTCACCTTGGCGACCGGCAGCGCCCCTTCTTCCGCCAGTAGCTTGAGCGCCGCAATCACCACATAGCGCCAGTCCACCTCGAAATGATGACGCAGTTTGACGCGGGTATCGCTGCGGCCAAAGCCGTCCGTACCCAACACCCAATAGCGGCGGGGAATAAAGGGCCGCAATTGCTCGGCGTAGAGCTTCATGTAGTCGGTGGCGGCCACCACCGGGCCGGGATGACCGTCGAGACAGGCGGTGACGTAAGGCACTCGCGGCGGCTGATCGGGATGCAGCAGATTCCAGCGGTCGGCGTCCTGGCCGTCGCGGGTCAGGCCGTTGATGCCGGGCGCGGCCCAAATATCGGCGGTCACGCCCCAATCATCACGCAGTAAATCAGCGGCGGTCATGACCTCGCGCAGAATGGAACCGCAGCCGATTAGTTGTACTCGCGGGCCATCGCCCTGAGCGGCTTTGAACAGGTACATCCCCTTGAGAATCCCGTCCTGAGCGCCTTCCGGCATGGCGGGATGATGGTAGTTTTCGTTCAGCGTGGTGACGTAATAAAAGACATTTTCCTGCTCCTGGTACATCCGCCGCAGCCCGTCCTGAATGATCACCGCCAGTTCGTAGGCGAAGGTGGGATCGTAGGACACGCAATTGGGGATGAACTGGGCGAAAATCTGGCTGTGGCCGTCCTGATGTTGCAAGCCTTCGCCCGCCAGCGTGGTGCGCCCGGAAGTGCCGCCAATCAGGAAGCCCCGCGCCTGAATATCGCCTGCCGCCCACGCCAGATCGCCGATGCGCTGGAAGCCGAACATGGAGTAATAAATGTAGAACGGCACCATGTTGACGCCATGATTGGCATACGCGGTGCCCGCCGCGATCCACGACGACATGGCTCCGGCTTCATTGATGCCTTCCTGCAAAATCTGCCCCTTCTTGTCTTCCTTGTAGTACATCAATTGGTCAGCGTCCTGCGGCTCGTACAGTTGGCCGCGTGGCGAATAGATGCCGATCTGGCGGAACATGCCTTCCATGCCGAAGGTGCGCGCTTCATCAGCGACGATGGGCACGACGTAACGGCCAATCGCCTTGTCCCGCGCCAGTTGGGTCAGGATGCGGACAAAGGCCATCGTGGTGGACATGTCGCGCTCGCCGGTGTCCTGCAACAGGGTATCGAAACTGGCGAGTACCGGGGCTTGTAATGGCGGTGCGGTGCGGCGGCGTTGCGGCAGATAACCACCCAAGGCGGCGCGGCGGGCTTTGAGATATTGAATTTCCGGGCTGTCCTCCGCCGGTTTGAAGAACGGCGCGGCGTACAGTTGATCATCGGAAATCGGGATATGAAACCGGTCGCGAAAGTCTTTAAGCGCCTGTTCGCCCATTTTCTTCTGCGAGTGAGTGATGTTCTTGCCTTCGCCCGCTACGCCCATGCCGTAACCCTTGACGGTCTTGGCGAGAATGACGGTCGGCTGACCCTGATGTTTGCTGGCTTGCGCGTAGGCGGCGTAAATCTTGTGCGGATCGTGGCCGCCCCGGTTCAGCCGCCAGATGTCTTCATCGGACAGGTGACTGATCATCTGCTTGAGTTCGGGAACCTTACCGAAGAAATGCTCGCGGGTATACGCGCCGCCCTTGGCCTTGAAGTTCTGATATTCGCCGTCCACGCATTCTTCCATCAGCTTGCGCAGCAGCCCTTTCTTGTCGGCGGCCAATAGCGGGTCCCAGTAGGAACCCCACAGCACCTTGATCACGTTCCAGCCGGTGCCGCGAAAATCGCCTTCCAGTTCCTGAATGATCTTGCCGCTGCCCCGCACCGGGCCGTCGAGGCGTTGCAGATTGCAGTTGATCACGAAGATCAGATTGTCCAGATTCTCGCGGGCCGCCAACGCAATCGCGCCCAATGATTCCGGCTCGTCCATTTCGCCATCGCCGCAAAAACACCAGACCTTGCGACCTTCGGTATTCACCAGCCCCCGGTTGTGCAGGTATTTCATGAACCGGGCTTGATAAATGGCCTGAATCGGGCCGAGTCCCATAGACACGGTGGGAAATTGCCAGAAATCGGGCATTAGCCACGGATGCGGGTAGGACGACAAACCGTTGCCGTCCACTTCCTGGCGGAAATTATCCAATTGCTGTTCGGTCAACCGCCCTTCCAGATAGGCGCGGGCATAAATGCCGGGCGCGGAATGGCCCTGAATAAAGACTAAATCGCCGCCGTGCTGATCGTTGGGCGCGTGCCAGAAATGGTTGAAACCGACATCGTACAAAGTGGCGCTAGAGGCGAAACTGGCGATATGGCCGCCCAGTTCCGAACTGACCCGGTTGGATTTGATCACCATCGCCAGCGCATTCCAGCGGATCAGCGAACGGATGCGCCATTCCATGCCGGGATCGCCGGGGGTGTATTCCTCCTGATCCACCGGGATGGTGTTGATGTACGGGGTATTGGCGCTGTAGGGCATGTGGACGCCAGCGGCGCGGGCTTTATCCTGCAACGCGCCCAACAGGTCGTGAGCGCGTTGCAAGCCTTCTTCTTCCAGCACCGCTTCGAGGGCTTCGAGCCACTCCTGAGTTTCCTGTGGGTCCAGGTCGCTATCATTCTCGATGGTCATGGATCAATCCTGAAATGTGGGGTTTTTAGAAGCGCCACCGCCTCGTCGCGGGGAGGGGTGGGAACTGCGCCGACGCCGGTGTGACCACGCTGCCCGGCGAATGTTGGAAAGTTTCTAAACTATAGTCCGGCAGTAGGAAATATGCAGCTATCGCTGAAACCCGCTCATGCAGCGCGTGAAGTGCAGATCGCTGATGAGGGTGTTAAGCTGAAATCCGGCCAAAATCAGCGGAGTCAGGGCGATGCAGCGTTTGCGGATCAATCATCTCACCGTCTATCAATTTGCCGGCCCGGTGACATTCCAGCCGCACCGCCTCCTGCTCCGTCCGCGTGAAGGGCACAACATCCGCATTGAGTCTTTGAAGCTCGACATTACGCCCGCCCGCCATCAGACCAAGTGGTATCGAGATGTTTGGGATAACGCCTTGGCCGTAGTGAGTTTTCAGGAAGGGGGGCCACGGTTGTCTATCGGCAGTGAAGTGATCCTCCAGCATTACGATGTGACCCCGCTTGATTTCATCGTTGAAGATTACGCGGTGCGTTATCCCTTCCAGTACCCGCCCGAAGAGCAGATTGATCTCGCGCCTTTTCAGCAACTGGTTTATCCCCAGCAGCAAGCGGTGTTGTATCGCTGGCTGGAACAGTTGAGCCTCACTCAAGGTTCGATGGAAACCTATGTGCTGCTGGATCGGTTGAATCGAACCATTGCCAGCCAATTTCAATATGTGGTGCGCGAAGAACCGGGGGTACAGCCGCCCGCGCAAACGCTGAATAGCCGCAGCGGTTCCTGTCGGGATTACGCCACCCTGTTTATTGAAGCCTGCCGCACCCTGGGACTCGCCAGCCGCTTTGTCAGCGGCTATTCACACACTCCAGGCAATGAAGCAGGCAATGCCACCACTCACGCCTGGGCCGAAGTCTATTTGCCCGGACCGGGTTGGAAAGGGTTTGATCCTACTGCGGGTGAATTAACCGGCAGCCGACATATTCCGGTGGCGGTCGCTCGTCATCCAGAAACAGTGCCGCCCGTTGCCGGCAGTTTTATTGGGCCAAAAGGGCCAGCGCCCATTCTGACGGTGAGCGTTCGGGTCACTGCGATTTAGTTTTATGGAGAGGAATTCGGTTGGAAAGGGCGGGAGCGGTGTTCTACCCTTGAATGACTTGGTGGATGGTTACTCGGCAAGCGGCAACAGGGTGAAATAGCGTCCGCAGGAATTGGCGGGTTTTGGATTTATATCGTGTTGGTCGCTATGGTGGCGGCTGACTAATTTTAGTGAGGCATCATGGAAATAGATATAGAATTGGAAAAGCTTAAAAATGAAGTTCTGCGGAAAATCGGCAGAAATGTCATGTTATTTCAACAAATGGAACATATGTTAAAGTGTTTATTAGCTAGTAACAAAATTTCAGGTTACGCCAGCGAGTTAAAAACAAACCATGAGCAACGCATCACAAAGATTCACAAACAGACGATGGGGCAAGTGGTTGGTCAGTATATTGAAGGCAATTTTTCAGCCCCCAAGGAAGCTACAAATTTACCAGAAGAACTAAAAGAACCGTGGTTTTATTTCAGATATGCGATTGAATCTGATGATGTTTTTTATTACGAGAAGCGAAAAATGGCATTAGCTTCGTTAGTTGCAGAGCGAAATGATTTAATTCACCACCTATTACCAAAATGGAATACTCGTTCATTTGAAAGTAGTACAGAGACTGAGCTGTATCTTGACCAGCAACGAGAAAAAATATTACTCGAGCTAGAGGCTTTAAAAGCTGAAATTAATGCTATAAAAGAATTCGCAGTTTTTTTGGTTTCCAATGAATGTAAAAAACACATTGAGCTTTCACTTTTAAGGCAAAGCCAGCTTGTCGTATGGCTTTTTGAGATTGCACAGCAAAAAGCAAGGTCTGATGGTTGGGTGGTACTTAGCAATGCGGCACATTCTATCCACCAACATTTTCCCGAAGAGCTTACCAATTTAGAAGAGAGATATGGTCATAAAAAACTGAAGGCAATTATCTTAGCAACAGAGTTTTTTGATATTACTCAAGAATCAACGGATAAAGGTGGCATTCGCGTACTGTACAGAATTAAGCCTGATTTAAATTTTACAGATTAAAATTGTAACTACCTAGCCTATTCGTTACAGATAAATTTCAATTAAATCAATTGGCACGAGTAGGATGCGCTAAGGAACGAAGCGCATCATTCGAGTAAGCCGCGTAGGTTAAGTTGCCGTGTTTTTGGCAATCCAACATTCAACAACCCGCCTAACAGTCATGTCAGGTCTTGACACCCCCGACGATGAAAGTAGGCTCCCGCTTGGGAGGCTCACCGCAGGACGAACTCAGAATGAACGTTCAACGTCGTGCCTAACATGAACCGGTGGTTCCGCACCGCACCCCCGACTGTCGCTTCGAGCACGCATGGCAACTTGACCGGCCTCTTCGTACCGATGCCCTCCGGCGTTGGCCACGGGAGGTCAGGAAGACGCGGAACCCTGGTGAACCTCCCACCGAGTCGTTCATTGCCCACCTTCAGGGGAGGTTCCCATGGACATTCAACCCATTTTCCGTTGTGCGGTTGGGATTGACATTCATTTAGCCCTGCTCTGCGTCTGTATCATTATTGCCGAACCCGGTGTGGAACCGGTGGTGCATCGCCGCGAATTTGGCGGTTTCCAGCGCGATCGACGCGCGATGGCCGACTGGATCGCGAGCTTCAAACCCGACATTGTCGTCATGGAAAGCACGGGAATTTATTGGAAAAGCCCATATGCGGCCCTGGAAAAAGTCGGGATTCATGCCCAAGTGGTCAATGCCCGGCAGGTCAAAAAGGTTCCGGGCCGCAAAACCGACACCAGCGATGCCGAATGGCTGGCGATGCTAGCCCGGGCTGGCCTGCTGCGCGGCAGTTTCATCCCGCCGGAGCGGCTGCACACCCTGCGCCAGGTCAGTCGGCATCATCAAAAAATCACCGCGATGCGGGCGATGGAGAAGAACCGGCTGGTCAAGGTGTTGAGCGATGCCGGGGTTCGCATTACTGCGGTGGTCTCCGATCCGCATGGGGTCGCCGCGACCGCGATGATTAACTGCTTGCTGGATGGCGGAACCCCGGAACAGGCGCTCAGCCTGGCCGGGCGGCTCCAGGCCCCGCGCGAGGAGTTATTAGCAGCGCTCCAAGGCGAATTGAGCGCAGATCATCGTTTCGTCGCGAACACGATTCGTCATCATCTCCAGGCTTTGGAGGCGCAGCGGGCTGACCTCGAACGTTATCTGGTGGAGGCGCTCCAGCCCCATGAGGCGGCCCTGCAACTGCTCATGACCATGCCCGGCATCGATCGGTTGGCCGCGGCGAAACTCCTGGTCGAAATCGGCGTGGATATGACCGCATTTGGCAACGCGGGACGGTTATGTAAATGGGCCGGGGTCTGTCCGGGTAATGACGAGTCCGCCGGCAAACGGCGACGGGGCGATACCGCACCGGGCAATCGCTATGTCCGTACCCTCCTCTGCCAAATCGCTTGGGCTGCAGTACGAACGACGAGTCAGTTTAAGAGCCGGTTTCAAAACTTGGTCAGTCGTCGGGGGACCAAGAAGGCGATCGTCGCCATCGGCCATAAAGTCCTTAAGACGGTGTTCGTGCTGCTGTCGCGCCAGGTGCCTTATCACGATTCCACGGTCGATTACGAAGCGCTGGCGGTAAAACGGAACGCGCCACGCTGGATCAAACAGTTGCGGAAATTCGGCTATCTGCCCAAGATGGCCTGAGTTCGCTCGACCGCGGTGAAAAAATCGTCGCGCAGACGGCGAGGGGGTGCTTTGGCCTTCATCCGCCTATACTTTCATGGCAACTGTTTGCTTATAACCGGAGACTGCGCCATAGCCAGTTGTGGCATTTGAACGCTCGTCGTGTGGCGCGGCCTCGGTGGGCAAAGACGTTAGAAACTAAGAATCCACCCACTGAGGTAACATTACGCAATGAAAGAAAGAACACCGCGCAACCGAACCCTAGTCGTTTACGAGGACGAGACTGATGTCCTCATGCGCCAAACAATTTCGTTGGGAGCACCAAGCGCCCCTAATGAAATTGAAGATAGGCTAATTCATCAAGACTTGTTCTCTTGCATTGACTTCCTGCCCAATATTTTTATTGATCTGGCGATCATCGACCCACCATACAACCTGAACAAGAAGTTTGGGAACAACAAATTCTCTAAGAGACTGTCGAAAAACCCTTTTCTCCTAAGCTTCCGCAGAATTAGTTGCTGGTAATAATGCCATGCTTTCAGCTAATTTCTTAGCACGTTCTTTAAAAATTCTCCGCAACATTAATCGGATTGAAGCAACATAAACATGACTCTGACTGGATGTCGGTTTCCGCTCGTAATCTTTATTAATCGGCGGTATCGATTGAGCCAGGCAAAGGTTCTTTCAACCACCCATCGCCGAGGTAAGACATGAAATTCTTTCTTTTTCTTTTTCTTGACGATTTCAATCACACCGTTAAACTTCTCTTTACACCCATCA